>CAZGGF010000456.1:0-2417 GCA_964524715.1 uncultured Verrucomicrobiota bacterium | reverse complement strand
CTTTCGAAGTTAAAGCTCCACTTGCATGCGATCTGCGAATGACGGCGCAGTTCCACGTTGTGCTCGAACTCAAAACAAACCTGCGGGTTGGCCAGAAAACACTCGATCTTCTTTCCCTCCGGCGCCGTGTGAAAATAGATCGCCACACCATCGTAGCCAAACGACATTGGCACGATATAAGGCGCACCGTCCTTCACCATCGCCACGCGGCAAACGAGACTGCCGCGGATGATCTCATCCATCTGCCGTCGACTGGTAATCTCCTTGTCAGTTCGTCTCATACTATTTCAAAGCCCCGATGTTCGCCGCGTCGTGCAGCGTTTTCATCCCGGCATCGGTGAGCGCGCGGTTGAAGACGGCTAGACCACCAAGGCGGCCCCGGGTCGTCGAGCCTTCAGGAAACTGCGAACCGGCTGCATAGCGCGCGCCGACACAGAAATCCGAGCCGCCCATCGGTTTGGTCTTCGCGTGCGCTACGGGGTCGTAACGGAAGATGCCGCGGCCGTGAAAATACGGATTCATGCCGCGATCCCTGCCGCCGGGGCCCTCGTGTGTGAAGTAGCGGTCGGCACGCTGGTCCTTCACCGGGTCAAGCGGGCGCGCGTCGAGCACGCCGTTGATGTAGGCGCGAATGTATTTCGAATCGTAGGTGAAGCCCAGTGTCACCCATTGTTCCTCCGGCACCTCGTGTGCCGTCACTGCATAATCGCAGCACCACGGAAACGCGCTGCCGTCGGCCCGGCGCGTGACACCGCCCTCGCTGGAGATGTGCGGTACGAGCCGGCGTCCGCCGCCATAAGTCGGCATGTTCAGGAGCGTCGCGTATTGGCGCGTGCCGCCGTCGTCGTGCTCGCCTTTGCCCTCGCACCACATCCCCGCGACGGTGCGGCTCACCTCGAGATCAATGAGCCGCACGACGGCGAACATCGAGACCTGCGCGTCCTTGCCGGAAATGTCGAGGTCTCCCGTTTCAGCGTAGCGGATGCGAAGGAACTGTTTCCCGTTCAATCCCGCCGAGTAACCAGAGAAAGGCCCGCCTGCGACGCGCGCGATGGGACCGCCGACTTCAGTGAGAGGGTGTTTCTCCGTCGTGCCGCTGGAAATGCGCGGCCGGCCCCCTTCCTCACAGAACGTCCAGAATGCCACGAGGCCGGGCATATTCTCCACGACCGTCCGATCGCCTGATGGCGGCCCAGCCAACGCGGGTGATGTGGCGGCTCTTCTCACAGGTGATTTCCAGATTCAGTCGCCATGCGCGCGGGAACTGGAGTCTGGCGTATGGGTGGCCTTGTTGCGCCGCGACTCGGTGCGCTCGACTGGCTTGGGCAGGCATACATGGCGGGTCGAAGCCAGCATATCCAGCAACGAATCTGCGTCACGGGCGACCGAGAGCATCGCAAGATGGGCCGGTTTGACGAAACCTTCGGAGCTGATGTGATTGAGAAAGTTCAGGAACTGGTCGTAAAAACCGTTCGCGTTGAGCAAACCCACCGGCTTGAGATGAAGACCGAGCTGCAGCCAGGCAAACATCTCGATGACCTCCTCCAGCGTGCCAATGCCACCCGGCAACGCCACGAACGCATCGGCCAGTTGCGCCATTTGCTGTTTCCGCTCGTGCATCGTCTTCACCGCGATCAATTCCGTCAGCCCGTGATGCGCCCGCTCCTCCGCGATCATAGAGTCAGGGATGACGCCAATGACCTTGCCGCCTGCCGCCAGCGCCGCATCCGCCATCGTGCCCATCAGTCCGACGCCGCCCCCGCCATAGATGACGGTCAGCCCGCGCCGCGCGCACGCCGCGCCGAAGGACCCGGCCAACGCCGCATAGCCGGGCGAATTACCGAACGATGAACCGCAATAGACGCAGACTCGTTTCATGGCGCGAACCACAGGTAGTTTGGCCACCCTTTCGCCCAACGTTTTAGAAATACCCACCCTTCTTTGTGATCTGGTGGATGCTCTGTCCCTCGGCGACCCAGCCGAAGATTTTCTTCTCGTTGGCGCGAATCTCCTCGGCGCGAACCAGCACGTCGTAGGCGATGTCACGCGGAACACAGACGACGCCATCGCAATCGGCGAAGATCACGTCGCCGGGCTTGATCACCACGTCGCCAATCCTGATCGGCACCTGGTAGTGCGTGATGAGGCAGCGGCCGAGTGAGCCGTTCGGGATGCGGTGCTTGTAATAAACCGGGAACGGTTTCTCCAGGATTTGCTTCGTGTCGCGAATGCCGCCATCAATGCACGCCGCCTTCACGCCCTTGCCGTAGGCGGTCGCGGTCATGACGCCGCCCCAAAGCGTTGCCTTCTCGTCGTTGGAGGTGTCCCACACCACGAACGTGTCCGCGCCCATCTCGTCGAGCATCTGCGTGCGGAACGTCATCTCGCCGGTGATCTTCACATTCGGCGCGCTCTTG
>CAZGGF010000455.1:0-2049 GCA_964524715.1 uncultured Verrucomicrobiota bacterium | reverse complement strand
CCATGTTGAAAACTTCCGCGAAGCACCACCAGGCGAGTGGTTTCTCGACCGGGATGGCACGCTCTACTACAAGCCGCTGCCCGGCGAGAACATGTCGCGTGCGGAGGTCGTTGCGCCAGTCTGCGAACAATTCGTGAGTTTCGCAGGCGACCCGGACAAGGGCAGCTTCGTGGAACACATCACACTGCGCGGGCTGGCGTTTCGCCATGGCCAATACATCCTGCCACAACAGGGTCACGGTGACGGACAAGCCGCGCAATCCATCCCCGGCATGATTCAAGCCGACGGCGCGCGCGCTGTCGCGCTGATTGACTGTGAGATTGGTCACCTGGGCATCTATGGCATTTGGTTCCGGCGCGGCTGTCGCGATTGCCGCGTGGAACGCACCTACATCCACGATCTCGGCGCGGGCGGCTTGCGCATCGGCGAAGGCTGGAAGGCGGACTTGAAGAATCCCGTTTGCCACACCAGCCACATCGTCGCGGACAACAACATCATCCGCAGCGGTGGCATCATCTTCCCAGGCTGTATCGGCATCTGGATCGGCCACAGCCCGCACAACCGCATCACTCATAATGAGATCAGCGACTTCCGCTATTCGGGCGTGTCCGTCGGCTGGGTGTGGGGCTATGCGGAAAGCCTCGCTCATCACAACACAATCGACTTCAACCACATCCACCACATCGGTTGGGGCGTGCTGAGCGACATGGGTGGCGTCTACACACTCGGTGTCTCGCCCGGCACCAGCGTCAGCAACAACCGCATCCATGACGTTTATTCCTACGACCTTTACGGCCGCGGCGGCTGGGGTCTTTACAACGACGAAGGCAGCACCGGCATCACGCTGGAGAACAACCTCGTCTATAACACCAAGACCGGCGGCTACCACCAACACTACGGCCGCGAGAACATTGTCCGCAACAATATCCTCGCCTACTCGATGGACGGCCAGATCCAACGCTCGCGTATCGAGCAGCATTTGTCGTTTACGTTCGAGCGCAACATCGTCCTGTGGCGGGGCGGGCCGCTCTTGGGACGGCCGGCCAAGGACGCAAACGTCAAGTTTGAGAATAACCTCTACTGGGAAGAATCGGGCGAGCCGATCAAGTTCAACGACCTCAGCTTCGAGGAGTGGCAGAAGCTCGGCAAAGACACACACTCGCTCATCGCCGACCCGAAGTTCGTGAACCCGCGCAAGGGCGACTTCCGGCTGCGCACCGGCTCCCCGGCTGTGAGGATCGGCTTCAAGCCGTTCGACTACACCAAGGCCGGCGTCTATGGCGACCGCGCGTGGATTCGGCTGGCAAACAGTGTGAAGTATCCGCCGGTCGAATTCGCCCCCGAGCCCCCGCCGCCGCTGCCTCTGGCGATCAATGAGGACTTCGAATTGTCGCCCATCGGCGCGCCGCTCGCCGACGCACAGGTCCAAGTCGAGAAGAAAGGCGACTCCATCGCTGTCACGGAGGAAACCGCTGCGGGTGGCAAACGCAGCTTGAAGATCACCGACGCGCCGGGTTTGCAGCACGCTTTCAACCCGCACTTCTACTGCGACCCGCGCCACACCAACGGGGTCACGCGATTCAGCTTTGACATTCGCGTCGAGCTGGGTGCGATCCTGTTTCACGAATGGCGTGGAGAGGGTCATCCTTACCTCGTCGGGCCCAGCCTTCGGATCAGCGGTGGCAAGCTGTTCGTTCAAGGCAAAGAAATGCTGGCGATGCCCACGGGCAAATGGGTTCATTTCGAGATGAGCGCCGGCTTGGGCGCACAGTCCACAGGCTCATGGGACCTCGCCGTGACGCTACCCGGCGAGCCCCCGCGCCATTTCACCGGCCTGAAGAACGGCAGCCCCGACTGGAAGGCGCTGCGTTGGTTCGGCTTTTGCAGCACCGCCAACGCAAAGACCGTCTTCTATCTCGACAACCTCAAGCTGACTAACGCGCCGCGGTGAAAAAGCCGGCATACAGATCGTTCGTTTATGTAGAGCCGTTCATTGCCGCAAATCGGAGACTCCGGTACTGGGCACCATGAGACTCGCCGGTGTCCATG
>CAZGGF010000454.1:0-2279 GCA_964524715.1 uncultured Verrucomicrobiota bacterium | reverse complement strand
AGATCGCCGCGAGCGTGTGCCAGTGGTTCGGAGTGACGACCGAGAAACCGTCAATCTCCTTGTCCTCGACCATCTTCCGGACATCGGTGTAGGTCTTCGGCGCGGGGCGGTTCTTCTTGGTGAAATGCTTGGAAATGACCTCCGGGAAAAGGTTCTCGTCAATGTCGCACAGCGCCGCGACCTCGACGTTGGGCAGTTCGTTGTAAGCCCTGATGTGGCTCTGGCCCATGCCGTGAATGCCGACGACGGCGAGGCGGACACGGTTGTTGGCTCCAGCCCACGCGCGGTGGGTGCCGATGAGCAATGCGCTGGTGGCGATGCTCCCTTGTTTGAGGAAATGGCGACGGGTCATCATGATGGGGGTTCCTTTCTCTAATCTTTCGTGAACGACTTCCACTCGCGCTCCAGCGCGACGGCATTGCCGGCGCCGTTGTGGACCAGTATGCGGTAACGCAGCCGCATCTTTACGCCGGCCTTCAACGTCATCGGTTTCTGGTAGATCAGCGCGGGACTGAAATAGGGATGGCTCTCGTTGAGATACCATGCCGTGGGATAACGCGGATTGGATGGATGATCGAACACGGCAATGCCGGCGACCGTGCCCTTTTTGGTCGGGCCGGAGAAATCCACCCAGCGTGCACGTTTTCCGTTACCTTCGTCGGAGTTGTGCGCGCCCTCGCTTGTCAGGAAACTCCAGCCGGTGGTTCCCTTTGGGAATCGCAGAGAGAGACCCGCATAGCCGCCGCTCTTGGCCTTGGGCGGCGTGCGGTCGAGCGTGATGTCTGCGTCGCCGACGGTGAACTTCGCGTCCCAGTCAATCGCATACGAGCCATCCGTCCTTGGCGCGGTGAATTCCAGCACGCGCGTTTCGCGCATCACCGGCGGCTGGCCGGGCGGGGCATACTCGATGACCATCTCGACGCGCGCGGAGAAATCTTCGCCGCGGCGGAAGCTGGCGGACTTGATGTTGGTGCGGCCGGCGCTGAGGCCGGTCTTCTTATCCACCTCCCAGTAATTGATGCCGTTGATGTATTTCCAGGCGAACCACAGGCTGTGGTGCCAGACATGGTCGGCGGGCGAGTTCGCAGTCAGTTCGGTGCCGTCGATCGTGGCGAGCGGGTAGATGTAGGGCTTCGGCAGGGCGGGGTCGCACACAGCACGCCAGACGGGCAGAGAGGTGGTCTTGTTGATGAGGGCCAAACCGGTGTCGTTGGGCATGAATTCCCAACCGAACGCCGGTTTCTCACCGGCAATCGCGGCAAGACCGTGGAACCACAGGAGTCCCGCCAGAATAGGTCGTAGTGCTTTCATGTCTGCGCGTTGCGCCATCAGGTTCGGTCATTTGGCCGGTAGTTCGCGCAGCTTGATGTTGCGGAACCATGCTTCGTCATGGTGATCGGTCAGCATGATGCAGCCTTTGATCTTCTGGCCGAAGTCGGGGAATTTCTTGAACTTGCTCTCTGCGACGGCAGCTTTGACAACGTCGCTGCCGAGTTCGTATTCGATGGCCTTCTTGCCGTTGAGCCAGTGCTCCACGTGGTTTCCCTTCAACAGGATTCGGGAAGAGTTCCACTGGCCCGCCGGCTTGTAGCCTTTGTCCGCCACCGGCGGCAACACCTCATAGAACGCAGCCGTATGATCCTTCGCGGGCTTCTTGGCCCACTTCTCGAACTCATCGTCGAGCATCTGGTACTCGTGGCCGGGCGCGGAGGGACGTTGCTCGGTGACGAGGTATTTCACGCCGTTGTTACCACCCTTCTCGATGCGCCACTCCCACGTCAGCTCGAAGTCGTCATACTGCTTCACAGTGATGATGTCGCCGCCTTTGACGCCGGCGAGTTTCTTCAACAGGCCGTTTTCAGCTTTCCAGCCGGGCCCGATCTCGCCCGTGCCTTTGGGCGTCTTATAGGCGCGCCAGCCGGCGAGTGATTTGCCGTCGAAGAGCAACTGCCAGCCGGCGGCCTTTTCTTCGGCGGTCAGCGTGTTCGGCGGGTCGGCTGCCAGGAGGGGCAGGGTGGATATCAGGGTGAGGAGTGCAAACGCCAGAGAGGTAGGCAAAGGTTTCATGATGTTCTCGCGAGCTGCCGGTTACTTAAGCAGGTTTGACATCTTTCGCCAAGCTGCCATTGAACCGGTCAGCAGCGTTTGGGGGTCGCCTTTGATGTTGTAGCACTGGAGGCCGATCGGGCCTTTGAAACCGACGGCCTTGAGTTTCTTCAACACGATGCCCACGTCGTAGGTGCCCTTGTCGAGCGTCTGGATGATGCGCGGCATTTCCT
>CAZGGF010000453.1:0-24186 GCA_964524715.1 uncultured Verrucomicrobiota bacterium | reverse complement strand
CGGCAAGTCCGTCCAACCCCACACCAGATTGCCCAAGCCACGGCCAAATCGTCGCAGAGCATCGTCGCCCGCCATGCTGGACACGGTCGAAAGACCCACCAGCGCGACAGCCAACCCACCAGCCCAAAACCATGAACGCATTCTCATAAGCGATCTCCTTGCAACTTGGTTCACTCTGTCACGCTAGGCTTTCCAAGGGGCAAAAGTCAACACCGAAGACACTTCCCCCGATGAAAAGCTGGCGATTGACGCCCGCACCCTCCTCGGCCAGAATACGCATGTTCGGTTTCGGAGCAGGAAACCACAAACCTCGGAGTAACCATGAAGACCGCAGATGACCGTCCGGCAACATTTTCCACCACCCGCCGTGATTTTATCAAGACAACCTCCGCGCTGACCGGAGCCGCAGTGCTCTGCCCGCTGGGTTTCGGCTGCGCCGTGCGCGCCGCCGACCCGCCGCAAACAATCGTCATTCGTGGCCATCACCTCTTCGACATGCTCGATGCGCTGGGAACCGGCAAGTCCAGCCACAAGACGCTTGGCCCCGTGGCGCAGAAAATCCGGGCCAACCCCAAGGCGCAGATCAAGGTCGTCATTGGCGTGGACGACATCTGCGCGCCGTGCGAGTGGTGGGACCGCGAGAAAGCGCACTGCAAAAGAAGCCTGACAACGCATCCGCAAGACAACGCGAATTCGATGACCTCCGACAAGAACGCCATTCACGTGCTGGGCATGAAGCCCGGCGACACGATGAGCGCCGACGAACTCTATCGCCTGATCAATACCAAGGTGACGAAGAAGGTTTTCGCCGAGGAGGTCTGCGTCGCGTGCCGGCTGGTGAACAAATGCAAGGAAACCTATGAACCGAGGATCGAGGCCGCCGTCAAGGCCCTCTCTGGACCGCGTCCCTGACATGAAAACGCAAATGAAAGTCGCCGCGGTGCAGATGAAGTTCCGGCGCACGATTCCGGAAAACGTCGCGTTCATCGAGCAGCACACCCGCGAGTTCGCGCGAGCGGGCGGCGACGCCATCCTGTTTCCGGAGACTGCCGTCACCGGCTACAACATCAACTTTCACGAACTGGATCCTGCGGCGGTTGAAGCGGGTCTGCGAGCCGTTGCTGATGTGGCGCGCCAACATCACTGCAATGTATTGGTTGGCTCGCCGACGCGCGCCCGGGGCCGATGGTACAATTCGCTGCTTGTGTTCAACCGGCGCGGGCGCGAGCTGTTTCGCTACCACAAGATTCAACTCACGCCCGGCGACGCGAAGTTCTTCGCGCCCGGCAACGTGCTGGCCTTCTTCCGGCTCGACGGCGTGCCGTGCACCGCGATCATCTGTCATGAGCGGCGCTATCCTGAACTGGTCCGTCTGCCGGTGATGATGGGCGCGCAAATCCTCTTTCACCCGAACGCCGGGCTGGATCGACTCGCCGTGTCGAAGGCCAAGCGCGGCGGCCACGACGGCATCGTCGCCCGGGCGTTCGAGAACCAAGTGTGTTACGTCTTCGCCAACACCGTCGGCCCGCAAGGCGGCGGATTCTGGTCCGCGGGCGACTCGAAGATCGTGGCAGCGGACACGCACGTGCTCGCGCTGGCGAACAACCGCGACGAGATGCGCATCGAGGCGAAGCTCGACCTTGCGCAAGCCGGCCGCAAATACGCCCGCGACGCGCTGCAACAGCCGGCGTTCCTACGCCCGCACTGGCGCGCAATGCTTGCAGCGTGTCGGAGGCAAGTCCGAAGCACTGCACGTGGCCGAAGATGACGGCGCATTGACTTCACCGAGGCCGACGCTCATTTTTATCAACAAATCCGAGAATACAGTTTTGCTGATGCTGCAACACTTCGTCTGAATACCTGCAGTAACACAGGAATGCGGCATGTAAGAGAAAGCGGAAGAATTTTCGTCGGGCGATATAACAATGATCATCATTGTTAGAGCCTGAATATGGATCGCCTCGCCGTCCCAGAGGGACGGCATGAGAATAGCCCGGCGTTTTAACGCCGGGTAACGTGAAACGAAATCACCGGAGTCCCGTAGGGACGACTGAACGAAACATCTCAAACGCCTATGGCCAATTCCTACATTGCGTGTTTCATGCATTGCGTCTTCAGTACGAAGGAACGTCGCCAGCAAATCACCGATGATGTTCGTGAACGTCTCTGGGCTTACGTCGGCGGCATTGCACGCGAAAACGATATGAAGACCATCGCCGTCGGCGGGACGAGCGATCACATCCATGTGTTATTGTCGTTGCCCGCGACGATGCCGGTTGCCAAGGCCGTGCAACTCATCAAGGGCGGTTCATCGAAATGGGTTCACGACGCGTTCCCGGAACACGACCTTTTTGCATGGCAGGAAGGTTACGGCGCGTTCAGCGTCAGCAAGTCGCGTGTGAATGACACGATTGCGTATATCAACGGCCCAGCAGCACACCACGCGAAGAGATCATTTCAAGACGAGTATCGCGCACTCATGGAGAAGCATGGCATCGAATGGGATGAACGCTATGTGTGGGGATGAAGATCAATCGTCCCTACGGGACTCTGTGGAATTTGCTATCACGTTCCCGGCGTTGAAACGCCGGGCTATTCTCGCACCGCCCCTACGGGGCGAAGCCGAGCGTTCGGCTCTGCGGGACGGAGTGCTCGGTCATTTGATGAGGATGCGATCATGAAGACCAAGATGATAAGAATTGCCATGGTGCTCGCCGTCACTTTGTCGGCAGCGAGTTCTCCAGCCTTCGCCGCTGACACCCTGTTGCTCACACTGCGGGGCGATAAACGCCCGGAATGGCTGCGGCGGGACGGGATTGTGATGGCGGGAAGTTGGGAACCGCTGTTGTTCCGCGTGCGGCGCGATGGCGCGGAGGGTTACACGCCGACAGCGGAGCAACGCGCGGCCTACGAACGCGAACACGGCCCGGAGATGGTGGCGAAGCTCAAGGCACTCGGCGTGAACTTCGTGATGATGCATTGCTACAAGGGCGGCGGGTTGGAAGCGGAACGCGAGAGCATGGCTGATGCGGTGAAGTTCGCCAAACTCTGCCACGACGCCGGGCTGCGCGTCGGATGCTACACCTACAGTGGGGCATTCATCTGGGAACTGTTCTTCAAGGAGATGCCGCAGGCCAAGGACTGGGTTGTGCTCAATCCCGACGGCACACCGGTCACGTATGGCAAGGCCGGCTACCGCTATTATTGGAACCGCAATCATCCCGACGCGGAGGCGTTCTACCGGAAGATCGTGCGGTTCGCTGTCGAGGACATGCGCACCGACCTCGTTCACTTCGATAACTATGTCATCGGCCCCGGTCACGACGCGAACTCGGCTGCGCGTTTCCGACAGTATCTGCGCAAGACATTTCCCGCGTCGTTGCTGAAGGAAAACGGCATCACCGACATCGCTGCGATAACGCCGCCGACCGACCGCGCCTGCACCAACCTGCTCGGTCGCGCGTGGGCGGACTTTTGCAGCCAGTCCATCTCCGATTCGTTTCACTCCATGACCCGCTACGCGCGCAAGCTGCGGCCGGATGTCCTCATGGAAACCAATCCGGCCGGCATCAGTCCCACGATCCGCTGGGCGGTGGACCACGGGCGGTTGCTGCGCGGCGGCGAAGCGTTCTGGGACGAAGGCCGCCATCCCGGCTTCGTGAAGGGGCAGTTGACGACGCGCATTCGCACCTTCAAGGCAGCGCGCGGCCTGAACAACTCAGCGTTTGTTTACACCATCAACCCGCTCGAAGCCGCCGAGTCCATGGCCTTCAACCTCGATTGCTTCGGCTGCATCTGCTGGTTTGAATACGACCAGCTTTGGGAATATCCCGGCAACGAACGGCCGATGTCGCCCGCGTTGCTGCCGTTCGTGAAGTTCTACCACCAGCGCCACGATCTGCTGCGCGATGCGAAGGTTGTGGCCGATGTCGGCGTGTTCCGGAGTCATCCCTCGATGCAGTTTGCCCCCCGGCAAACAGCGAAGCTCACCGGCGATGTTGAAGACCTCCTCATCGCCAACCGCGGCGCCTTCCAGTTGGTGTTCGACCAGCAACTCGACGAACTCTCCCGCTGGTCCGTGCTCATCATGCCGGGCTGCGTCGCGCTCTCGGACGCGCAAGTGAAGGCAATCCGCCGCTACGTCGCCAAAGGCGGCCGGCTCTGCGTCATCGGTCCGCTGGCGACGCACAACGAATGGATGTTCCCTCGCAAGCAGCCCGCGCTGGACGATCTGCCGCAAGATCGCGTTGTGCGCGTGGACGAGAAAGGTGACTGGCTCGACGCCATCCGTCGTGCGTGCGGCGGGCAACTCTCCCTGTCGATCACATGCGACTCGAAGGCCCTCTGCGCCGAGCTGACCGAACAACCCGCTCGTCGCATGGTGCATCTGGTGAACTACCAGATGGACAAACCACAAAAGGACATCGCTGTCCGTGTCGCGCTGCCAAAGGGCCGCACCGCCAAGTCCGTCACGCTTGCCAGCCCGGAGCACGCTGCCGACATCACGGCATCTTTCAAACAAGAAATTGGTTTCGTGACGTTCACCGTGCCTGCTATCGGCGTTTATGAAATTGCCGTCGTGGCGATGGAGTGAACACGACGGTTGAACTGGAACCTTGTGTTTTGAATGTAGGAGGGGCATTAGCGCCCCGACTCCGGACAGGCGAATCAGTAACTCCACGGCTGTTGTCGAGATATTGAGGCCCCACATTCCCGGTAAGACTGCGCGACTGGCAACGTGAGCCGAAAATGACTGTTGTGAGGGCACTGCCCTGTGTGCTTTAATTCGACTGCGGTCGCTACACAGGAGAATTATGATGCGCTGCCGTTTCTTCCTCGTCGCCGCATGGATTGCGTTCGCAGTCGCTGCGATGGCCGGCCCGGCCGCACGTCCCAACATCCTCTTCATCTACACCGACGACCAGAGCTACCGCACTCTTGGCTGCTACCGCGACCAAGGCGCATGGCCGTGGGTGCGGACGCCGAACATTGACCGGCTCGCCGCCGACGGCGTGCGATTCACCAGCGCTTACGGTGCGTCATGGTGCACACCCAGCCGCGCGTGCGTGCTCACCGGCCTGTTGCCGCATGGCATTCAAGGCGTGACCCTCACAGGCATCGTCAAAGGCAGTTACGACCCGCAAGTCTGCCGCCACTGGCCCGCCGAACTGCGCAAGGCCGGCTATCACACCGCGATGATCGGCAAATGGCACCTTGGCCCTGACGCCGGCCACGGCCGCAATTGGGACCACTCCGTCGTCTGGGACCAGGCCGATATCAAAGGCGACTGGTATAACGACCAGATCCTCAGCATTGACGGCGCGCCAAAAGCTGTCGTGCCGGGCTACTCGACCGACGTTTACACGCGCTTCGCCGAGGATTACTTGCGCCGCAAGCACGACCGGCCGTGGATGCTCTGGCTCTGTTACAACGCAACGCACCTGCCGAACACGGTTCACCCGCGCCACAAGGAGCAATACAAGGACGCCGAAGCGCCCGTGCCCCCCGACGTGTTTCCGCCGCGCCCCAGCAAGCCCGCGCACATGCAAACGTGGTGCCAGTGGACGAAGCGCGAAGACGGGATGCCGCTCTATGGAAAGGGCAAACGCCAGCAGCCATTGCCGGAGATGGTCCGGGGCTACAACCGGCTCGTCTCCGCACTCGACGAAGGCGTCGGCAAGTTGCTGAAGGCGCTTGAAGAAACCGGCCAACTCGACAACACGCTGGTCGTCTATACCTCCGATCAAGGCTTCGCGTGGGGCGAGCATGGCTTCGCATGGAAAGTCGGCGGCTACGACGCGTGCATCAAAGCCCCGATGATCTTTCGTCTGCCCGGCCGGGTTGCGCGCGGCAGCGTGTGCAAGCAGCCCGTAACCGTCGTGGACCTCGCGCCCACGTTGCTCGGCGTCGCGGGCGTTAAGCTGCCGTGGACAATGCACGGCCGTGATCTGCGACCGCTGCTAAAAGATCCCGCCGCCGCTTGGGACAGGTCAGTCATGATGGAGCACTTCTATCTCAAGTTCGGAGAGCAAACCGACTGCGCAGTCCCGGCGAAAGCCGACCAAGGCCCGTTGCCGTGGTGGATTTCGTTGCGCCAGGGCCGCCACAAATACATCCGCACCCTCGTCGAAAACGAAATCGAGGAACTCTACGATCTCGAAGCCGACCCCGAGGAACTGACCAACCTCGCTCTCGTCCCCGAACACCACGCCCTGCTCGAAGATTTCCGCGCCCTACTGCTCGCCGAGCTGAAGCGCACCAACGCGGGCCTGCTCAAGAAACTGCCGAAGCCGAAAAAGTAGTCATCACGCTCCACGTGCTGCTATCAAGGACAACCCTCACGCGAAGCGTGAGAACTACTTTTCCGCGAACACCCCTCTGTTTGGTCGCAAGCTACGGCTGCAATTCGCCTGCCGGAACAAGGCCGTTCTGAACGATCTTTTCATCAATGTGGGCCACCAGCGCGTGAATCGCGTCACGTGCCTTTGCAATTTCTGAATACCCCAAGGTGAATTCATCTCCTTCCTTCAAGTTAAGTTGGGGATGCTTAGCCGCGAACTCACGATCAATTATTCCGTCCCGATGAACAAGGATGTGCCTTATCTCCAAATAGGGCAACGCTGCTTCCACCACTGCGGGATCCAAACTCAGGTTGAGCTTGGCTCCCAATGCAGCGATAACCTTTGGAGTGCTTCGTTGACTTTCCACTTTTCGGAAAAGCTCCGTGGACAGGTAATCCAAAACAGCATCCCAAGAACCAAGGGAGAGAAGTGTATTCGCGTCTATGCTGAACTGGTGGTCTCCAATAAGCCGATTGCCATCCAAGCCTTTCAAGGCACAACCTCGGAGAATGGCAGTGATGTAATGGCCCAGTTCCTCGTAGATGTCCTTGATATAAGACGCGCGTATGGTGGTATTGAGGTGCTTACACGCAAGTTTTCGGTTGTGCTCGCTGGCTTTTCGCGTTGCAAGGCGGGGGTGTCTGTCGGGATCAACAGTCGGCAACAGCTTATTGCCCCTTGCGTCTTGTTGCGACGCGAGGCGGGACAGGGCGTCCGCCAGTTCCATGTCTGCTTCAAAATGGGCGGCTCTATTCAGAAAACGCACGAGGGCTTTGGTCTTCATAAGTGATGCCGATGTCCGTATTCACCCAATCTCGGCACCGTTCTCCATGAACGAGCCGGCTCAGGTTTCTGTTGCGGAGACTGTCACGTCATGTGCATCGCGTCAAGCGTGTCAGCGGAGCGCCGCTCCGCAAACGCAGGCTTGCTTGTGCAGTGCGCAAGAGTAGAACTTTGGCCGCGCAAATATAGGTTTCCGCATCATGAACTCACCAGTGATCGCCCTTGGCGCCGCACTGTGGCTGGCGGCGAGCTATGGATGAAGCTCTGATGGCGCGCAAACTCGGATTTCGAGCTTTCCATCGCGCACGGTGTACGCCGAACTGGTGGAGGGTGTCAGGAGGAAGTTGCGGCCTTTGGGATAGTAACTGCGGAGAACTTGCAGGGCGTCGCCGTCGAACGCGCTCGCGTTCCACTTGCATTCGATGGCATCCACCTCGTCGCGGCCGCGGGTGAGAATGAAATCCACTTCATTGCCAGACTTGTCGCGCCAGTAGCGGATCGGCTGGTCAGGATAATACGCCTGCAAGTGTTCGAGGACCAGATGCTCCCAGAGCGGGCCGTGGTCGCCGGGGCGGAGCGGTTCCCAGCCGCGCGCCCAGCTCACGAAGCCGGTATCGAACGCATAGACCTTGGGCATCTTCACGATCTCGTGCTGGCCGCCGCCGTGGAAGGGCCGTACCAGCGTCGCCGCGTGGGTGATCTCCAACGCGCGCAGGCGGCCCTCGACCGTTGGCAGATCCCAAAACTCAAGTGACATCCCCTCTCCTTCAATCGTGTTTGGCTCAAACCCGCTCGCATGTGACTGAAGAGATCAGGAAACGAGCGGGATGCCTGATGATATGACGGGTGCAACACAGACTGGAACACAGCGGCAGCAACGACACATTAAACAACAGGTGTTGCGGTTATTCGTGCAGAACGCTTGTGCTTTCCTCAACAACGGAAGCTTCCAGATCGAGCAGGAGTTTTTTCCAGCCGCGGCCTGCGGAGAATCCACCAATGCCGTTGCTGGCCACGGCGCGGTGGCAGGGAATAAGCAACGGTAACGGGTTGCGTCCACAAGCGGTGCCGACAGCGCGGCAAGCCCGGGGTCGGCCGATGGCGCGCGCGATCTGCGCATAGGTGCGGGTCTGACCGTGCGGAATCCGGCGTAACGCGCGCCAGACAGCGCGCTGAAAAGAGGTGGCCCCGTCCAAGTCCAACGGATGACGCAGATCCACTCCCTTGCCCTCGAAGTAATCGCGCAAATCGCGCTGGAGTCGGCGCAACATCGCATCCAACACGACCGCGCACTTGTGTCGCCGCCGGGCCCGGCCGCGTGGCAGTGTCAGGGAACGCAGGCCACGGTCGGACAACTCGACGCGCATCTGGCCAACAGGCGTCGCCAGACAATAACTTTGGATCGTCCGTGTTGTTCTCATCACACCCCCTCTGTCAACAATGCCTCAACGCGAGGATCAGTCCCAGAATGGCACTCACCAGCAATACAATGCAGAACACAAACCGATACCGCGCCATGCGGCGTTCGTAGCGCAACGGGCGCACGGTTTTGAAACTGCCCGTGGAAAGATAACTCACCAGCTTCGGATCCAACGGCTGATGCCGCGGGTGGAACAACGATTGCCACCACGTCTGCCGTCCGCTGCTGTGATGAACCTCTTCGTTCTCCGGTGCAGGTGGAGACCACAGCTCGCGTTGCCGCGGCGTGCCGAAGTTGACGGTGCTCCGAACCGGCGGCGGTGGTGCGGCTGGCGCGTCAGCGGGTGTCGGGGCCTCGGGCGGCGATGGCCGGTTCGAGGGATAAGTGGTGCTGGCGGGTTTAAATGGGCTGCCTTTGCCCGGCGCGCGCCGCAACTGCCGAACCTGCGCATTGAGATCTTCCAACTCCTTGTCAATCTCGCGCATCCGGCGGTCGAACGCATTTTGTCTTTTTCCAAACCAAGCCATGATACAGCTACCACTTGACCACCAGGGTCAGCACAAGGATCAACAGGATCAGAACCAACGGCAACGAGAACGCGAAACCAAGCTTCATCGCCTGACCAAAGCTGATGCGATCAAGCGGATTCGCCGGACCGGAGAATTTCTCCAGAGGCGTCTGCGGCAGGTCTTCCGGCGACTTATTCTGGAGCGCGTCAATACGCAGGCAGGCGCGGTTGAACTCCATCCGCGCTGTCTCGATCATCGCCAGCGATTTCGACAGTTCGGACTTCAGGTTCTCGCTGTCCCAATGGGCGTCGGTCAGGGTCTCGACCTGCGCAAGTTGTTCCTTGAACGTCTGTCGCGTGCGGGCGATGAGGTCGGCCATCCGCTGCGTCTCCACCTGTTCGTGCTCCAGCACGACCAAGCCGCGATTGAGCGCTTCAACGACTTCGACACGACCGCGAGCGAATTCGTCGTGGCGCCGGCGCATCTCCTCCAGTTCGCCTTTGGCTCGTTCCAGTTCTTCTTTCTTGCGCTGCAAGGTTGAAATTTGTTCCCGCGCCTGTTCCAGATTCGAGTCCAGTGCCTCGCGGGCAACTGGCTGCGTCTGACGAAATCCCGGTTGCGGTGGATAATCCTGTGACATGCTCTCCTTTCGTGAGCCCAAAAAAACAAAAGTGTTACTCCATTCTTGGAGTATGGAATAGGGTATATGAACGTTGGCGGCATGTAAAGCAGTGCCCGGCAGTGATGCCAATCAGATTTTCCTTCCATCGGCGTGGATGCGAGCGGGTTTGACGGCACGCCATCGCCGCCGCATGATACCGCCATGCGCCTGATTCTCTCACTCGGCAGTGTACTCGTCTTGGCAATTTCTGTCTGTGCCGGGCCATCCGTCGAACAAACTCCGGCGGTGTTGCGCGTGACCGCGCCGGGCTATCGCGCCACCTTTCAACGACAGAACAGCGCGTTCGACCTGGAACTGCGCGACGCCAAGGGAACATGGCGGCGCGTGGCAAGGAAGTTCGCCGAACCGGAGTTCGCCGTTGTGGACAACACGGGTCTGCAAACAACATCCGGCCTTCTGGCGCGAGTCGAACATGCCGCCCGTGGTGATGCCGTTGTCATCGGCATGACGGTCGTTGTCTCGCCCGAACCGCGGCAGGTTCTCCAACTCCATTTCATTTGCGAGGACGAAGGCATGCTCGTGCGGTTCGCGCTCGATAGCCCGACCGGCTCCGAAAAGGCCCGATGTTGGGCGATGCCGCGACTGCCACTTGACGAGCCTCTCTTTGACGCTTACGCCTTCTGGCGTGAGCCGGACGAGTTTCGTGGCGGCATGATCGCCGATCTCGGTCAGAACGACGCCTTCGCCGGCGTGGCGGCATGGGGCAGGCGTGGCGACACGGCAGCGCGGCTCAGCAGCCGGCATCCGGCGTTGATCGCGCGTGCCGCTGACGCAGACACCGGCATCGGCATCGTCTTCCTGCGATATGCCGAGGACTGGCAACCGGTCAGTTCCTTCGTACAACGCCATACGCCAACAAGCTTGTTTCTCTACCCGGCCATCGCGCCGGCGCGCGCCGCGGCGAACGGCCTTTGGGCGTGGTTCGCGCCGTTCGCTGGAAACGATGCCGCAAAACTGGCCGCCAAAGTCGAAAGGCTCGTCGCACGCGGCGAGGAACTCCGGCGCGAGTTCCGACCGATCGCTCCGGAGCCGGACCCACGATGGCTGAAACCTGTGCCTGATTTTCCTGCGGCGCTGCGGCGGCAACAACCTGTCACCGATATCCGTGATGCCATCGTGTACACGGTCCACGAAACAATGGACTCGGACCACGGCATCCGCGCCGGCGCGAAGACCGGTTCGGACTGCTGGATCCGTGCGTGGTTCAAGTGGAACCATGCGCGCGATTACACCGCGATGGCCCACCTGCCGCCAAAAGCGCACGCGCTCGGCGCGCTCTTCGGTGGCGGTATCACGTGCAGCGCCCTTTATCACGGCGAGAACGGCCTCACCGAGGCACAAGTGCTCGACATGGCCACGCGCGGGCCGGACGGCAAACTTGTGGACGCGTGGAACGAGCGGAACTGCCGCCACGGCACACTATCGAATCCCGCCTATATCGAGTATCTCCTCTCATGGTGCCGCCGGCAGATTGACGCAGGCGTGGACTACCTCTTCATGGACGAGATTAACGCCGCGCTCCAGAAAAACGAAGGTTTCGACGATTACTCGCTCCGCGATTACCGCGTCTGGCTGGAAAAACGAGGCCTCACTTACAAGCCGCCCACAGTGGAAAAACCACCCGCTGAATGGCACGCGTTCCGCCGCGACCGCGATGACCACGCGTGGAAGTGGTTGACCGACGCCATCCGTTCCTACGCTGGGAGCAAGGGTCGGCGCGTGTTCATCAGCGGCAACGGTCTCGCCCGCTACGTGGACGTGCAGGTGCTCGGCGTGTGGGGACTCTGGCGCGTGAAGGACGGTGGAGTGGACCTCTCCGAGAACCAGATCAACGACTGGGCCTCCACCGTCACCGCAGGCCGCGCACTGGCAGGTGCGCGTGTACCAGTGGTTTTCTTCCATGACTGGGGGTTCAACGGTTTTCCGTGGATGGAAGTCTCGCCGCCCGACCGCGATTTGTGGATGCGCGTGCGCGGCGCGGAGATTTACGCGGCAGGGGCATTCTTCGCATTCCCCGTGCATGGGCCCATGGGCAACGATGCGTTGCGCGACGGCGGCATCCACGAGATCGCGCGTCAGACGGCGTTCTACCAACGTAACAAGGCGCTCTACCTTGACGCGCACCTGCTTGGTTTCGAACCCATTGAAACAAACGCGCCCCTGTTGAGCACCGCGCTGTGGCGGCGAGACAACCCGCCGGCGCTGTTGCTTCATGTCATCAATCGACAGGCAAAAGACTCAAAGCCGGAACGCCGCGAGCATGTGGAAGTGAAGTTGCCCACATCAGAACCACCGAAAGCCGTCCGCATCATCTCGCCCGATTGGAAAGGCGAGCGACATGGCGAAGTGCATGTCAAAGAGGGCCGCGTCGTCGTTACGCTGCCATCGCTCGACGCCTATGCCGTCGCCATCCTGGACTACGACCGGTTGCCCGAAGTGAAACTTTTCAGTCCGCGAATCGTGCCCACCGCACAATGGGGCCGGCCGGAACGAAGCGAGTTCGTCGTCGAACAGGATGGCACAGTTCGCGATGCCTGGGCGCTGCCGGCGTTTTTGCAGGGCAACCTCCACGCTGCACTGCGCGAGCCGCCGGTCTTTCTCGTAAACATGCCGCGCGGTGGAAAGCTGAACGTCCATGTCCGCGCCGTCGCCACACTGGGCGCGAAGATCGAGTGCCTCGTGGATGACTCTCTCACTCAGATAGAGAACCTGCCCGACCTCGACCGGAAGAACGACAGCGGGGCGCGCGAATATGACAGGACCTTCGAGTTCATCATCCCGCCCGGCCGTCATCGCGTGACGCTGCGAAACAGCGGCGGCGATTGGGCCTTCGTGGCGTGGTATGCGTTTGTCGGGGAAATTGGCAATTGGTGATGTGCTTGCGCGGCAGGCGTCTTAAACACTGCGTTCTGCGAAACAGACGACCGAGAACACGGCGAGCAGGAAAGCCTAACAATCGGGTAAAGAAACCTTTTTCGCTTGCGCGTCACGGCAGCCGGATTCAACCTCCAACCCTGCTGCCATGAATACGACACTCTTCCGGTGCATCCTTTCACTCATCACATGTCTCGCTGTGACGAACTCCAACGCCGGGTGGCAAGTCTGGACCTGCCGCGACACGGTTCATGTGTTGCGCGACGAGCCAGCAGGCAAAACAACCAACGCAACCCTCGCCGCCGCGCGCAACGAGTGGGAAAGCTTCCAGATTCTCCTGCGTTCCGACGCGTCTGTGAAAGGCGTCAACGTCGAGCCGAGCGACCTGAAGGGGCCGCACGGCGCGGTCATCCGGGCTGCCGACGCGGTGCTGTATCGCCAGCACCAGCTTGAATTGACGTTGCCGAGCTATCGGAATGATCACTTCAAACCGGGCTGGTATCCCGACCCTTTGATTCCGTTCCGTCATCCGCTCACGAAACAACCGCTCGGCGAGGGTCGGCTGAAGGCCGTACCTTTTGACCTGCCCGCGAACGAGACGCATGGGTTCTGGGTGGACATCCTCGTGCCAGCGGACGCCAAACCCGGCAAGTATCGCGGCGCCTACCGGGTGACCGCCGAAGGCCGTGACGCAGTGAAGATCGCAGTGGAGCTGACAGTGTGGGACTTTGAGTTGCCGCGCGTGTCCACGCTCCAGACGGCGCTCGGCTCGCCGGCAGAGCGGATGCACGGCTACTACGCGAAACGCGCCAAAGCCGGCAAGGAACCAGAGCCGAAGGATTGGAATGCGGTGGAGGCACAGGTCGCCGATGAAGTCAGCCGCCATCGCATCAACGCGACGCCGCCCTCCGCGCTGCTGACGCCGCAGAAAGAGGCTGACGGCTCGTATCGCTTCACCGCCGAACAGGTGAACGCGCTGCGAAAATTCGTGGACACCTACCATGTCAACGCTCTACACACGCCGCATCCGCGCACCGTCGTCAAAGACCCCGAGACCGAGCGCGACAAACTGCACGCGTGGTTGAAGGCTTTCGACCGGATGGCTGCGGAGTTGAACCGGCCGTTCGTCACGTTCTTCACCTACCTCAAGGACGAGCCGAACGACGAGGAGGAGTACCACTACGTTCAAAAATGGGGTCCGCCCATCCGCGCCGCCAAGTCGGTCGTCAAGGTCATGGTCGTCGAACAGACCAAGACACAGAATGAGAAGTGGGGCAACCTGTACGGCGCGATAGACATCTGGTGTCCGCTGTTCCCACTGCATGATGAGGAAACCGCCGCGCAACGCCGCGCGCTCGGCGAGACCGTCTGGACCTACACGGCGCTCTGCCAGCGCAACCCGACGCCGTGGTGGGAGATCGATTTCCCGCTGTTGAACTATCGCGCGCCGTCGTGGATTGCGTGGCGTTACCACATGTGCGGTCTGCTCTATTGGGGCGGCCTGTCGTATTGGTCGGGTGTCGAAGACCCGTGGACCGATCCGAAGACGCTCGACCGCCGCAAGAACGGCAAAGGCCCGCTCTACCAGGGCGAAGGCACGCTGGTCTATCCCGGCCGCGCCGCCGGCTACGATGGAATTGCGCCAAGTCTGCGGCTCAAGGCGCTGCGGGACAGTATCGAGGACTATGAGTATCTCGCCATCCTCGAACGCGCCGGCCTCCGCGCCGAGGCGGAGAAGATTGTGCTGCCGATGGCAGAGTCGTGGTTCAAGTGGGAAACGAACGCCGCCGCCTACCACGCGGCTCGCGAGAAGCTGGCGGCGCTAATCATGAAAGCGAAGCGAAAATGAGAATACTCGTCCGAACGGTCTTGTGCTGCGTTTTGTCGTGCATCCCGCAGTTGGTATTGGCGCAGGAAATCCCCGCGGTAGCCGGCTGGCAGATGGCGGTGCCAACACCGGGCACTCATTGCGTCTGCGTGGACCTGAGCGCGCCGCACACAGGCAAGGGCAGTGGCAAAATCGTCGGCACGTCCTCCGAAAAGGGCGCGCGGGGCTGCTTCATCCAGGAGTTCTACAAAAAGAACGCGGTGAAGGCAGGCCGGCCATATCGCTACGCGATCAGTTATCGCACGGCGCCACAGATGGAGGGCAACGGCGCACTCCTGATCGATTGCTACACGGCCGAGGGCGAGAAAAGCCACAAATCTCTCGTTTCCCAAAAGCTCGCCATCAGCCCGGAATGGAAAACGGTGTCCGGCGAAGTGCGCGTCCCCGAAAAAGTCGTGCGCGTGCGGATGTTGCTTTACCTGCACGGCAAGGGAACCATCTGGTTTGATGACGCGTTTTTTGGCGACGCGGTTGAGAACTCGCCGAATCTTTTGAAGAACGGCGAGTTGGAGCCACCCGGTTCCTACGTGTTCGATCTCGCGCCTGAGAAGGGCGCGGGCCGCGTGAAGATGTCCGCCGATTTTGAGAACGGCACGCTCGGCAAGGTGAAGGAGATTGCGCCGGACGAGTTCTATATCTATGCGTTCCCGCAAGACAAGCCGCACTCGCCGTTTCTCTGGTTCCATTTTCTCGTCGAGGGTTGCGAGGGGCGCGAGGTCACGTTCCACATCAACCCGGCGCCGTTCTCACGTGAAAAAACGGGAGGCAATGGCACGCGCCTACCCGTGATGAGCTACGATGGCGACCACTGGACCGGCATCGAGAACAAGTCCTGGAACGAGGATGGCACGGTGCTGACGTTCAAGCAGCGGTTCACGCGCCCGCGGGCGTGGGTGGCGTCGTTCTACCCGTTCACGGCGGAGCATGTCTCGCGGTTCATCGCGCAACAGCGGGGCAATCCGCACTTCTCGGCGCGAGTGCTCGGCAAGACGAAACAAGGCCGCGACCTGCGCGCGTATACGATCACCGACGCCGCCGTGCCTGAGGCCGACAAGCGCGTGATCATGCTCACGACGCTCCAGCATAACCTCGAAACAACGGGGGCAATGGCGCAGGAAGGCATCTGCCGGTTTCTTCTCTCCGACGACCCGCGCGCCGCAAAACTGCGCCGGGCATTTGTCTTTTACGTGGTGCCTCAGATGGATCCTGACGGCATCGCCACCGGCAACATGTATTGCCCGGTTGGCAACCTGAACCGTCAGTGGGGTCTCGGCACGACAGCCGAGACAACCGTCGTCGAGAAGTTCGCCCGTGAACTGACCGCGCGCGGCAGGAAAATCGAGCTGTTCATGGATTTCCACGGCTGGTGCACGCCGGAGCGCACAACCGTATTCATGACGTATGGCAAGGAGATCTGCGACGAGGCGACCGAGCGCGACGCATTGCGGTTGGTGGAAACGATCAAGCCAAAACTCAGCGGCAAGGTGGCCACCACCATCTGGCGGAAGCGCGTCCAGACGGTGACCAGCATCACCTCCGACGTGAGCCGGCTGGCGCCCGGCTGGATAAAGTTCGAGGCGGGCGGGCGGCTGGCCTACTCGATCGAAATCTTTGGCGAGGGCGAATGCACGCAGGAGCAGTATCTCGCGTGGGGCCGGGCCTTCGCCGAAGGAATGGCGGAATTCTACGGATTCTGAGGCATGAAAAACTCCATCTTGTGCGACCGGCGCGCACGGCGTAATAACGGGCCACCATGAAACTCAAGGTTTGCTTTGCATTCGCGACGTTCATCTTCTGCGCCCTGACTGTGTCAGCCGCCGAGGACCTTCCAAAAACGCTGATGACCGAACGCGGCAAACTGCTTTACAGCGAAGACTTCGCCACGCTGGACACCAAGACGTGGCGCGTTGCCAAAGGCACGTGGGAAATCACCGCCGGCAGTCTCAAGGGTGTCGAGGTGAAGTCTGACCAGCATCCCGCCGTCATCCGCCGCCAGTTCCCATTCAAGAACGCCGTCATCCAGTTCGACGTGCAGGTCAACGGCTGTAAGCAAACCACCTTCAGCATTAACGAAGCGAAAGCGCATCTCGCGCGCGCGTTGTTCACGCCGGCCGGTTTCGCAACGCAGAAGGATGACCAAGATCACAATGGCCCGGACAAAGCGGCGCGGTTCGCAACCCTCGCGGCGCCGATGAAGCCGGGCGAATGGCACACCGTCGTCATCGAGTTCATGGGTGAAGAAATGGTGACCACTATGAACGGCAAGACCATCATCGGCACACATCCGGCGCTCGGCAGGGAAAAAGCAAACTTCGGATTCACCGTCGTCGGCGAGTCATGCAACTACCGTAACCTCCGCGTGTGGGAAGCGAAACCCAATCCGGCGTGGGAACAAAACAAAAAGAAAATCGCCGCCGCGAAAAAGTAATCCGCCGGTCCCGGTCTTAATTTCCGGCTGCGCTTTTCACGCAGCGGAAACCATACACGTCGTAGCCAAGACAGACATCGGGAAGGCCGGGAGCATCGGACGCGCGAAACCATGAGGCGCATTTCTCCGGCGGGCTGTTCCAGTTTCCACCGCGGATGACCCGCTTCTGGCCCTGGTCGGCGCCGCGAGGATCTTTGGGCGGACTGTTCTTGTAGAAATCGGCGGCGTAAAAATCGTTGCACCACTCGCCGACGTTTCCGTGCATGTCGTGGAGGCCCCATGCGTTTGCGGGTTTTCCGCCGACGGGATGCGTCTTCTTTTCCGAGTTGCCTTTGAACCAACCGTGCGACTTGAGTTGCGCCGCGTCATCGCCGAACGAATAAGCGGTCTGGGTGCCGGCGCGGCAGGCGTATTCCCATTCCGCCTCGGTTGGCAGCCGGTAGCCGTTCGCGGAGAAATCACACTGCCACGTCGTCTCGTTGTAGCAGGGCTTGAGATTCTCGGCGGCCGAGCGGGCATTGCAGTATTTCACAGCCTGTGTCCAGCGCACCTGCTCGACCGGGTTGTTGTCGCCTTCGAACTTGGAGATATTGACCCCCATCAGCTCTTCGTAGGACTTCTGCGCCACCTCGCGCGTGTCCATGTAGAACGCGCTGACGGAAACCTTGTGCGCGGGCTTTGCGTCGTCGGCTCCACCGACACTGCCCATGGTGAACGTTCCCGCCGGAATCAGCGCCATCTCCGCGCCGCTCGACGTCTTGACGATCTTGGGCGTGTGGACCGGCTGTGGAGCCTCTGCCGGTTGCTGTTGGCAGGAAAGCGTAAGGCTCACCGCCCCGATGATCAGGAAACAACCCAATGTCTTGTTTTTCATATGTCAATCCGCTGCAGCACTTTCATGGCCAAATGCGCAATAGAGCACTTCCATCGTGCGTTGCCGGATTTCGCGCGCAAACTCGAACTCCGCGTCGTCCTTCGCCTCCGTCATCCGTATGGCCGCGCGCTGGCGCAGCCGCTTGGTGTACATGCGGAACTCGCCGATGGCGCTGTCCTGATTGCCGCCGATGGTGCGCGTGTCCCGGCCGATCTGTTTGACCTTCTCCACCTTCTTTTCCTTGTCTTCGTTGCTGTCAATCAGCGGAATGACCTTGTCGATCAACAAGCGTGCGGCGGGAGGCGTGCGCTCGTCGAGCTTGCGCCGCTCATAGATCTTGTCGAACTGGACGAGGTAGCTGTCGAACTCATCCGCCAGCGCAGCCAGTTGCGGCTTGTCAGCCTTCGTCTTCGCAAGCCATGCGCGCGTCTTCTTGCCCCAATCGAGGAACTCATTCATCCGGCTGCGGATGCCGAGGACGAAATTGTTCATCTCCTCCAATCGTCCCAGCAGGAATTGTTTCTTTGCCCGCTCTTCGCCAGCGTCGAAAATCTTCTCGTATTCACCAGTCACCGCGCAGGTGGCCGGCCACTTGTCACGCTCCACCCTCTTGATCCGCAAGTCGTCCGGCAACGACGCTTTCGGCGTGCCTTCGAGCGCCGCGGCCAACACATCCATCGCGCCAAACACGCCCGCCGGGCTGTCGTCCAATGCAGCGAACGGATAGAGCACCGCCGAGCGGTCATTATCGTATTGAATGTCCGGCACCGGCTCGAATTTCGTCTTGCGCAGGAAACATGTGTCACCTTCGATGCATGGTGGGTAGGCAAAACTCCCGCGCGCCGAGGTCCAAACAGTGCGCGCTTTCCGCAAATCAAAGTCGACGCCCTCGAAAGTATTCGTCCCCACGCGGATGGGACATTTCCATGTGTCCGTCAGCCCGTCCGTCCGTTGATAGTCCGCGCGCCACGCCGCTCGGAACGGCACCTTCCAGTCCAGCTTCGTGTCCTTGACCGGGTGGAGGTCGCCCTGCCGCTTCGCATACCAGATGTCTGGCGCTGCCAGCACCGCCACCCAGATGGCGGGGCCTTTCTCTTTTGGAAACCCGATGCCGGCAGCGGAAACAACGCGACTCCCGCCGGAACCATCGAGATCGAGATTGACTCGCTGATCCGCCGAACGCCACACGCTCATGACGATGACGTTGCGGTCTTCGAGCAACTGCAACAGCATGTGCTCGCTCGGGAACCGCACCTGTGCGGCCTTCGCGTCACCTGCGCTGATGAGCAGGTCGCCGCAAAACGGGTCCGGCAGCACGGCGTATTTGGTGCGCGCTTCAACCAAAAGCTTCTCCGCTCCATCGCCGGCTTGTGTCTCGATGATGGGCTGGCTGCCCTTGACGCTGTAGCACACTGCAACCTTCCTGCCGGCTTCCGTGGTTGCAGTTGCTTCGAGCGTGATTCTCCGCGCCGTGTTCTCAACTACTTTGAACGAATCAATCGCTCTGGTCTTGTCCCCACCCGCCCCCGCCGCGACGAGCGTCGGTCCCTTGATCATCTGTTCACCGAGCCGGTAGTAGCATTCCGGCCCCTTCGCTCCCTTCCGCAGCACCAACGCGAGATTAGAGTTCACCGCACAGAGATCGCCCTTGCAGGCAACGTCAGTCCGGCCTGCGGCGATTCCGGCCCACCCGGGCCGCTTTGTCACGGCCTCGCCCGCAAGTGCCGCGAAAGACGATGCTGCCGTGTCGAACAGCCGGACCACCCCTGTCGCATCTTCCTTCTGGGCGAGTTGCTGGTAGGGCACATACTCGCCTTCGTAAAGCCGGAACATGTCCGCTCGGTATTCGCAGTTCGCCTGTCCGCAGGCGATGTAGGCGAACCATCCTTCGGGGAAATCCTTCTCGACCTTGAACGTGACGTGAAGCTCCTTCCACTCACCCTTCCCCAGCATGACCTTGCTGCCCGCCGCTGCCCTGTCCCATGGCTTGGCACGACGCTCGATTTGCAGGCCGAGCGTCACCGGCTCCTTCGTGGCTTTCGCCATCACGGCAAAGGTATAGGTCTTTCCTTTCTGGCCACCCGCCACGCCCTGCCCGAATTGTGTCCCCCACCCTTTGACCTCACCAATGGTCACACGCACACTACGGTTGCCAGCCGTCGCGTCGGCGTTGTCCACAGCGAACTGGCAGACTGTGCCTCTGTCCTTGTCCACATGCCAACCGGCTTCGCCGCTGCGCTTCTCAAAGCTGGCGTTGGCAAAGAGATTTTCGGCCGACTGAGCCACTTGGGGAGCCAACACATTTTGCAGGATGAACAGCAACGACAGAACCAGGACCGTGCCTTGATGACTCACACTACCTCCTTTGACTTGCAGAGTTCCACAGCGTCCTCGTGATCGAACTGGCAGAGACATTGTGGTTTCTTCGTATCGCTATCAATGCGCGAAAACAGCGCGCGCACTATGCCAGCCGGAAAAGTCCTTGGCAAAATCAATCGGACGCTTTTGGCGTGCACAGCGTCACCGGCCCGAACAAACCGGACGGCATCAGCGGCGTGTCCTTGGTCAGTTTGCGAATGTTGGTCTTCGTAAATCGTTTCTCCGGCGGCAACGATTCGTCACCAATGATGCGATTGGGCCAGAAGTTGCAGACATCGATCTGCAACACGTTGCCGGTCGGCTTCAGCGCGCCGGTGATCTCCACGCGAAATGGCGGCGCCCAGACGATGCCAAGCGAGCGACCGTTGAGCCGGACTTCGGCCAGTTCGCGCAGGTCGCCGAGGTCAAGGAAGAGGCGTTGGCCGCTGGGTGCGGGACGTGGAGCATCGAACTGTTTCTGGTAGCTCGCCGTGCCGGAGTAGAACCTGATTCCGGGATCGGAATGTCCGGTCCAGGAGGTGAGCTCCTCAAAAACGATTGATCGCGTGTCGGAGCGGAGCATCTCGCGCGAATCCCGTTCAGGCGCGCTCATGCCAGATGGAAAACTGACCGTCCACGGCCCCGCCAGTTCCTGAACCCGGCACCACTCCTGCGCATTGCTCTTTGCGGTTGCGGGATGACTGGCCGCCGATTTGCGGAAGATCACAAACCACGAACCGCACGGCGCGAACTCCAGCGGCAGGCTCGTGCGGCCATCGGCCTCCGCGTAAGCGGCAGCGAACCGGCGGTTGCCACTCACGGCGTTCCACAACTCCGGTACTTTGCCGGCAACTCGGAAGGTGCAAGTAACCCGCTCGGTGCGGTTGGTGCGGTTGGCGACGAAATAGATGTCGGCGTTGGCGTCGCGGCGATGGATGTAGTCCAGGTCGGTTTGTGCGTCGCCGCCGCTGAACTCGAAGTCCGGCTTCACGCCCGCCTCGATCAGGACTTCGCGGGCAGGCTTGTCGGTAACGATTCGAAGCGATGACGCGATCTGCTTCACTTCCGCATCACTGTCGCGCAGGCTCTCGGCCTCCGTTGGTCTGGGACCGACGATTATCGCGCCGGCGTCGGCCAATTCTTTCACTTTCTGCAGTACAGGCAGCGAAATCGCTTTTTGGTCACGCAAGACGAGGACGCGATAACTCATACCGTCAGGCAACACGATGCGGCCATCCTTCACGCCCGCGCGCGTCAGCAACGTTTCCTCGGTGATGACGTCGTAGTCGTGGCCGGGTAATACACGCGCGGGGTCGGTGCGCTTGTGCTGGGCAAAATTGGGCACATGATCACCGTAATAATAGCAGGCGTCGGCAACAAAAAGGCCTCGCTGGAGCATCGCCTGGCAGCGGTTGAGGTAGTTGAAGAACGGCGCGGATTTCGTCCACCACGTCACGTTTGGGTTCAGATGCGTGCCAGCGAAGTACTGGAGCCCCGGCATGCCCTGCGCTTCAGGCGAGCAGACGAATGCGTGCCAGACAAGCAGGTTCAACCCCTCGCAACAAGCCTTGTCGAACGACGGTTTGAGGTTGTCCCACAGCGTCTCCTGCCAGTGCGGGCCGATGGTGGTGAAACCCTCCGCGAGCACGAGCCGCCTGCCGCAGGTGTGCGCGGCGGAGGCAGGTTGCTTGACGAAGAAACGGTTCGAATCGCCGATGCGGTGACGCCACGACCACGCCCAAAACTCGCTCATCGGAGCGTCGTTGAATCCGAGGCATCGCTGCGCGTCAATCGGTACCGCATGCGGTCCGCCTGACTCCGGATGGATGAGCATGCCGTGCCTGTGCGCACCGTCACGGAGCGGGCGATAATGGTTGTCAATCGCGAGATCGCCGAGCGTCTTGCGGAAGTCGTGGAGAAAACGGTTGCTCGCAGCACGGCTCTCGACGATGCGGCCGGCAAGCACCGGCGCCCACGGCGTCATGTCATAGCCACGGCGCTTCCGGAATTCTGTGCGCATCGCCGGCGTCCAATTCAGCGGTTCAACCTCCCAGCTGTCGGTGTGCAGATACTTCAGCGTCCGGCCTGCGAGCGGACCCGCGTCGGCAATGAGCGGCTCAACCACCGCGTCCCAGTAACGGCGAAACGCCCCGGCATCGAGCACGTCGATTGCAAACCCAGTCCATCCTTCGCTCGACGTCGAGACGTAGGAGTGATTGCCGATGGTGCAGCCGAACCGGAACACCTGCCACGCGCCCGCCGGCGCGTCCCAGCGCAACGTGCCGTCCTTGTCCAGCTTCGAGGTCAAATCGAGGACGCCAGTGGAAAGCGTATCTTCCTCGCCCGGCTGGGCGGGCAATTCCTCAAAAAGCAACGCCGTGTCCGGCGCGGAGAAATGGAGCGGTTTGTGGCCTGCCTTCTGTTCCCAATGTTGCAGCGTCCTCCGCTTGCCGCTGCCGCCATCGGGCCATGTGCCGTCCTTGCCGGAGAGGCGCAGTTCGACAATCTGGACGTTGCGCGGCGCTTGCGGAGAACCGCGGTCGAACGCGCTGTAGACAACAAGCCGGAATGCGCGCCCTGTGACAGTGTCGAAGGTCACAACAGTTTCCTTCTTCTCGTCTGCCACGAACGCTTTCACGACACGAAAGGCCTTGCCATCGCCGGAAACCTGTAACTCGCACTCGCGCGGTCCGTAACCCGGCCGTGGCTGGACTGCAAGCCGGTTCACGCCGGTTAGCGAGAGAAACTCGAATTGCACCCACACGGGCCGCTCGCGCGACGGACCCACGCGCTGCTTGCCCGAAGCGGACACCCAGAACGTCTTCGGGTCTCCATCCGCAAGATTCTTCAGCGGCTGCGCCGGTTGCTCGGAACCCGATTTGAGACCGGCGAACACGCTTTGTTTCGCATCCGCAGGTTTCAATCGATACGCGACGACGAACGCGTCGCGATAGTAGCCGTCACGACTGGCTGGTTCGGGAAGTTTCTGCCTGATCTTCGCCGGCCCATTCACACGCGTCTCTGACCAGACGAGTTTCTTGGCCGCATCGTCGGCTGTCACCATCGGACCGCCAAGATTCCACCCGCTTTGGATGTTGAGGCTCATCTCCAAGCCGAGCCGCGCAGCTTCATGGAGCGCGTGTTTGTAGAGCTTGCGCCATTCCGGCGAAAAGAACGTCGGCCCATGCGGAGCGCGGTCGTTGCCGTCCTGGCTGGAGCCGTCCGCATCACAAAGCAACGCCCCACCGAACCCCTTGGCTTTCATCTCCTCGAGATCGCGCGTGATGGCAGCCTCGTCCACACAACCGTTGAGCCACCACCAGTAAGCGCGCACGCGGGAGTTCCGCGGCGGATGGTTCCAATCCTGCTCCAGATCACTGGCGACAACCACCAGCGGCAACAGCATCACACTGAGAGCAAACAACTTTATGCGCAGGTTCGATCGGTTCATGTTCACATTTTTGACCATGGTTCAATGTCCTACGTCTTCGACATCAAGAAAAGCGCCTATGACAACAGCGGGCACAGCCCGGCATCAGTCCTTGCGAGATCAACTTGCGAAAGTTCTGCATCACCGGCCCGTTCCAAATATCAACAAACCGCTCTTGTGTGATGTTGCCCGCAACGACGTGGAGACATGGGGAGACAGTTCCATCCGGCAACACAATCCCGACATCCCAGAGTGAGTTGCATTTCTGTGAAAAAGGATGATCGAGATTTTGGTAATAGGGAAGAAGTTGCTCTGAAATGGAAAAGGGCCAGACGACGACCTTCAATCGCCTGCCGGCCTGCTGACGGGCTTGGCGCAGGGTGGAAGAAAGCATGGCGACATCTTCCCGGGTAAGTTCGTGCTGGTAATACTCCGCCCCGCCTACGGACGGCAACTCTGCTTTCAGACCATGCCTGGCCACCCACGTGGGGGAAAACAGCTCGTTATGGCGGGCCACGTTTTCCGGCGAGTCCCACATCGGATTCTGAAACTGGAGCACATCGGAGTGCAGCTCCTTGGCCAGGGGAACCATCTGATCA
>CAZGGF010000452.1:0-3561 GCA_964524715.1 uncultured Verrucomicrobiota bacterium | reverse complement strand
CAGTTTCTTTGCGTTCATGTTGCTGGCCGCGCGCAGACTGAAACCAAATCCGTAAAAAATCCGACGCATGGTTTCCGCGCTTGACGCAATCCGAGGCCATGGCATAGTCTGGGTGCGTTTTAGCAATCAAAATACGTTTGGCTAATAAAACATAGCTTTCTCCATTACATGAATCCCCGACGTCCATCCAGCCGAAACAAATATGCCGTGCCCGCCGTCGAGCAAATGCTCGATATCGTCGAGTACCTGGCGCAGAACCACCGCGGTTACGGCATCACCGAACTGGCCCGTGCCCTCGGCATTTCCACCAACGGTGTCTTTCGCATTCTCAAGTGCCTCACCGAGCGTGGTTATGTTGAGGTCGATCCGGCGGGTGGCTATCGGCTCGGCACGAAGTTCTTTACGCTCGGCATGCAACTCTACGCGCGGTTCGACCTGCGCCGCCGCGCGCGGCCGCATCTGGAGCAGTTGTGCGAGCAGTCGGGCGAAACGGCGCAACTGTATTCGTTGCAGGAAGACCATGCGCTGGTGCTGGACTGCGTGACGCCTGCCGCCAGTTCGTTCATCCAGGTGTTGCCTGGCAGCCGGATGGAGATCCATGCCAGCGCGTTCAGCAAGGCTGTGCTGGCATTCCTGCCGGAGGACGAGGCGCGCCGGCGGTTGCCGCGCAAGCTGGTCGCTCTCACACCCCACACGGTCACAGATCGGGAGAAGCTGTTTGAGGAGTTCGCTCGAACCCGGGCCAGCGGTCTCGCCTACGACCGCGAAGGCTACATGTTGGGCATCTTCTGCATCGGCGCACCTGTGTTCAACGTCAACAGTGAGCCGGTGGCCGGCCTCGGTCTCACGGGACTGGTGAGCGTCTCTCATCCGGACAAACAACTCGCGCTGGAACAAGCCATTCTCACGTGCGCCGAGCGCATCTCGCGCGACATTGGCTACGAGGGAGGACTGTTTGAGGAGTTTCGGAAACAACGGAGGCCTGCGTGATGAGGACAAAGAGTATGGAGCGAGGCTGGGTTGCGGGTGTTATTGTGGCTGCTACTGTGCTCGCCGAAGCGGGCGATCCCATTACAACGCTCACCTATCGCGATGCTGAATGGTATGGGTCCACTTTTTGGACCGGGCCGGACTGGACGCGCGTCGGCAAGGATTGGCACCACCCCGGCCAGAACACGCCGAGCGTGCGCCGTTTCACCGCTCCGCGCGACGGGCGCGTGACGGTTACGGGCCGCGTGTTCAAGCTCCATCTTAACGGCGACGGCATCCGCGCCAGCATACGCCACAACGACCGCGAAGTCTGGAAGGCGGAGATTGATGGGAAGGACGACAAGGGCGTGGAGCCGAAGCTCGCGCTCGACGTGAAGAAAGGCGACGCGCTGCGGTTCATCGTCCACAAACGTGGCGGCATCGCTTGCGACACCACGGGTTGGGACCCGGTCGTCACCTACGCCGATGGCCAGAAGTTCCAAGCGTCGATCGCGTTCGCCGCAAGGAAACAGGGCGAGGGTGGTTGGTTCTACGAGATGCTCGGTAAAGGAGAAGCACTTCTACAGGCAAAGCCCGTCGTGCCGGTTCCGTCCGAGTTGAAGCAGGAACTAGCGCGGCTCGCGCCTTCGCTTGCGCCCCAGACCCACCTCGACTTGCTGTTGCTGGCGCTGGAGGAATGGTGGAGCGATGACAGGATGAGCGATGCGGTTGCCGCATACGTCGCTGCCATCAAGGAACACGCCGAGCGGACGCAGAAGCTCGCAGCGGAACTTGGCGACAGGCTGAAGCCTGAACTCCAACGGGCCGCCGTCAACGCGTCAGCGGTTGGAGTCCAAGCTTCAGCTTGCTCCGACCTGCCTCAGTTGCGCCGCCTCTATCTCCAGACGCGCCTCCTCAAGCGCGACATCGCGCTCGCCAACCCCCTGCTGAACTTTGACAAACTGTTGTTCTGCAAACGCGCCCAGCCGAGCTACAGCCACCTTGTCGGCCAGTACTTTGGCTGGCGGCAGCGGCCCGGCGGTGGGTTGTTTGTATTGGAGAAGGTTGGCGGCTCGCTCGCTGTTCGGGACATCGTGGGTTCACAACTGCCCGCCGGCAATTATCTGGAGCCATGCCTTTCTTACGACGGCAAACGCGTCGCGTTTTCGTTCGTTGCATGTCCATCGCAGACGCCGGACTCGAAAATGCTTCCCGTCAACGAGCAGGGTGACGAGAGCGCCTATTTCCACATCTTCGAAGTGGGCGTGGACGGCACTGGTTTGCGCCAGCTCACGCGTGGTTGTTACGACGACATGATGCCGTGCTATCTGCCTGACGGCGGCATCGCGTTCGTTTCGACACGGCGGCGCAGTTATTCGCGCTGCTTCGGACCGAACTTCAGCAATCGTTGGCACAGCTACACGTTGCATCGGATGAATGCCGACGGCTCCGACCTACGCATTCTATCGCTTAATGATGTCAGTGAATGGTTTCCGTCCATGTCGAACACCGGCGAGATTCTGTTCGCGCGCTGGGATTACATTGATCGCGACGCCGTCACGCACCAAAACCTTTGGTCCGCGCGACCCGATGGCACCAATCCCATCGCACTTTGGGGCAATGCGACGCCCAAGCCGCACTGCACATTTCAGGCGAAAGCGATTCCCAGCAGCCGCAAGATCGCGTTCATTGCGTCGGCGCATCACGCGGTCACGGGCGGGCCGATTTGCGTGCTCGACCCCGCGGTGGACCCGAACAGCCAGGATGCCATCACGCGCATCACGCCGGGGCCATATCCAGAAGCCGAGTCGAACCAGATCACCGAGTACTGCGCATCGCCATGGCCGTTGTCGGAGAAATATTTCCTGGCCGCCTACAGCCGCGACCGGCTGATCTTCGAGGGCGAGCATCTGCACAATCCGAACCCCGACAACGCGCTCGGGCTCTACCTGCTCGACGCCGCCGGCAACCGCGAGTTGATCTACCGTGATGCGAAACTCGGCTGTACCAGTCCGATTCCGTTGCAGCCCCGGTCGATGCCGCCTGCATTGCCGAGCGCACTGATCGCCGAGGCGCCGCCGACGGGCGAAATGCTCATCACCGACATCTATCAGGGTCTTGGCGACGTGCCGCGCGGCACGATCAAGGAACTGCGCATCGTCCAGATATTTCCGAAGACGACATGGCTCGCGAACTCGCCGCGCGTTGGCATCGCAGGCGAGGAAAACACGCGCGCCATCCTCGGCACCGTGCCGGTGGAGGCCGACGGTTCCGCGCGATTCATTGTGCCCGCGCATAAACCGGTCTTGTTCCAGGCGCTCGACAAGGACGGCTTCGCATATCAGACGATGCGTTCGACGACCTACGTTCAGCCCGGCGAACGCACTTCCTGTGTTGGCTGCCACGAGCATCGCATGTCCGCGCCGACGAAAACACGCGCCATGCCGATGGCGATGCAGCGGCCCCCGTCTCACATCAAACCGGGTGAACTCGGCGGCCGGCCGTTCGCGTTCGTTGAAGTCGTGCAGCCTGTGCTCAACAAACACTGCGCCAAGTGCCACAGCGGGCCCGAGGCGAAGAAGGGGGTTGTTC
>CAZGGF010000451.1:0-1571 GCA_964524715.1 uncultured Verrucomicrobiota bacterium | reverse complement strand
CGCCCAGATGCAGACCTTTCATTTTGACCGACCCCCGCTCGCCCACCCGCCCCCCCAGCGGGAAAATGCTCGTGATGAACGGCGTCTCGCCAATGGTGATTCGATAGACAAAATCCTCGCGCCCCCGAAAGATGGCGTCGTTGATGACCAACACATATTCGCCATCTTGCGGGATCCTGTAGACAATGATCGGATCCGGTTTGAAGCGATAGTCGTCGTCGTAAGCCAATTCCCTGCCGCTGGCATCGTAGAGCGTCAGCACCGGCTGGAACCAGCCGGGCACCGCATCGGCAAGATACGGGATCAATTGCCGGGCCAGGGTGGTGATGACCAGTTGCTGGCCTTTGTGCGCCTCGAACCGGTAGCGGTTGAGTTCGCCGGCAGCGATCTGCCCGTTTACCGTGCATGGAATGGCCACGCGGTCCTCGATCTCGTTGTCCGGTCGCTTCCGCAGCGCGAGATACTCTTTGCCGAGAACTTGATAACTGGCTGTTTTCATCGGCTTGCGGCAGTACTCGGGCAGTTGTCCCACATGGAAAACGAGCGGGTTTGACGCGCCGCCACGCCGCGTAACCAAGCGCAGTTCCCGTTCACCCGGAGCCGCATCGGTATCTATGGTGACTTCCGCATAGACAATGCGGGCAAGCGCGCGACTGGCAGGGGTGTCCACGTTCTCGCGGAATATTTTCTCGATTCGCATGATGAGCTTCCGCGTGGCCTCATCCTGGACTGCGGCGGCCGTCCCCTCCCCCGCCGCCGAAGGCGTCGTCGAAGCAGCCATCGCCTTCGCTTTCCGCAAATCCCTCAATTGCTCATCCAGCAACTGTCGGTCCTGATTATTGGTTGCCCTGCAATCCTCGACCACCCTGGCTGTGACGCCCGGGCCAGAAACCACCACGCCGTTAACACCGTCCAGGCCTTGTCCACCGAGTTTGACGTGAAACGTGGTGCCCTGCTGGCCACCAGCAGGATACACGTAGCCGATGTAGGGTCTGGTCTGCGCCAACGCCAACGGAGCCGTCGCTACAACACCGGCCATCCCGAACACCGCGAGCCAGTTTACCTTGCGCATAGACTGCTCCTTATTTGAACAAAAAGAACCACGGAATGAACAGAACCCACAAAGCGTCACCACAGGCCCTTCGTGTCCTTCCGCGCATTCCGTGGTTGCCGCAATTTGCTACATGATCTCTGTCAAAAGTCCGTTCGACTTCACGCCTTCCGCGGCAGAGGGCAACACGTGAGCCTCCAAGCCCATTGGATGAGGCAGCTTCGCCGTGGCATCGATTCCCGCCAGCTGGTAGATACTGCCAAGAAGATCCACCGGATATACCGGACGATCCTTGGGTTCTTCGCCCTTTGCGTCAGACGAGCCAACAACGTGGCCGCCCTTGAAACCACCGCCGGCAACCAGCACGCTGAACACGTTGCCATAATGGTGGCGCCCGCCGTTCCAAGGCGGTTCCCAAGAGACTTTCGGTGTGCGGCCAAACTCACCGGTGCACCACACAATGGTGGTCTCGAGCAAACCGCGGTCTTTCAAGTCTTGCAGCAACGTCGCCAAGCCTTGG
>CAZGGF010000450.1:0-44667 GCA_964524715.1 uncultured Verrucomicrobiota bacterium | reverse complement strand
GAGCACTTTTCCGACGAGGCAAGGCCGGTTGCTACAAGCCCTGTTCTGAAAACCCTTCCTTAGCTTCGATGATTTTCATGAACTGGCGCCCGAAGGCAATCCCCTGTTCGGTGGTCGTGTCATCCGAGACATTCCTGACCTCAAAGATGACCCAGGTGTTTCTCAACGGCGTCTGCTTCTCGACAAACCGGATATCGTAGTCTTCGCCAGCTTTCGTCACATAACGGACTGTATCCACATCCGTGGTCCATAGTATCGCACGAAAACCGGCCAATAGCCACAACTGCCGGAGACTCATTTTGCAGCCACGAGCCGCGAGATTCTGAAAAAAGGTTGTTGCATTCCCGTCACAAGGTCCTATGGTGCCCTCGCTCGCAGAGGCGAGATTTTAACAGTGAGTTGGTAGATTGTCAGGTGGCCCTCCAGAGCTGGTGATAATCCGAAACCCGAATAATCGGGAACAGTCACCGCTAAGCTCCCACGGCAGCAGAAAGAAACAACATAAAATGGCTACCAAGCTATTCGTAGGAAACCTGTCATTCAACACCACTGAAACCGATCTCATGGATCTGTTCAAAACGGTCGGCAACGTCACGTCGTGCGACCTGATCCTGGACAAGTTCACCCAAAAGTCACGCGGGTTCGCCTTCGTGACGATGGCCACCCAGGAAGAAGCCACGGCGGCTATCGCCCAGATGAACAACAAGGATCTCGACGGTCGTGCCATGACGGTCAACGAAGCCCGTCCGCGCGAAGAGCGTCCTCGTGGCGGCGGCGGTGGTGGTGGTTACGGTGGTGGCGGCTACGGCGGCGGTCGCCGTTCCGGCGGCAACCGTTACTAAGCATGGCGGCATCGCCGAAAGAACGTAAGTTCTGACAAAGAGCGTCTCGTGCAAACGAGACGCTCTTTTTGCTTGTCGCTGCATATGCCCGCCACGAACCGACCGATGGCACAACCGCTTGTTCTCTCTCGGCCCGACGGACACTTCGACAGGCCACCTTGAAGCTTGCCGCCAAGAGTTCTCCGCAGTAATATTCTCGTGCTTCAACGGATTCCGGTTATGACGTGATCCGTTGAAGCGCGTGACGTGGTTTATCCCACGTTACCGTCCATCTTGCGGGAGTCGGCGCAGGAACGTTTCGGACGTAAGGTTCGAGGTCGCTACTCGGAGCACCATGAGCCGCCAGCCCGGCTCCCGTCTTTATGTGTACCGGCACAATGGCCATCTCCCCCTCGCGTCCAAGACATCACTGCTGTTAATCTCTCAGTATGCTCCGGCAGCAACCAACAATTGCGGAGGAACCGCGGCATCTGATGAAGAAGATCAGCGGCACGTCCTGCGGTTTACCGCATATGAAACGTGGACACGACCAGCTTATTCTTGATCTTCTCCACCTTTCGCCACCCGCTGCGGTCGTTTAGAGACACCCACCGCCGCTCCTCGGTCCGATAATGCCAGTCTTTGTCAGTCTGGAAGAGAATCTGCAGGTCGCGACCCTCCATGATGTTCACAATACTGTTGTCGTGCGAATTGCGCTCATCGAAATCAACCGATGCCTTCTGCCCCATCTCCGAGTAGATTTCGTTGAGTTCCAAAAGCAGCCGGTTGATTTCTTCGCTCAACGGTTCGGCATTGAGCCCTATCCGCTGCGCTTCGCGCAACGTGATCGGATAACTGTGGGATGGGTAGGCGGAGTTGAGGGTCTGGCTGATGCGCCGGGCCTTCTTCATGTCCTTCATGTGGTAAGAAAGAATCTCGAGGCAGAGCTTGATCGACAAGGCGCTCGAACGATCTACTGCCCCGATGACCAACGGATGGATGTATTGGAACAAGCCGCCATAGGGATTCGAGCGTTCCCGGTCCGACTCCTGTTGCCACAACCGCACGACGCGTTGCAATTCGTCCTGGCTGACGCTCACCCGGTCGTTGTCCCGGTCGATAGGCGAGAGATCATGCGTCAACGAAGTATCCACCGCTGAAAGATGAGCCATGGGCCCCATGAAGATCTGGTCAGCGCCCAACGCCAACATCGTCGCAGCGGATTCGCACTCCAAGGGCACCAACACCGTGGTCCGCCGGGAGAACTGCCGCAATAGGTTGACCATCCGTAGTGAAGCCTGTCCCGAACCACCGTCGGATTTGATGAAAAACGAGAGCTCTTTGCTCCAGCCCATGCTCTTGAGAATGCCGTACAGCCCGATCACGTCATTGCCGCAAATCGAGCCATTGGGCGAATTCCAGTAGGTCAACAGCCGGTGTCCCAACCGCTGCTCGACCTGCTTGAGCACAGCCTGAGTCTTTTCAAAAAGAATGGGTGGAGTTTTGACCGGTCGTCGCGGTGCCGGCCCCCGTTCGGTTCTGGTCCTCGTGCGCATGGGTGAGCAGTGTTTGCCGCACCAGCGGGAGTGTCAAGGGACAACAACGCGTTCCGGGTTTGAGAACGGCAGCCGTTTCACTCCATCGCCGCCAGGAGTTCATCGAGCGAGACGGTGGCGAAACTGGTGGCGTAGTCGCTCATCGCATAAGGGATGACGAGTTCGCGGCCGTGGAGCAGTGCACCGCAGGTGTAAACGACATTGGGAACATAGCCTTCGCGCTCCGCTTCGTTCGGGGCCAGCAACGGTTCGCGCAAACGGCCGATGACGCGCGTGGGGTCGGCAAGGTCCAGCAGGAACGCGCCAAGACAGTACTTTCGCATCGGACCGACGCCGTGGCTCAATACCAGCCAGCCCGCCTCCGTCTCGATAGGCGAACCGCAGTTGCCTATCTTTATGAATTCCCACGACTGTTCCGGCTTCAGCAACGTTTTCGCCTCATACCAGAAGTGGAGTTGCTCTGAATACATGAGAAAGACGTTTTCGTCGTCCTGGCGCGAGAGCGTGGCGTAGAGGCCATTGATCTTGCGGGGGAACAGCGCCATGCCTTTGTTCTGCACGGCGGGACCATTGAGCGTGCTGAACTTGAAGTGGAGAAAATCCGGCGTCTCCAGCAATTGTGGCAGGGTGATCTTGCCGTCGTAAGCGGTGTAGGTGGCGTAGTGGGTAAAGCTGCCGTCGTCATTCTGAAAGCGGACGAAACGCGCGTCTTCAATACCGTTCCTCTGGCTGGCCGTGGACGGGAAGAGGACGCGCTGGGAAATTCGGCTGCCGGGAGCAAAGTTCACTTCATAGTTCGATTCAGCCAGCAGCAGAATGCCGCGCACGGCACGGTCAGCCGTGGCGTCGGCCGGGTCCGTTTGCCGGCGCTCCGCCGTCAGGACGCGGCGCAGGTCGTCCAGAATGAAGGTCTCGGGAAGATGGCCGAGCACGCGCTGGCAAAAGTCGTTTTGCACGCCCGCCTCCTGGAGTTTGTGGCAAAAAAGCGCCTTCTCGTAAGCAGGGTTGGGCACGCGCTCCGGCTCTGTCACAAACGGCACAGCCGGCGCGAGCGTGATCCGATGCTGCGCGCTCACGGTGCCCATGCGGAAGGTGATGGAGGAAATGTGCCCTTCACCCGTGGCTCGCAAGCTCAGGATGAAACGGAACGCGCCCTTGGGTAGTCCGGTCTGGTCGGGGTGCGGCACAATGGAAGGGTTGAACAGCGCCGCGGACTCCGGAGAGTATTCGTGTGTGAAGTAAGAGCCGATGAGCGCCTGCCGTTCCGGCGAAGTCTCCCACGCCTCGCCCAGATAATGACGCACTTGTGCGAAACGGTTGCGGACCAATTGTTCCACATGTTCGTGCCGGTCCCCAAACTCGCCCAGCACCTGGCTCAGCAAATTCGCGACGTCTTCGTCTGAAAGAGCCAGGACACGGCGGACGATCCTCCGCGCGATGTCGTCGCTGCTGGGATAAAAGGGGCGCATCAGCACTCGCGAGCGGTCCGGGGTCAGCGTCGGCCCGATGCGTTTCGCATGGACGGTTGTGGTTTTCATGGGATGGCCAATGCTACTCGCCTATCGGTTCCTTAAAGCTGGTAAGGGTGTTCTGCAGCGCCTGCATCTCCGCGAGCGCGAGCAGGAAGGCCAGCGTGGACTCGGCGCCCTGGTTCTGGCTTACGCGATCCACATGCAAGCCATCGCGACAACCACCGGTGCCCGAATCGTAAAGAGCGAGGCCCAGATCGTTTCGCCCCAAAAACCACTCGAAGGCCCGGCGCGCTTCGGCCACCCAAACCATGTCGCCGGTGGCGTGATGGGCCTCGATGCAGGCAGACACCGTGGCCTGCGCCTCGATGGGTTGCTGGTCGAACAACGCGCGCTCCTTGCCGCGCGTATAGAACCCGTTCGAGCCAATGGGGCGAAAAGAGCCGGCATCCGAAGTCTGCACTTTGATCAGCCAGCGCAACGATTTGAGGCCCGTCTCCAGCACCGCGGCGTCGTTCATGCACCGCCCGCTGAGGATCAGCGCATGCGGAAGTTTGGCGTTCGTGTAGGAAACCATTTCTTCGAACCACTGCCATTCTTCGGTTGCGGCGTCGGCATAGCGCTGCATCAGTTTTGCCGTGAGCGATTCGCGAATCTGGCGCGCGCGCCGGTCGCCGCTCAGCCGGCGCAGATATTCGTCAACGCCGATGAGCGTGAACGCCCACGCGCGCGGCGACGTGCACTCGGCGGCGACGGGCAACGCCTGTTCGAACAATTGCGCCGCCAGCATTTGAAAACTGCCCTGCCCCGCTTGTCCCACACACAGCCCCAGCGCCCACAGCGCGTGACCCTGGCAATCCTCCGAGCCGACTTCCTCCAGCCATCTGCGATCGAAACTCATGAAGTTGCGGAACCGCCCGCGCCTGCGGTCGAAGGCGTGGTTCAAGAATGCCGCATACGTGGCCGCCCGCTCACTGAGCCGCCGCGAACCTATGCCCAATCGTTGCAGCATCATTGCCAGCACCAGCGCGCGGGCGTTGTCGTCCGTGCAGTAGCCTTCCGAGAAATTGGGCACCGTAAAACTTGCGTGCTGGAAAATGCCGGTCGAGTCGCTCATCCGAAACAGATGGTCGAGCTTCATCTCCGGCAACTGGCCCGGCTGTTCGTCAAGCGTCTTGATGGGTGACGATTTTCGCCCCACGAAACTGTGGTCACGACGCGCCTGATCGAAGGATTTCACATAGAGTTGCGCAACACGGCTCCATATCATGTCGCGCCCCAATCGATAGGCGTTCTTCCGCATCGTGTGGCGCAACGGTTCGTCCCGCAGCAGTGCCACCACGGCGCTCGCGATGGCGGCGGCGTCACGGAACGGCACCAGCTTGCCGCGTTCCGCGGTCAGCAGTTCCGCCGCGTGCCAGTAAGGGGTGGACACGACCGCGTTGCCCGCGCCAAACGCGTAGGCCAGCGTGCCCGAGGTGATTTGCGACTCGGTCAGGTAAGGCGTCAGATAGATGTCCGCCGCGCCGATGAACCGCATCAACTCCTCCAACTCAACGAACCGGTTGAAAAAGACGACGTTCTTCTGCACGCCAAGGTCCTTCGCCAACCGCTCCAGGCTCAGGCGATACGCCTCGCCCTCGTCGCGCAGCAGATTGGGATGGGTCTGGCCGAGCACGATATAGACGACGTTGGGGAATTCCCGGATGATGTCCGGCAGCGCGTGCAACGCAAATTCGATGCCTTTGTTTGGCGAGAGCAGGCCGAACGTGAGCAACACCTGTTTGCCCGCCACGCCAAACTCATCCTTGAAATAATTGGGGTCCGCAAACGGCATGTCTGGAATGCCGTGTGGAATGAGATCCACCTTGGCCGCCGGCGCCCGATAGACTTCACGCAACAACTCCCGGCCTCGTTCGGCCATCACCACCAGCCGCGTCGAAAGCCGGACCAGATCGCGCATCACGCGCCGCTGCTCCGTATTCGGCTCGCGCAACACCGTATGCAGCGTGGTCACGATGGGCATTCGCAGTTCGCGCAGCAGCGCCAGCACATGACTGCCCGCCGGTCCGCCAAAGATGCCGAACTCGTGCTCAACGCAAACCACATCCACGTCTGTAATGTTCAGGAAATCGGCTGCGCGCAGGTAGGACGGCAAGTCCTGCTCCGCAATCTCGAATCGCACCTCCGCCGGATACTCGTAACCACCCTCGCGGTCATTCACCGGCACTACAGGACACTGCATTGCAGGAAACTCCTCTGCCACCGCGCAACGCAAGTCCGTCGTGAACGTTGCAATGCCGCATTTTCTCGGCAGGTAATCGCCAAGAAAAGCGACTTTGCGAATAGTGGGTGATTTTTGCATAGAAGGTTGTCTTAGCCACAGCGGCCGACTCCCCCACTCTGCGCCTTTGAGCGGGAGGAAGCAAAATATATAAACACCGGGGGCCGACTTTCGCCCTGCATGGTCCGCGATGGACCTGATCACGGGTTCATCGCCACAGAGGAAGTGTCCTTAAAGGGATCGCCCACGACGGTGGCAGAGTGGGGACGGCGTTCTTGGCGCGAGGTTCACCTTGGCCGATCTATTCCGTCCAAAAACACGCCTCCGACTCATCCCCCGCAACAAACCCTGTCGCTGCCCGAGACAGACGCCGACTAATCATCCTCAAACATCGCGTCCGAAATCAGGTTCATTTTTCTCATTCGGTCATGGAACAGAGGGTATTTCTTGAAGACCGGCTTCAAACCAAAAACATCCTTGCCCTCGCCGTCCTTCTTGATGAACCCATGGACGAACAGATCATTGAAGATGATTTGAGGATTCTCCTCTCCGTCGATGCCGCGGACCTCGGTAATGCAAACAACCTTGCGGCTGCCGTCCGGCATCCGCTGCATCTGCACAAGGACTTGAATGGTCGAGCCAATGATCTTCCTCACTTCTTGCGGCGCCAGGTTGATCCCCGACATCAAAATCATGGTCTCCAAGCGGGAAACGACCTCCCGGGGCGAATTCCCATGCACAATGCCGATCGTCCCCGACAACCCGATGGACATGGCCTGCATCATGTCAATGGACTCAGACCCCCTGACTTCCCCCACAATCAAACGGTCAGGCGCCATGCGAAGTGCGTTGCGGATCAAATCACGCAAAGAAACCTCGCCGCGGCCGTCCCTGTCCCCGCTCTTGGTCTCCAAAGAAATCCAGTTCGCCTGATCGAGCTGCAGTTCCGCCGAGTCCTCAATGGTGATCACCCGCTCGTCCGGGGCAAAATAATGAGTCAGCATCTGCAAGGCCGTGGTCTTGCCGACACCGGTCCCGCCGGAAAAAATCATATTCACTCTGGCCTTGACGCACGCCCGCAGGAAATCCAACCCCTTTCGATTCAACGTGCCCACCCTGACCAAGTCCTCTGCCGTCTTGATTTCCTGGGAGAACTTTCGCACCGTCACGCACACGCCAAAACGGGAAACTGGCGAAATGATCGTGTTGATACGCGTGCCGTCTTCCATGCAGACATCCGCATAGGGGATTTCACCGTCCAGCCGTTTGCTTCTGGCGGCGTAAATCTCCCTAACCCATTTCAACACGTCCTCATCGCTGGCAAACGAGACATCCGTCAGAGTCTTCTTCCCGTTCTTCTCCGCAAAAACCTTGCGAGGCCCGTTGATCATGATTTCCGAAACCGCCGGGTCATTCAGCAGCTTCTGCAATGTGTTCTGAGTGTTTTCTTTTGCCGTCATCGGAGTGGTGGGAATTTCAAGCGTTACCGACGAAGCAACAACTCGAGTCCGTGGATTGCGCTGAGGGCTGCATCGTTGCCGTCGTCGAGTTCATCGGTGATTTCGGCGACATCGTAGGCGGCCCCCGCCCTTGCGCAAGCGCGAAGTTCACCCCGCAAACTGACAAGCGCCATGCGGCTGCCCGACATGGTCCTCGTTAGAACCAAGCAAGTCTCTGACTGCGTTGATTTCTCTTCAGAGATGGGTCTTAAAATGCTGTCAACGCGCACAGGCAAGGATGGCGTGCTCCCACCAAGGGGCGAGCGCTTCGGGACGGCGAAGCCATACCTGGTGATGCAGCCACAGCATTGTGTCCGCGCTCGCAAGAACCACGAGAATCTCGTCAGGCTTCAACGCGTCCGGTCCGTCAGCGAGGAGTTTCTGGCCCAGCGCGCGCACGGTTTCCGGATTCCAACCAAGGCCCGCCAGTGCTTCGGCATAGACTGGATTGAGTTGCTTCTCTCGGAGGAGCGAAACGTGGATCGCGTTGACATAGGGATCGAGCACGGCTTGCGCGAGGCCAGTGCTGGAGGGACACGGGGCTGCTTCGATGGCGGTCATGCGCGAGCAGAGTGATGCGAGTTCCGGAGGCGCGCAGGTTTCTTCTGGCGTGAGGAACAGGCCGAGACTGCGCGCACGCTGCCCCCAACTGCCGCGGCTGGTGAAAACACTCAGAGGGATGGAGGCGATCATCCCGGCAAGAACCGGCACAAACCACCAAAACGTCGGCCGGTCGAGCCACCACACAAGCACACCCCAGACGATGCCCGTCAGTGTGTGACCCCAATGCTGCCAGATCGCCTCAGCCCATGCGGTCCCATCGGCGTCGCGGCGCTGCGGCCCCCAGTGCACGCCAAGGCCACAGAAAATGGTGGCGACGAACTTGGAGTGCCAGAGCATTTGCAGCGGCGCGTGCAAGGCTGAAAAAACTGTTTCTATCACAGTGCTGGCGGTGGCGCGCGTCAGGCCGCCGAATGCGCGGCGGCGCGGCGGGTCGAAGGCCAAGTCCACAAGTGCAAGCACCTTTGGGAGGAAGATCACACTCATGCATACGGCAAAAACCAGCAGCGCATGCTCGACGCCCGTAAGCCGGATGAACGGCGTGAACGCGTCAACCGTGATGTCGGAGAGCCCCGTGTGGTGTTTGAACCAAAGCGCCCAGTTGAAAGCGAGGAGGAACATCAACCACAACGGGCTGGCGAGGTAGCCGAAGATGCCGAGCGCAAGATGCAGGCGGCTGAGGCCCCGCAAGCCGCGCGCAAAGACCACCATCCCGTGCTGCAGGTTGCCCTGGCACCAACGCCGGTCGCGCTGGGCATTTTCGATGAGACCTTGCGGGCCTTCCTCGTAGCTGCCTTCGAGATCGGTCGCGAGCCAGACCTGCCAGTTCTCCTTCAGCAGCAGCGCGGCCTCAACGAAATCATGGCTCAGGATTTGTCCACCAAACGGTTTGCGGCCCGGCAATTGCGGCAGGTCGCAGAATTGCATGAACGGCTCGGTGCGGATGATCGCGTTGTGGCCCCAGTAGTTGCCAAAACTCTGCGCCCAGAAGTTCAGCCCCGCGATGTAAACCGGCGCGTAGAGGCGGTTGGCGAACTGCTGCATACGACCGAAAAGAGAGTTGGCGTTGGCAAGCGCAGGCACGGTCTGGATAAGGCCGACAGTCGGGTTCGCCTCCATCAGTTTCACCAGATTCACAACCGTCTCCCCGCGCATGACGCTGTCGGCGTCGAACACGATGAAATAACGATAACGCCGCCCCCACGTGCGCAAATAATCGCTGATGTTGCCGCTCTTCTTGCCTTCGTTGGTAAGCCGTCGGCGGTAATAAATGCGGCCGAGTGCGTCCAGGTCGCGAATGAGACTGAACCAGCGCCTCTCTTCCGCAATCCATTTGTCGGGATCCGTTGAGTCGCTCAGGACGAAAAAGTCGAAACGCTGAAGCTGGCCGGTTTGCCGGAGGGATTCATAAGTCGCACGCAAACCTTCATAAACGCGCTCGGTGTCCTCGTTATAGATCGGAAACACGATGGCCGTGCTGATATCCGCGATGCTCTGTGAACGGTAGTCGTTCAGCGTCGTAATGCGCCGGTCGCCACAGAACCGCCGCACAAAAAAACCGAACACCCCATGCACGCAACCGATGGCAGTCAGCAGGAACAGGATGATGAACAACACCAGCAGCACGCTGCTCGATGCCGTCCAGCCGGTGCGCCACAGCAGGTCTGCAAACAGCCATGATACAACGCCCGTCGGCAGCACGGCCGCCGAGTAGAAGGCGAACACGCGCAGCCCGCGCTGCGGCGGCCGCAGGGGCGTCACCGTCAATGGCGGATTGGTGTGTTCGGCGGCCATATCAGTGCGTGAAGATGAAGATCGCGACGAGCAGCAACGCGAACACGATCCAAATCGCCAGCATCTTCGTATAGGGCAGCCGGCTGAATTTGGTCAGCGTCGTGATCGGGCCGAGGTCGAGCGGGCGCGGTGTCATTTGCGAGAGCTGGAAATCCGGTCCGGCGCGCAAATAGGCTGCGCGCATCGCGCTCACAAATTCTCCAGGCCACGGCCCCGGTCGCAGGAACTGGTCCTGCCATTTACCCGGCATGTCGGCCAGCAGCAGGGCGAGCCGCCCGCGCGTGGAGAGCATTCGGTCGGCACCCATCGGCGGTTCCTGCAGGACCTGCGCAAACCATTCCGTGACGACGTGATCCATTTCCTCCGCGGCAATCTGCGGAATGGAGCGGGCGGGTTCGTTCGGCGCGCGGCGCAACGCGCGGTCGAGCACATGCAACACGAGCTGTCCAAGCAGAACCTTGTTCTGTACGCGCAGCGCGTGAAAATAGCTCTCAACCCTGGCGTAAGCGGCGTTCCATTCCTCCAACGGCCGCCCCGCGAGCCGGCCCGGCTCCGGCGTGCGCAACAGCGCCGGACTTAGGGAGGACTCCAATGGTACGTCCATGTCTCAGTGAGAACCTCCTCCCCTTTCTTCAAAGTGCAACGGATGTCCACCGGCGCGGTGTTGCCGGCTTTCGGCTCCATCTTCAGGATCACACGCCACGTGCCGCTGAACCGATTTCGAAAAACCTGCGCCTCTGTGACGGCGCCATTTTCGCTGCAGCTCGCGACGACCGCCGGCGGATTATTCTCGTCGAAAGGCGCGAGTTTTGGCCCGGCGAAATCAATCGAGATCTCCCGGCGCTTCGGGTTGCGCCCATCGGCGCCGATACGCGTGGCGACAACCTTGTTCTCAGACAACGTGCGGTCGGTCTCGCGCGTCCAATAAAGCGTATAGCCGAACTGCAACGGTTTCATTGGTTGCGGCTTCACCTTCGGCTCCCAGAATGCAACGATGTTATCAAGACCCTCCGCGTGCGTGCTCAACTCCACCAGATGCACCTCGCCCTCCCCCCACAATCCCTGCGGCTCAACCCAAACGCTCGGCACCTGGTGATACTGATTGAATATATCCTGGTAGCTCGCGAACTCGCGGTCGCGCTGGAGCAGGCCGAATCCGCGAACGTTGTTCGCCGTGAACCGTTGATGGCGCATCACGGACGCATTGTTCAGGGGCCGCCAGAGCGTCTCGCCGTTCTCCATCTTCATCAACAACCCGTCGCTGTCATGCACCTCACTGCGATAGTCGTCGAATTTCCGCTCCGAGTTCTCCCCAAACCAGAACATGCTCGTCAGCGGCGCAACCCCCAGGGTTTTGAGCGGCTTGCGGTCCTTGTTCACAGCGAGCACGTCCTTGGGTTCACGGAAGTAGATCACCGCCTTGACATCCGCGCACGTGGTCTCGCCCGGCCGGATGACAAACCGATATGCGCCCGTGCAGCTCACACTATCGAGGATCGCGTAGAGCCGCAGTTCGGTGTCTTCGCGGTGCGGCTTGCCCAGCCACCAATCCGTGAAGATCGGGAACTCTTCCGGACGGTCTCCCTCGCCACAGTCCAGCGCCAGACCGCGCGCCGATTGGCCGTAGCGCTGCCCCTTGCCAAGCAGCCGGAAATAACTCGCGCCCAGGAATGCGCCGAGTTCGTCAAGCTTGTCCTCCCGGTTCAACGGCGCCAGCAACTTGAACCCCGCGTAACCCGTCTCGGCTGGAATCTGCCGCTGGATGCGCAGGCTGCCGTAGTCGAAAAAATCCTGCACAAAGCGCACCGACTGGACGTGCGTCAGCGTGAATTCATAGAATCGCACCGGCTCCTGGTAGAGATAGCCGGGGTGGAAAAACTCCACGTTGAACGGCAGTTTGTCCGCTCCCCACAGCGCGCGCTCGTGACGAAACCGTATCTCGCGATACTTGTCGTAATCGAGATTCTCCTGCCTCAACACCGCCGGCAAATCAGCCCGAGGCGAACGAAACGGTTTCCGCGCCCTCTCTTCGGCCTTCTTCGCCACGTAATCCAGCGTGACTTCCGCCGACTCCACCCGCGCAAACACCTGCGCGGGCAGAGCCAGCAAAACCAGCAGAAGCAGATGACAATACTTTCTCATCGCGCTGGTGCAGCCGCTGTCAGCCGCCGCACCCTGAGACCGGCTGGAGAGCCAGCCTCAGCCATTACTATACCACCGGCGTCGCACAACGACTACTTCTCCTCTGGGATGCGCATGCCGTAGAAGCTGCGATAGACGAAGAACAACGCGATGAGGAAGAAGACAGCGCCGATGCCGGTCTTCAGGTTCTGGTTGGTCATGGTCACCGCGATCTCGACGGCGAGCAAGCCGAAGAGTGTGGTGAACTTGATCACCGGGTTCATTGCCACGGAGGAGGTGTCCTTGAAGGGATCGCCCACGGTGTCGCCCACAACGGTGGCGGCGTGGAGGTCGGTGCCTTTTTGGCGGAGATCCACTTCGACGATCTTCTTGGCATTGTCCCAAGCGCCGCCGGCGTTGGCCATGAAGATGGCCTGGAACAAGCCGAAGAACGCGATGCCGATCAGATAGCCGATGAAGAAGTAGGCGTTGAAGAACGGCAGGGCCAGCGCCATGCAGAACACCACGATGAAGATGTTCCACATGCCTTTCTGCGCATACCGGGTGCAGATGGCGACGACCTCCTTGCTGTCCTTGTCGGAAGCAGTGGTGGCATCGAGCTTCATGTGCTCTTTGATGTAAACCACCGCGCGATACGCGCCGGTGACGACCGCCTGGCAGGAGGCACCCGTGAACCAGTAGATCACCGAGCCGCCCATGATGAGGCCGAGGATGATCTCGGGCTGTACGATGGAGAGCTTGGCGACCACGCCGCCGAACAGGTTTTCCAGCAGGATGATGATGCCGAACACCATCGTGGTGGCGCCGACGACGGCCGTACCGATAAGCACCGGCTTGGCGGTCGCCTTGAAGGTGTTGCCCGCGCCATCGCCCTTCTCGAGCTGGTATTTGGCGTTTTCAAAGTCGGCGTCGAAACCGAACTGCTTCTTGATCTCTTCCTTGATGCCTTTACGGCCTTCGATCTGGCTCAGTTCGTAAACTGATTGGGCGTTGTCGGTGACGGGTCCATAGCTGTCCACCGCGATGGTCACGGGACCCATGCCGAGGAAGCCGAAGGCCACGAGGCCGAACGCAAAGATCGGCGCGGCAAACTGGAACTTCGCCGGCATGACGCTGAGCAAGGCGGGGTTCTGGGAGAAGTAGTACGAAACGAACATGAGCAACATGATGACCAAACCCATCCAGAAGGCGGAGAAGTTGCCCGCCACGAAACCGGACAGGATGTTCAGCGACGCGCCGCCGTGCTTGGAGCAGTTCGTGACTTCACGAACGTGACGGGACGTGGTGCTGACGAATATCTTGGTGAACTCGGGAATCAATGCGCCCGCCACCGTGCCGCAACTGATGATGACCGACAGCACCCACCACAGGGCGGGGAGAGCCTGTCCAGCCGCGTCTTTGAAGTCGCCGAGCAACAGCTTGCTGGCGAGGAAGGTGACGGCGATGGAAACCGCCGAAGTGATCCAGACGAGGTGGGTCAACGGGGCTTCGAAATCGAAGTCCTGCTTGCCGCTGAACATGCTCTTGCTGATGGCTTCGTTCAGGAAGTAGGACGCCAGCGAGGTCACAATCATCAGGGCGCGCATGGCGAAGATCCAGATGATGAGCGTCGCGCAGATGGTCGGGCTGGCCGCCAAGGCGAGCGCGAGGAACGCGATCAACGCCACGCCGGTCACGCCATAGGTCTCGAAACCATCGGCGGTCGGTCCAACGGAGTCACCGGCGTTGTCACCGGTACAGTCGGCGATGACGCCGGGGTTCTTCGGGTCGTCCTCGGGCAGTTTGAAGACGATCTTCATCAGGTCGGAGCCGATGTCGGCGATCTTGGTGAAGATGCCGCCGCAGATGCGGAGCACGCTGGCACCGAGGGATTCGCCGATGGCGAAGCCGATGAAGCAGGGGCCGACGAGTTCGCGCGGCAGGAACATCAGGATGCAAATCATGAAGAACAGTTCCACACAAACCAGGAGCAGACCGACGCTCATACCGGATCGGAGTGGGATGCCAAGAGTGGCCAGCGCATTACCCTTCAGAGCCGAGAAGGCGGTGCGGGAATTGGCAACGGTATTGATGCGGATGCCGAACCACGCGACGCCGTAGGAACCGAGGATGCCGAGGATGGACGCGAGCAGAATGACAACGATGTGGCCCACGCTGTTGTGCTGCAACATGCCAAAGTAATAAATCATGCAGCACGCGATCAGAAACCAAAGGATCGCCAGGAACTTGCCCTGGGTGAAGAGGTAGGTTTTGCAGGTTTCCCAAATCGAATTGGAGACCTTGGCCATACAATCATGCACCGGCAACGCCTTGGTCTGAACGTATTGCAGGAGACCGAAAACCGAACCGACGATGCACATCAGGATGCCGAGATACATCAACATAGCACCGCTGATGCCACCCAAGCCGTCGAACTTGACCGCGCTGAGGTCGGGAATATTGATGTCTGCTTCGCTCGCCGAAACAATGGCCGTCCCCGCCAGCATCAGCAACGCCATCACCAGCCAGCTTGAGAACCGGCCGAAACGGCTCCCCATCGAATTACTTTTCACAGAGTTCATCGCGTTCATCTTCATCATCTTCTCAGTTTATGTCTAATTTCCGACCCCAGCCGCGCTCTTGGATACACCAATTCCGCGTGTCCAACCGAAAAATCGGAAGCGTAGACACTAATGAGTTCCCCGTGTGGAACGCAAGAAGATTTCCGATTTCGAGTTGCAACAATTTGGTAACGACCGGGTTTCCAGCAGGTTCCAAGTGGCCATTGGTGCCATTGTCCTTGCCGTTCTCGCAGTGTTTGACAAGCCGGGCGCGGGTCGGCATAGTCTGTGCGCCCGTCACCGAAACGTGAAGACGCTGCGGTTGTTCGGAGTAGTTCTCGTTTCGGTGACGGCCATTTTTTTATGCAAAAGATTCGTAACATCGCCATTATCGCGCACGTGGACCACGGCAAGACGACGCTCGTGGACTGCCTGTTGAATCAGTCGGGGACGTTTCGCGCCAACCAACACGTCGAGGAGCGGATGATGGATTCGATGGACCTTGAGCGTGAGAAGGGCATCACCATCAAGGCCAAGAACGCCAGCTTCCACTACAAAGCCAGCGACGGCGTGGACTACAAGGTCAACATCGTGGACACGCCCGGTCACGCGGATTTCGGCGGCGAGGTGGAGCGCATCATGAACATGGTGGACGGCTGCCTGCTCGTGGTGGACGCGTTCGACGGCCCGCAGGCGCAGACGCGGTTCGTACTGCGAAAAGCGTTGGAATCCGGCCTCATGCCGATCGTGGTGGTGAACAAGATTGACCGCCCCCATTCCAATCCAGCCGGCGCCCACGACAAGGTGGTGGACCTGATGCTGGAGTTGCACGCCAACGACCAGCAATTGAACTTCCCGACGGTTTACGCCAGCGCCAAGGACGGCTTCGCAAAGGTCGCGCTTTCCGATGACAGCCGCGACATGAAACCGCTGTTCGAGGCCATCGTGAAGTATGTGCCGGCACCCAAGGCAAACACAGATGCGCCACTCCAAATCCTGATCGCAAATCTCGACTACTCCGACTACGTCGGCCGTATCGCCCTCGGCAAGATTTACGCCGGTAAAATCAAATTGAACGACTCCGTCGTATGCATCCACAAAGACGGCCGTCGCGAACGTGCCCGGGTGACCAAGCTCTATTCGTTCAGCGGCATGCAGCGAATCGAACTGGAAGAAGCCAGCGCCGGCGATATCGTCGGTCTCGCGGGCTTTGAGGAAGTTTCCATTGGCGAAACCATCGTCGACGACGAATCACGCGACCCGATGCCGTTCGTTGAGATCGACCCCCCAACCATTGAGATGCAGTTCGCCGTCAACAACGGCCCGCTCGCCGGCCGCGAGGGGAAGTTCGTCACCGCCCGCAACATCCGCGAGCGGCTCTACCGCGAGACGCGCACCAACATCAGCCTTTCCGTCCGTGACACCGACGACGGCAACATTTTCATGGTCAGCGCCCGCGGCGAAATGCAGATTGCCGTGCTTGTGGAGCAGATGCGCCGCGAAGGCTTCGAGGTGCTCGTGTCGCGTCCCGAGGTCATCTATCGCCCCAGCCCGACCGGCCAGATGTTGGAGCCGATCGAAACGCTGTGGCTGGAAATCCAGCAGGATCATCTCGGAGATATCCTCCAGAATCTCGCCGCGCGCAAAGCCGAGATCACCAACATGAACCACCACGGCAGCCAGACCGGCGTCGGCGGTCATGTAACAGTGGAGGCGATCATCCCCACTCGCGGCCTCATCGGATTTGAGTCGGACCTCGTGAACATCACGCGGGGAACGGGCGTCATGTCGCACCTCTTCAAGGAATACGGCCAATTGCGCGGCGAGATCGACACGCGCCGCGGCGGTGTGCTCATCGCCACTGAAGACGGCATCGCCACGGCCTACGCGCTCGACTACATCCAGGAGCGCGGCCGCATGTTCATTGGACCCGCCGAGGCGGTTTACCAGGGCATGATCGTCGGCGAAACCGGCCGTCCGGAAGACATCGCTGTCAACGTCTGCCGCACCAAGAAACTCACCAACATGCGCAGCCAGGGTGAAGGCAAGGGCATCCAGTTGGAGCCGCCGTTGAAGATGAGCCTGGAGCGATGCATCGAGTACATCGGTCCCGATGAGTTCGTCGAGGCGACACCGAAAAATCTCCGTCTGCGCAAACGGCTGCTCCGCGAACTCGATCGTCGCCGGAGCGAGCCACGGCGCAACGCTGAGGCAGCAAAGAGTTAGAAGCGAAGAATCAGGAATGAAGACTCGTCACGATTCTTCACTCTTGGTTCGGAACTCTTCGCTCGCAGCAGCGTTCACGCTCCTGCACCGCCACTTCGGCCCGCAACGCTGGTGGCCGGGCGACACGCCCTTCGAGGTCTGCGTTGGCGCGATTCTCACGCAGAACACCGCTTGGACGAATGTCGAGAAAGCCATCGCCAATCTCCATCGCGCCCGCGTCCTGAGCCCGCCGCGGTTGCGCGCCCTGCCCCACGCCAGACTGGCTGCGCTGATCCGCCCCGCCGGCTATTTCAACGTCAAGGCGCGCCGCCTCCATTCGTTTCTCGACTTCCTGCACGCGAAGTTTCGCGACAATCTGAGACTGATGTTTCGCGAGCCAACACCAGCGCTACGGGAAAGACTTCTTTCAGTCAACGGCATCGGCCCGGAAACAGCCGATTCCATCCTCCTCTACGCCGGCGGCCATGAGAGTTTCGTCGTGGACGCATATACCCGCCGCATTCTCGCGCGTCACGGCTGGATGCCCCATGATGCCGACTACCACAACATTAAAGCTCTTTTCGAAAATTCATTGCCGGGAGTCGAATCACTAATCACCAATCACGAATCACGAGTCCCCTCTCCCACCGAACATCCTCCCTCGGGCATGTCGCACCGAAGCGCACACCACTCGGCGCGAGCGCGGTTGTTCAACGAATATCACGCCATGATCGTCGCAACCGGCAAACACCACTGTCTCGCGCGCAAGCCGCGCTGCGAGACATGTCCCCTTTGCGATTTGCTGCCGTCCGCCGGTCCTCGCGAGCTTTGAGTATGCGGCGGGCTGTGGCGGCTTGCCGCACAACTCATCTTGCTTGCGCCGGATGATTGGCCTAGAGTCTTCTGCACTACCATGCGTGCGTTATTCTGGATTGGGTTGGTCGCGCTCGGAGTGGCGGGCGCAGACATAGTTCCAATGGCCTCCTCGGCAGAGCCAACGAAGACGCTGGCTTATGTCATCCCCATTCAGACCGATGTCGGCGTGCCGATGGTTTACGTGGTACGCCGGGGTGTCAAGGAAGCTGAACGAGTCGGCGCGCAAACCCTCATCCTCGACATGGACACCAACGGTGGCCGTGGCGATGCGATGGAGTCGATCATGGACGTGCTCGCCAAGTTCAAGGGCGACACCGTGACGTTCGTGAACACCAAGGCGTATTCAGCCGGCGCTTTCATCGCCGTCGCCACCAAGCATATCTACATGGCGCCGGGCGCGGTCATCGGAGCGGCCACGCCGATGATGATGATGACCACCGGCGAAACGCCAAACCTGCCCGACGCCATCCAGAAGAAATTCACATCCGCCTACGCCGCTAAGATCCGCGCAACCGCGCAACGCAACGGCTACAATTCCGACGTCGTGGATAAGATGGTGGACAGCAGTTCGGACCTGATCGTCGATGGCAAGGTGCTCAAGCCAAAGGGTGAAATCCTCACCCTCACGAACGTCGAGGCGGAGCGAAAATACGGTCAACCGCCCAAGCCTCTGTTATCGAGTGGGACGGTCAAGGACATGGATGAGTTGGTTGACCGGATCGGATTGAAGGACGCCACGATCGTGAAAATCGAGCCGACCGGCGTGGAAACAATCGCTGACTGGATCAACACCATCGCGCCAATCCTGATGGCCCTGGGCGCGCTGGGGATTTACTTGGAGTTCAAGCTGCAAAGCTTCGGCCTGATCGGTGTGGCGGCGGTGGCGTGCCTCCTGCTGTTCTTCTTCGGCCAATACATCGCCGGCCTCAGCGGCTACGAATACGCGCTGCTGTTCCTGGTCGGCGTCGCGCTGCTGGTGGTGGAAGTATTTGTGCTGCCCGGCCATTTCATCAGCGGGATGCTCGGCACGATGTTCATTCTCGTGGCGTTGTTGATGGCGATGGTGGATCACTATCCCGGCGGGCCGTGGGTGCCTTCCATCCCGGATTTGACGCGTCCGCTGATCAACCTCGGTTTGGCGGCCGTATTAGCGTTGTTCCTGATTGCCGTCGCAGCGAAACTCCTGCCGCGCACCAGCGCGTGGGACCACCTGGCGTTGAAGGCGACCAGTGCGGGCGAGATCACTGCGCCCACGATTGACTTACAGCCGCAAGACTTGCTCGGCAAGGAAGGCGTCGCGGTGTCATTTCTGCGCCCTGCCGGCAAGGCGATGTTCGGCGACCAATTGGCCGACGTCGTCACGGAAGGAGACTTGCTTCCCAAAGACTCGCGTGTGAAGGTCATCAAGATTGAAGGTAACCGCGTCGTGGTAACAAAGGTCTAAGCGCTATGTGGGAATGGATTGTTCTGCTGTTGGTCGTTGGACTGGTGCTCGTGATCGTTGAGGTATTCCTGCCAAGCGGATTGTTTGGCGTCGCAGGCGGGTTGTGTTTGATCTCTGCCATCGCCATGACTTATTCGAACTACGGCGTCGCGGCGGGCACATGGCTGCTGGGCGGTGTGATTCTCGCGACGCTGATCGGCTTGGTTTTGTGGGTGAAGTTCTTTCCGAAGACACCGACCGGTCGCCGTATGATGCTGGGTGAAACCAGCGGCAATGTTTCCCCGGAGGAAGATTTCGTCGCGCTGCTGCACAAACACGGCGTGGCGCGCAGCCACTTGCGGCCTTCAGGCATCGCGGAGATCGAAGGCCGGCGCGTGGATGTGGTGAGCGAAGGCGGCATGATTGCGCCAGAGTGTAAAGTTCAAGTCGTTGCGGTGGACGGAACGAAGATTGTTGTGCGGAAGGTTTAGAAATGGAGACATCATCTATGAATGGCATTGCAAGTTTATTTGGAGTCCTGATCGTCGGCGTTCTCGTAGTCTTTGCGCTGATCGCCATCACGCTTTTCCTCTACTTCCTCAACGTCTGGATTCGTGCCCTGGCGGCGCGCGCGCCAGTGTCCATCGTCTCGCTCATCGGCATGAAGCTGCGGCGTGTGCCCGTCGGCCTCATCGTGGACAACCGGATCACCGCCGTGAAGGCCGGCATTGATCTCTCCACCGATCCACTCGAGGCGCACTACCTCGCCGGCGGCAACGTCGAGCAAGTCGTGCTCGCCTTGATCGCCACAAAGAAAGCCGGTATTACGTTGAACTGGGACCGGGCGTGCGCGATTGACCTCGCCACCAAAGGAACGAGCAAGACCGTGCTCGACGCCGTCAAGGCCTCCATCAACCCGCGCATCATTGACTGCCCCAGCACCAGCAGCGGCCGCAGCACCATTGACGGCGTCGCCAAGGATGGCATCCAGCTCAAGGTCAAGGCGCGTGTCACCGTCCGCACCAACCTCGACCGGTTCGTCGGAGGTGCGACGGAAGAAACCGTCATCGCGCGCGTTGGCGAGGGCATCGTCGCGGCCATTGGTTCCGCCGACTCTTACAAGGATGTCCTTGAAAACCCCGAGCGCATCAGCAAAACCTCGCTTGAAAAGGGCTTGGACGCCGGCACCGCGTTCGAAATCCTCTCCATTGATATCGCGGACGTGGACGTGGGCGAGAATATCGGCGCCCGCCTGAAACTCGACCAGGCCGAAGCCAACAAGCGCATGGCACAGGCCGACGCGGAGGTTCGCCGCGCCGCCGCCGTCGCGCTCGAGGCCGAGATGAAAGCGCGCACGCAGGAAATGCAGGCCAAGGTGGTCGAGTCCGAAGCCCAGGTGCCGCTCGCCATGGCCGAGGCGTTCCGCCAGGGCAATCTTGGCATCATGGATTACTATCGGATGCGCAACATCCAATCGGACACCTCGATGCGCCAGACCATCGCGGGCGACGAGAAGCCGAAGCAGAACTGATCCATGCACTTGCCGTTCCCCATACTGGCATCAGGTGACTGGTTCGGACTTCTGGTCATCATCATCATTGCGATAGTGTCCAGCATCAGCAAGATGATGCAGAAGGGTCAGGAGCCGGAAATGCCGGAGGAACTGCCGCGCCCACTGCCGCCACAACATCGTCCGCCGGTTGTCGCTCCACGCCCCCCTGTCATTCCACCGCAGCAAACGCGGCGCGCCTTGACGGAAGAGCAAGTGCAGGAAGTGTTGCGCCGCCTGCGGAAGCCCGCGGGTGCACAGACTCCACCGCCCAAGCCCCCTGTCATTGAGACCGTCGAGGAAGCGCCTCGCCGTCTGGTTGAACTGAGCCGCGAGGTGACTGAACTGCCATCGGCGCGTCCGGAAACCAAGTCGCCGAGTGTTGAGCCGCCGTCCACCCATCCGGAGCCAGCCCCTCACGAGGAGTTGCCATCAACAACTCCAGCGCCAAAACAAGCTGTTCCGGTCACCACAACTCCAGCCCGTATGTCCCCTTCTCGCGAACGATTGCGTAATCGCAACGAGGTCCGCCAAGCCATCGTCCTGCGCGAGATCCTTGGTCCACCGCTGGCATTGCGCCAGGATTGGTGAGGCTCCGACCATAAACGATCGCTGCCCTTCGTTCCCGCCCTCACAAACCACAACGCCACCACCCTGCGCCAGCACCGCGAAAGGCAGCTTGACGGCGCTGGCCGGGTCGAGTGAAAGTCCTGCCAGCGTCAAACACCATGAACGTCACCCGCGCTCTCAAATCGGAGTTGTGGAAACGCTACGGCTCGCCGGAACATCCTGCGGAGTGGGATGGCAATGTGTTCGGCCACATGGGCGGCGGGAAAATGAGCCAGCGGTTCTGGGAGTATTTCAAGGCGATTGAACTGCTCGATCTGACGCAAGACTCCGTCGTGCTGGATATTGGCGGGGGTTCGCCGGCCACCGGGGCGGGATTTCTCGGCGAAATCCTGGCACAGCAGGTGAAGCAGGTAGTCGTCATGGACCCCAATGCCCGCGGATCCGCGCCGGCGTTGAAGAATATTGAATGCGTCCGGTCGAACTCCACCTATGCTGAACTCAAGGCACTGCTGGAGGCGCGGCACGACCTGACGCACATCTCGTGCGTGTCGGTCTTCGAGCACATCGAGCCTCAAGTCCGCGAGGGCATTACGCAGGCCATCAACGAAGCCTTCGGCGGGTCCTGCTTCGTTGCCACATTTGAGTACCACGCCAAGGTCCGGCTTCACGAACATTACCTGACCACAAAAACCATGTCGGATTTGTTCAAACCGATGACACGATTTTTTCTGGATGAATTCGCCGCCTCACCGACGCCCTGCGTGAACGCGTTTGACTCGCAGCCGCTGCTTCGCCTGAGTCACACGCCTGTCGCGCGAGGCCACATCCCGCTCTGGTATCCGGTCGCCGTCCGGTTTCTGAGGGCGTGAGATTCCATTACGCATTTCCAAACCCAGGAAGGAAGCATGAGCAACCCCTATGTTCACGGCTACGACCCGCGAGAAAATATTCGCCTCCAGGACCAAGCGTCCACGCTGGTGGAGCTGTTGCATTCCGACACGTTCTATCCCGCGGGAAGCCGCGTGCTTGAAGCCGGCTGCGGTGTGGGATCTCAGACAGTCACACTCGCCCGCAACAGTCCACAGGCCCTGATCACATCCGTGGACATCTCGGCGGCTTCCGTGGCCGAAGCGAAACGGCGGGTGGCGGAGGCCGGTCTCTCCAACGTCGAGTTCCAGCAGGCGGATATTTTCAGACTGCCATTTGCCCCCTGCTCCTTCGATCACGTGTTTGTTTGCTTTGTCCTGGAGCATCTGTCGAACCCGATCGAGGTGCTGCGTGTTTTGAAGAATCTCATCAAGGACGACGGCACGATTACGGTCATCGAGGGCGACCACGGCTCGGCATATTTCCATCCGGACAGCGACGCCGCACATCGGGCGATCCAGTGCCAGGTGGAACTGCAGCGACGCGCCGGCGGCAACGCCATGATTGGCCGTGAACTGTACCCACTTCTATGCGACGCCGGCTATGGTTCTGTGCGAGTCTCACCCCGGATGGTTTATGTCGATTCGAGCAAGCCGGCCTTGGTCGAAGGCTTCACGAAAAAGACGTTTACAGCGATGATCGAAGGTGTGCGACAAACCGCCATCGAAGCGAAGCTGGCAGACCCGCAAATCTTTGACCAAGGAATTACAGACCTCTACCAAACGGCTGGGTCTCACGGCGTATTCTGCTACACTTTCTTCAAGGCGACAGGAATCAAATGAGAAAGGACAACCGTCATGATTAGTGCCGGCGCAGCTCTCCATTCGACGGTTCTGCTGCTGCTTGCGGTCGTCGCGATAGTGGTCGCAGCGCTGGTGGCCCGCTACGTGCGCAATCGCGAATTGCGCCTCTGTGTCGGATCGGGACTTGTCGTGGTCGCTGTAGTGTTCTCGGAAATTTCGGTCATCCTGACGGTGCTGATTGCAGCCTTGGGCGGCGCCATCGTTGCTTTCGGGATCAAAACAGAACGCCCCGACAAGAAAACGACAGCGGGCAGTACGCCCGAGAAACAAACATCGGCGTAGAACAGATAATCCTGTCCGCGATGCTTCGATTTTCAGAAAGAGGCTGGCGCGACATGCGGCTTCAGTCAGTTCCATTGGCCAAATCCCGCACCACAGCTTCGATCCCTGCGGTCACGCGCGCCAGCGCATCGTAGTTGACCTTATCAGGGGTGTCGGTCGTTTCATGGTAATGCCGATAGCGATACGGTGCTGTGTCTGTGACCATGAAAGCTGGCCAGCCTTCCCTCCAAAACGCGTCGTGGTCGGACCAGTTGACCCCGGGTATGAACGCGAACATTGCCGCCGTTTCCAAAGGGAAGTCGCTGTTCGAGCGAAAGACCCGGGCGGAGCGGCTGACAAGCGATCGTGAGGCGAGATTGCCAACGAAGGCTATGAAATTGCCGCGATCAGGGTAGAACAGATTGAGTGGCGGCGGATAACTTTGGCTGCCTTTCGCGTCGCTGAAGTATCCCATCGTCTCCAGCGAGATCATCGCGCGGATATCGTCGCCGCGCTGGCGGCACGCCGCGGCATAGACTCGACTGCCCATCTTGTCGGTGAGAAAGAACGGCGGTTCTTCGTTCGCGAACGCCACGAACCGGAGGGTCCGCGCCGGATTCTCGCCGGCAAACTTCCGTGCCAGCTCCAACAACACTGCCACCGCGCTGCCGTTGTCGTTCGCGCCGGGACAGCTCAGCGCGGAATCGTAATGTGCGCCAACCACAACAATTTGACTGGACGAGGTTGACCCTCTCCGTGTTGCCGTGATGTTTGCGCACATCACGAGGTCAGCCTCGTAGCACAACCTGTCCACATCGTAGCCCGCGCTGCAAAAGGCATGGGTGATGTAGTCCGCCGCGCGCCGGTAAGCGGCCGGCCTGAAGACGTTTCGCTCGCCAATGTCACCCGCGAGAGCCTGAACGTGCGCTGTGAGCCGATCACGCAGTTGCCGCATTCCCTCCGGGTTCGCAGTCTTCGTGACGCGTTTCGGGTTTTGCGGTCCGCAGTGGGTCAAGTAATACAGGCCTGCAAACAGTGCCGCCGCAACCGCCAGCAACGCCGTCAACACCCGCAACGCCGAACGAGCTATCTGTCGAAGCGTCATGCAATGAACGACACCGGCAGGGACGCCGGCGCCACGCCTACACCGTCAGTAGTTTTTCCAACGAGACACCACGCAATTCAAACAATCGCCGGATGGTTTCTTCGATCAGGTTGTTCGGGCACGACGCACCAGCCGTGACGCCGATGGCCGTTGTTCGTTCAGCCGGCATCCAGTTCTCCGTCTCGATTTCCCGCTGCTGCTTCAAGTTGTAGTGGCAAATGCGTTTGTCGGAAATGATCATGCTGGCGGACTTGATGAAATAGGTCGGGTGCTTGACCTCGGACATTTCCACCAGGTGCGACGTATTGCTGCTGTTGTAACCGCCCACCACGATCATCAGGTCCAGCGGCTGCGCGAGCAGCTCGTCCAGCGCGTCCTGCCGTTCCTGAGTGGCGCCGCAGATCGTGTCAAAGAAACGGAACCGCTGCACCAGTTCCTTCTCGCCATAACGGTCGAGTATCGCCTGTCGAAGCCGCCGCTGCACCTCTTCCGTCTCGCTGCGCAACATGGTCGTCTGGTTTGCCAGCCCAATGCATTGGAGATCGCGGTCGGGATCGAAATCCGGCGAATGAGCACCCTTGAACATCTTCTGGAACTCTTCCTTGTTGCCACCCTGTCGAATGTAGTCGCAGACGTAGTCGGTCTCCGCGAGGTCATAAACCACCAGGTAATGCCCCGGCCCCTTCGCCAGCGCACGCGAACTGGTGGCCTTGGTTTCCTCGTGCCACGCCTTGCCGTGGATAATGGATGTGATGTTCTCGGAGGCGTATTGCGTCACGCGTTTCCAGACGCTGAGCACGTCGCCACAGGTCGTATCCACGAGTTGGCACCCGATCGCCTTCAACCGGCTCATCGTGTCCACCTCTGTACCAAACGCCGGTACAATGACCACATCGTTGGCCGTTACATCGTCGAGCGAGGCCTCGCTGTTCTTCCCAGCGAGTGATTTGATGCCCATCCGGCCAATCTGTTCGTTGACCTCCGGATTGTGAATGATCTCGCCCAGGATGTAGATCTTCTTGTCCTTGAAAACCTTCCGCGCAGAATAGGCCAGATCAATCGCCCGCTCCACGCCGTAGCAGAAGCCGAACTGCTTCGCCAGGCGAACCGTCAGGCCCGCCGCAGAAAGCACGTTGCCGGACGCACGCAGCTTCTCCACGACCACGCTGCGGTAGTGTTGCTCCACCTGCTGCTGCACCGCCTCCATGATGCCCGGGCGGCGCAAATTGACCTTCTTCCCTGCGGCTGCTGGACTCGTGTTCATCGGTTAGACGGGTAACATCGTTTCGCGACGCGGTAAAGCTTTCCTTTCGCGCCGCCGTCAACCGAATCGCCGCATCTTCGTCCGCGCTTCCGTTCGCTGCCGGAACCTCAGTTCCCGGTTCTCCCAACCGGAACGTGCAAGTGTTTTCTGCCAATAATTTTTCGCATTCTCTCCCCATTGTCACTTGCCGGGAACGCAACGACAGGCAACAATACTGCCATGTGGATGAAACGAATCGCTGGCTTGATCGTCTGGTTGCTGGCCGCAAACATCTCGTTGGGCGCGGCATTACAGCCGCCACCTGAATCGTCCGCCGTCACGAGACTTGCAGTCACGCTCTTCGAGCAAGCGCACTACTCACACCACAAACTCGACGCGGAATCCGCGGCCCGGTTTCTCGAGCGCTACATCGAAGCACTTGACTACAACCGCCTTTTCTTCCTCCAAAGCGACGTCAAGGAATTCAAAAGCAACCTTGCCACTCTGCCCGACCGGACGCGCAAGGGGGACGTGCAGCCGGGCTTCGACATCTTCGCCCTCTACCAGCAGCGCGTCGCGCAGGTCGTTGCAATCGCCAAAGACTGCCTCAAGCAGCCGATGACCTTCGATGGCAAGGAAACCATCCTCATTGACCGCTCCAAGGCGCCATGGCCCGCCGACGAAGCCGAGCGCGCCAAGCTCTGGCATGAACGCGTCAAATACGACCTGCTTCAGGAGTCGCTGAACAAGACCAAACCTGACGAGGCCATCCGCGTCCTCACCCGCCGCTACGACCGGCTTCAACGTTCCGTGAGTGAAATGGACTCCGGAGACGTCCTGGAGGTCTATCTCAACGCCTTCTGTCACGCCTATGACCCCCATTCCGATTATCTCGGGGCGTCACAACTCAAGGATTTCGAGATCGGCATGCGTCTCTCGCTCTTCGGCATCGGCGCCGTGCTCCGCTCGGAAGACGGCTACGCGAAAATCGTCAGTCTCGTTCCAGGCGGCCCCGCCGACCTTGACAAGCGTCTGAAACCCAACGACCGCATTGTCGCCGTCGCCGAGGGCGACGAGCCGCCAGTGGATGTTGTGGACTTGAAGCTTACGAAGGTGGTCGAACACATCCGCGGCGCGAAGGGCACCAAAGTCAAACTCACCGTCATTCCCGCCAATGCCCCCGACTCCTCCGTACGCAGGGTCATTACTCTTGTTCGCGATGAGGTCAAGCTCACCGAACAACAGGCAAAAGCCAAAGTCGTTGACATTCCCGCCGCCAACGGCGTGCCTGCCAAACGCCTTGGCATCATTGACCTGCCGTCGTTCTACGCCGACACCGAAAAGATGCGCAACGGTGACAACAACTGTACCAGCAGCACCCGCGACGTTTCCATTCTCATCCAGAAACTCAAGGCCCAGAAGGTGGATGGCATCCTGCTTGACCTGCGCCGCAACGGCGGCGGACTCCTCGACGAGGCCATCGCACTGGCCGGCCTCTTCATCAAGGAAGGTCCCATCGTCCAGATCAAGGACATGCGCGATCGTATTCAAGTGCTGCGCGATGAGGATCCGTCCATCAACTACGACGGCCCGCTGGTGGTGCTTGTCAGCCATGTCAGTGCCTCTGCCTCCGAGATTCTCGCCGCTGCCATGCAGGACTACGGCCGTGCGCTCGTGGTTGGCGACAGCAAGACCTTTGGCAAGGGCACGGTCCAGACCATGCTCTCACTCGCTGCGTGGTTGCAGGAAGTGTCCAATCCCGGCGCGCTCAAGGTCACCACACAGAAGTTTTACCGTGTCGCCGGCGGCTCGACGCAGAATCGTGGCGTCATTCCCGACATCATCATGCCATCGTCGTATGACGTGCGCGAAATCGGCGAGTCCTCCCTTAACAACGCCATGCCCTATGATGAAGTCGAGCCTGCCCCCCATAAGAACTTCGGCACACTCAATGGCAAGCTCACTGAACTGCGGCAGCGGTCCATGATCCGCGTCGCCACTGACCCGGAGTTCACCTACCTCAATGAGGACATCGCCCGTGTAAAACAGCAGTTGAAGGAAGGCATTGTTTCCCTCAACAAAGCCAAGCGCCTCGAAGAGAAGAAGGCCAGCACTGATCGCGATGCCGCGCGCAAGAAGGAACGCCGCGCACGAACCTCACCAGACTACACATTTACCGACATCGCCGTTGGCGCTACCAATGCTGTCGCGTCCGCTTCCACACCACGCCCGGCACACGCCGCGGCGGCCAGTGCCAAGCCCGTCACACGCGACGCCGACGACCCCGAAGCCGCTGACGAGGAAGATAGTGCGAAAGAACCCGCCGCCGACCCGATTTTGAAGGAATCCCTCGCGATTCTGAGGGATTTGGTCACAATGACCCCGCCACCTTCGAACACGGCCGTTGCTGCCACCCCATCTCCGAAGTAAGACAGGCATCCTGCCCGTCATACTCAAGAAACCACAGGCACCCTGTCTATCCTCCTACGCTGGCAGAAAGCAGGGGGGCATTGGATTAGACCAATCTCATTGAGAAACTGCTTGCATGGGCGGCCTGAATGCCTACAGTAGCGCGCTTTGAACGTCCCCGCGTGGCGCTAGTGCGCGACTACGGGACATAACAACAACAACTAGAACCCCGGCAGAAAGCCCGGGTGTTCCGCTGCGCGATAGGCGCGGCGGGATGGAACAGACGGAGGATACATTGGCCGCTACAATTAAAGACTTGTTGGAAGCAGGATGTCATTTCGGTCACCAGACCAAGCGCTGGAATCCAAAGATGAAGCAGTTCATCTTCGAAGCGCGCAACGGCATCCACGTGATTGATCTCGCCAAGAGCGCGGAGTTGCTGCAGGAGGCCTGTGAGTTCCTCCGCAAGACGGCTCTCAAGGGCGGCAAGATCCTCTGGGTCGGCACCAAGAAACAGGCCCAGGAAGCCATTCGCGAAGCCGCCACCTCAACTCAGATGTTCTCCGTCACGGAGCGCTGGGTTGGCGGTACCCTCACCAATCTCGTTACCATCCGCCGCAGTGTGAAACGGCTCCTCTACATCGTGGACCTGGAGAAGAGCGGCGAGATGGCCAAGATGCACAAGAAGGAAGTCTCTTCGATGCGTCGCGAAGCCGCCCGGCTCCACAAGAACCTCGACGGCATCGTGGGCATGGAGAAGCTGCCCGCCGCCCTGGTGGTCATCGACATCAAGCGCGAAGAAAACGCCGTGCATGAGGCCAACCGCCTCGGCATCCCGGTCGTGGCGATCGTCGACACCAACTGCGACCCCGATCTCGTGCAGTACCCGGTTCCGTCCAATGATGACGCCATTCGCGCCATCAAGCTGATCATCCACAGCCTCACCGAACCGGTTGTTGAAGCGCTCGTGGAGCTTGGCGCCAACCTGCCGGCTCCCGCGGCTGCAGCACCGGTCGCTGCAGCAGCGCCCCCCGCCCCCGAAACACCCGCTGCCAGCGCGTAGCGGATGGCGGGTTCGAAACGTTTTATCATCCACAATCATTCAAGTGTAAGACCATGTCTGAAATCTCTGCTCAAATTGTAAAGAAACTCCGCGAAGAAACCGGCGCGGGCATGATGGAATGCAAGAAGGCGCTCGGCGAAGCAGCCGGTGACTTTGAAAAAGCAAAGCTCATCCTCCGCAAACGCGGCATCGCCATCGCCGACAAGAAGTCGGCGCGCGCCGCCAAGGAAGGCATCATCGCGAGCTACATCCACGTCGGCGACAAGGTCGGCGTCCTCGTTGAGGTCAACTGCGAGAGCGATTTCGTTGCCCGCAATCCGGACTTCCGGGAGTTCGTCAAGAACATCACACTCCAAATCGCCGCGGCCGAGCCCCGGTACGTGTCGCGTGAGGATGTGCCCGCCGCCATCATCGAGCGCGAGAAGGAAGTCGCTTCCGCGCAGGTGAAGAACAAGCCGCCACAGGCAGTTGCCAAGATTATCGAGGGCAAACTCGAGAAGTACTACCAAACCGTCTGTTTGCTGGAGCAGGGCTATGTCCGCGACCAGAATCAGACGATCAAGGATGTGATCACCGCCATCGTGGCCAAACTCGGCGAAAATATCCTCATCCGGCGGTTCATCCGCTGGAAGGTGGGTGAATCGCTTGACACCACGCAGCCTGCGGCGGAGACTCCAGCCCAGCCAGCACAGAGCTAGAAACCATGAAAACCAAGCCCCGCTACCGTCGCGTGTTGCTCAAACTCAGCGGCGAGTCATTGCAGGGCGAGGACGGTTTCGGGATTGACTGGACAGTGGTCAATCGCATCGCGCGCGAAGTCCGCGAGGTGCGTCGCACTGGCGTCCAGTTGGCCCTTGTCATCGGCGGCGGCAACCTTTGGCGCGGCGTTACGGCCGAAGGAAACGGCATGGACCGGGTCACCGCCGACTACATGGGCATGATTGCCACGGTCATGAACGGGCTGGCGTTACAGAACGCCTTGGAGAATTGCGGCGTGCCCACACGGCTGCAAACAGCCATCGAGATGCAAAAGGTGGCCGAACCGTTCGTGCGCCGGCGTGCCATTCGCCACCTGGAGAAGGGCCGTGTCATTATCTTCGGTGGCGGCACGGGCAATCCGTTTCTTTCCACCGATACCACCGCCTCGCTGCGCGCGGCAGAGATTGGCGCGGATGTTGTTCTCAAAGCCACGAAAGTGGATGGCGTATACGACAGCGACCCCAAGAAGAACCCAAAGGCACGACGATTTGATCGGATCAGCTACGCCGAGGCCATCACGCGGCGCTTGAAAGTGATGGATACGACGGCGTTCAGCATGTGCATGGAGAGCCGCATCCCGATCATCGTCTTCAACATGTTCCGAACCGGCAACATCAAGCGCGCCGTGCTCGGACAAAAGGTCGGCACGCTCGTTGCCGAATAATGCCATGCCAGAATGCATTGACGAAATCCTGCTGGAAACCGAAGAGAAGATGCTCAAGACCGTCGAGGTCTTCGAACGCGAACTGGCTTCCGTCCACACCGGCCGCGCTTCCACATCGTTGGTGGAGAACCTCCAGATCGAAACCTACGGCACCATGATGCGCCTTCGCGACGTTGCCGGCATTTCAACGCCCGACGCGCGCACCATCGCCATCCAGCCGTGGGACGCCTCCAACGTCTCCCTCATCGAGAAGGCGATTCAGAAGTCCAACCTCGGTGTTTCTCCTCGCGTGGACGGCAAGGTCGTCCGTATTTTCCTGCCGCAGCCAACCGAGGAACGCCGCCGCGAGCTCGACAAGGTCTGCAAGAAATTCGCCGAGAACAGCCGTGTCGCCATCCGCAACGAGCGGCGCGAGGGCCTCGAAGCCGTCAAAAAGACCCAGAAGGACGGCAAAATTACCGAAGATGAACTGGCCACAGCCGAAAAGGAGGTCCAGAAGTTGACCGACCAGTACATCGCCGAAATCGAGCGCCACCTCGGCGACAAGGAAAAAGAGATTTTGACGGTGTAGGTATTCTGCCGGAAATACCGGTGTTGGATCGCATTCCGGTCAAACTTCTTAAACTTCCGGCGTGACACGCGGCGATTCATCACTATATTCGTGCGCTCGTTCTTCCTGCGACCCTGTCGTCTAGTCAGGCCTAGGACTCCGGGTTTTCATCCCGGCAACACGGGTTCGAATCCCGTCGGGGTCGCCATTTTTGTTGGAAGTTGAAGCAAGAGAGCTATCCCTCCGAATGGTGGTGGTTTCCGGTCCAATCCGCAGTTTCAACACATCGCATCAATCATGCGCGTGTCCAGGCATGACCGTTCACCCTCCCCTGCCGTCACGAAAGCGGCGTCCGTACAAGCCACAACCACCGGCCAAATGACGCGAGGTGCGTGAGTTCTCAGGTGCAAGAGCATGTCTTTTTCGGCCCTATTTGCGGCATTTCGTTCGGATCAGGGCTCAAACCAACTCGTTGACGTCTCCGACCGGCAGCAGAAAGACCGACCAGCCCGATCACAACCTTTCGATAAAACTATAAATGATGTTGAATTAGTTCTTCCGATTCTACAACATTTCGGTTTACTTGAGTGGGTCAACACTTGTTGATTACAAAGGTCGAACACGAGTGATTTTTCATGTTCATTGACGCGTTTTGTTGTAAAATTCAGCAAAGGACGCGTTGTATGCAGGGCGTGGTGACCGAACTATGACGGAAGCAAACATTCTTATTACCGGCAGCACAGGGCTTGTTGGCATGCATGTGCTGTATGAGTTGCTCAGAGAGCTGAGCCAAGGATTGCTTGCAGGCCAAATTTACCCGGTTCTGAGGGGTTCTCCGTCTTTTGCTGCCTCCCAGCGTGTCGAGAGGGTTCTCCACAACAAGTTCGTCCCTCATTTTCTTGCGGACTGCACCCCCTCGATTCGGCAATCCATCCACCCGATTTCGGCTGATCTTTGTGATCTGGGCAGCCTCACTCAAGCCATTCGAGGCTCGATTTCTTCGCAAGAGCCTTTGACCGTCATCCACAGTGCGGGCTCCGTCAACCTGGAGACCACACAGGAGGCCAGAGACGATGTTTACGCGCACAACTACGAGGGCACCCTTAACCTCCTGCGCGCGCTGGACGGATATGATGCGTTCCGGTTCATCTACATTGGTACGGTGTTCTCGTCGGGTGTTCAGCAGGGGCGCATCGGCGACGATTACCTGAGCCTGCCATCGCACGCCTACCGCAACCCCTACGAGGAATCCAAAGCAAAGGTTGAGCTCGAAGTCGCTCGTTACTGCGAAAAGAAGGGGATTCGCTTCCAGATCCTTCGCCCCAGCATCATTTGCGGGAGGGTGATGGACGCGCCGTTATACTACACGCCAAAATTCGACGTCTTCTACGGCTGGCTTAAGTTCTTCTGGCAGTTGAAGAAAGCGGAGCTTCACAGCCCCCTGCGCCTGTGCATCCATGAGAAGGCGACAATGAACGTCGTCCCGGTGGATTTCGTCGCTAAGACCATCGTCAAGTCGGTCCATAAGCATGTCGGCCAGCTCAATATCGCCAACCCCGAGGCTGCCAACACTGTCGAGATCACCCGGGCAGCCCTTGAGCATATCGGTTACGAAAACGCTTCCTTCGTAAACTCCATTCCGGCGGACCTCAACCGGGTGGAGCAGTTCTATTACAAGACCGTCGGTGCCCTGTTCGATAGCTACATCAACAACGATGCAAGCATCTACGACTGCGGCAAGCTCCTGTCGTTTATTTCCCCGACCACCATGCCTCCCATGAGGGAGCACATTGGGGGAATTGTTGATTTTGCCAAACAATTCAACTTCGACGACCGGAAAATTGACCAAGCAGCCCACGGCAGCAACGGTTGGTAACAATTATATTGCTTGAGCAAAAACCAACTTTGTGTCACGAAAGATAGTGTATGAGCGAAAGCAGCACCGCTAATTCTGAAGTTTATCGGCAAGTTGTGACAGTCATTGCGAAAGTTCTCGGTATCGCGCAGGACACGATCAAGCCCGAGAGCAATTTCGTCAACGATCTTGGCGCCGACTCCTTGGACCGGGTCACGTTGGTCATGGCCCTCGAAGATGCCTTCAAGAAACAAATACCTGAAGAGGATCTGGACAAACTGACGACCGTCGCCACGACTGTCGCCTATATCGAAAAGAACTTTCTGGCCAAGAGCCAATCGTAGTCCATGAGTCGCCGAGTTGTTATCACCGGCTTGGGCGCGTTCACGTCCATCGGGACAACTATCGAGGAATTCTGGCGCGCCTGTCTCAACGGCAACACATCGGTTGCCGACATCCCCTCGAAGTGGAACGACTTCTATCATTTTAACTCGCGTGTCTGGGCGCCCCTGCCCCCGCCACCCAGTAACAGCAAGATCGTCAACGAAATCGAGAAAACCAAGCTCGATAACGCAGCCGTGCTCGCCTTGGAAACAGCCGCCGAGGCTCTCCACAACGCCGGCCTGCCCCCTTCCCTCGTGGATGTGAAGCGCAATGCTTATGTGCTTCCCATCATCGACTCCGCTCGAACTGGAATCTTCCTTGGTACGGGTGTCGGTGGCCTCAACTCATTGCTGTCGAATGCCGCGCATCACATGCTCGCGCAGCAGCAACAACGATTGCAGGATCTCACAAAGCTGACCGAGTCGTCAGACCAACGCGAGCAGGCACGCCAGATCATCGAACGGATGGCATCCGACATCCTCATCCCCTTCAGGACCAACCCCTTCGTGGTTTCGATGATCATGCCCAATGCCGTCTCGTCGAACATCGCCATCAAGTATGGCATTCACGGACCGGCGCAAACCTCTTGTTCGGCGTGCTCATCAGGCACAGTGGCCATCGGAAGAGCTTTCCACGCCCTGCGAAACGGCGAGATCGACGTTGCCATCACCGGTGGCGTCGAATACCTCTGCGATGACTACGGCATGATTTTCCGCGGGTTCGATGTCGCCAAAACCCTCGTGGCGCAGGGCAAGCAACCGTTCAGCAACGACCAACTCAATCGCCCCTTTGATCGGGATCGGTCCGGGTTTCTCTTCAGTCAGGGCGGCTGCGGCATCCTCGTGCTGGAAGACCTGGAACATGCGCGCAAACGCAACGCCAACATCGTCTGTGAGATCGCGGCATACTCGGAAACATGCGACGGCTACAACATCATGATGATGCAGCCAAATGGAGAGCAGATTTCGCGAATGCTCATGCAATTGCTTCAGTCTGCGGGTTGCGCCGGGCAGGACGTGGACTACGTCAACGCCCATGGAACCGGCACGCTTCTCAACGACTCCACCGAAGGTGAAATCATCGAGCGTGTTTTCGGGAAGAAGGCCCTGGTGAATTCCTCCAAGTCGTTGCTGGGCCACACCATCGGAGCCAGCGGAGCGCTTGGCACACTGGTGGCCGCGTTGTCCATCCGCGATCAGACGACTCACGTCTGCAAGAACCTCGAAAACCCCATCCGCGACCTCAATTTCGTGCGATCGGTTGGTAAACACACCATCCGGACCGCTGTGACCCAGTCCTTTGCATTTGGCGGGCATAACGCTGCGCTGCTGCTGAAGGCTGTGGCATGAAAATCCTGTTCATCGGCGGCACTGGCAACCTCTCGACAGATTGCGCCGAATTGTTGTTCCGTCGCGGGCACGAGATCACCCTTCTGACACGCGGACGATCCCCCGTGCCCTCTCAATACCGCGCAGTCGTGGCGGACCACAAAGACGCCGCTGCCATGCGCGCGGCCCTGGACAAAACGACACCGGATGTCGTCATTGATTTCCTCGGCTACGAACTGGCGGACGTGCAATTGGATTACGCGCTCTTCACCGGTCGCATCCGCCAATACGTTTTCATCAGCACCGCCGCAGCCTATGTCAAACCGGCGCCGCGCCTGCCGATTACGGAGGAAACACCGCTGGGCAATTTGTTCTGGGATTACGCCCAGAAGAAGGAGGAATGCGAAAAATGGTTGTGCGAGCAGTGGCACAACTCGCGTTTTCCCATGACCATTGTTCGCCCGTCGCATACGTACTCGCCACGCTGGTTTCCGAATCCTGTGTCCAGTTCGGGCTACACCCTTGCCGCCCGTTTGGTGGCGGGCAAACCGGTCTTCGTTCCGGGCGATGGCGAGAATCCATGGACGCTGACAGCAACAAGCGATTTCGCGGTCGGCTTGGCAGGGCTGGCTGGAAACGACGCGGCCATTGGCGAGGCATTTCATATCACCAGTGACGAGGCGCTGACTTGGAACCAAATCTACGCCGCAACCGCTGCTGCGCTTGGCGTAAACTCGCCGCACGTCATGAAGATTCCCGTCGAGTTCATTTGCCAGCAGTGCCCGAGGCTCATCGGCACGGTCAAGGGCGACAAGGCCAACCCCGCAATATTCGACAACTCGAAGATCAAGCGGTTTGTGCCCGAATTCCAGTGCCGCAAGCCGTTCCGCGCAGGCATCCGTGAATCCGTTGAATGGCACCGCCAGCACCCCGACCAGCAAAAGGTGAACCCGGAAGCCGACGCCGAGTTCGACATGGTCACCACCGCATGGCTGGCGCAAGGTGGCCAGTAGCCCGGGCTCGACTCGCTCGGCAGGTTGAGACATGTTTCGCGCACACGTAATTTCATGAAAACACATCCACTGGCAGGAAAAACCGCTCCGGCGGAAATGTTGATTGATGTTGCAGCTCTCGAACGGGCCTATCACACCCGCCAACCCGATCTTGCCGACCCAAATCAACTCGTAAGCTTCGGTACCAGTGGCCATCGTGGCACGTCACTCGAAAGCACGTTCACCGAGGCGCATGTGCTGGCGATTGCCCAAGCTGTCTGCGATTACCGCCGATCCAAGGGCATCAACGGCCCGTTGCTCATGGGCAAGGATACGCACGGTCTCTCGATCGCCGCCGAGCGCACGACACTGGAGGTACTCGCTGCCAACGGCGTCGAGACGTGCATCCAGGAGAACGACGGCTTCACGCCGACACCCGCCATTTCCCGCGCCATCCTTGTTTACAATCGCGATCGCAAGGACGGCCTGGCCGACGGCATCCTCATCACACCGTCGCACAATCCGCCAGCCGACGGCGGCATGAAATACAACCCACCCACCGCCGGCCCCGCAGACACCGATGTCACCAACTGGATTCAGGATCGCGCCAACGTCCTGCTGCGCAGCGGCAACAAGGAGGTCAAGCGCATCCCCTGCTCCACCGCTTTGAAGGCGCCCACGACACATCCCACCGATTTCGTATGGCCCTACGTGAAGGACCTCGATGCGGTGATTGACATGGATACGATTCGCGCCACGCACATCAAGATCGGCGTGGACCCGCTCGGCGGCGCGGCGGCGGGCTACTGGGAACCGATTCGAGAGCACTATGGGCTGAATATCGAAGTGGTCAACAAGCGCATTGACCCGGCATTCAGCTTCATGACGGTGGATCACGACGGTAAGATTCGCATGGATTGTTCCAGTCCTTACGCGATGGCCGGTTTGGTCAAACTCAAGGACCAATTTGACATTGCTTTTGGCAACGACCCCGATTCCGACCGGCATGGCATCGTCACGCCCTCGGTTGGGTTGATGAACCCCAACCACTATCTCGCCGTCGCCATCCGCTATCTGCTCACGCATCGCCCCAACTGGCCCGCAACGGCCGCCGTCGGCAAGACGCTCGTCAGCAGCAACCTGATTGACCGTGTGGTCGCCAGCCTGGGCCGCACACTCTGCGAAGTGCCGGTAGGATTCAAATTCCTCGCAGCGGGGTTGATTGACAGCTCGTTCTGTTTCGGTGGCGAGGAGAGCGCCGGGGCGAGTTTCCTGCGCAGGGATGGAACGGTATGGACGACCGACAAGGACGGCCCGCTGCTCGGCCTGCTGGCGGCCGAAATCACCGCGGTCACCGGCGAAGACCCCGGCAGTCATTACCTTGAAATGACAAAGGAGTTTGGCACACCGTATTACACGCGCATTGACGCGCCCGCCACGCCGGCGCAGAAACAGAAGCTGAAGAAACTCTCACCGCAAGCAATCGCCGCGACGACGATGGCCGGCGAGTCGATCACCGCCCGGCTGACCAAGGCCCCCGGCAACAATGCGGACATCGGCGGTTTGAAGGTCGTCACGGAGAATGGATGGTTTGCAGCCCGGCCCTCGGGCACGGAGAACATTTACAAGCTCTACGCCGAGAGCTTCAAGAACCAATCCCATCTCGAAACCATCGTCGCCGAGGCCCAGAAGATCGTCAGCGCAGCGCTGAAGTAGCAGCTGCACCGCACCTATGGGGCCACGCACGGCCAAAGGTCGTGCTAATATTCATGCACGTAGTCCGCGTCTCGCCGCAAGGACTCCATCCGCGCCGTTAGCCATCAACCACATTTCTGGCCGATACTGATTCCTCGCCAGAACTCGACTTCACGTTCGCCCACCGCAATTCACCAGTTCGTTTCTCCCTCCAGCGACGACAAAACCTGCTCCGCAACATGACGGAGTTCCAAAAATGCGTTGTAAGGCGCTCCGAAAGTGAGTTGGATAGCTTCCCTTCGCAACGGTATCTGAATGTTCAGTGATAGGTAGTCAACTCCCTGAACAACCTCGCGAGCTGTGATTCCGTCCACAGAAAGTCCCCGCCAAGATACGCTTGTCAGCAACTTCCCCGCTGGCAGCTGTTCGGGCTTCAAATGTTCACGGGGCAGCCACCCGCCAAGGTTTCTCACGAGCAAAACTCGGTTCGCTTCACCAGTTTTTGCCCGGAAGTATGCGTAGCGGAATCCCTTTGGAGCGTCGGCAGAGGGAAATGGCTGGAACCCTTCGGGCAGGTCAAAGGAAAAACCGGTCTCACGGTCTACAACGCGCGTTGCGCTGAGGGCGTGTGTAGCCGGCGCTAGCACTGTGCTGCATCTGTGAACACCAGACCGTTTGACGATGATTACAGAGACTAGTGCCAACGCGATCAGGAGAACCCATAACCCAATACCGATTATAGCTGGGCTGAGTATGCCTTTGCGGCCGTAACGACGCATACCCAGAAGCGCAATGACACCCGAAAGAACCCCGCTCACACAGAGCGCAAAAATCATTGCTCCACTGAGTATGAATGAACCTCGCGGGTCTGTTGCATGGACAAGTTGAGCCAGAATATTCACACCGATGCCAATCACGACGGAGAGCCAACAATACCGCGCTAGTTTCTGGTAACGGGCTCGGCGTGGATCATTTAGAATCGGGGGAGATTGTGGTTGCACGGGCGCGTGTCGTCAGAAGGACCGGGGGTTCTGGTTCTTGTCGCCTGAAGGGGTGGCGCTGGCGGAGCGGTTGAATCGAAGATGCATCTTGTGTGGAGACCGCGCTAGATGCCATCCACCAGCTTCTGCATCGCCTCTTCCTGTTCGACGATGGATTGCACCAGTTTGAACTGCGTCCGGCAGCGATCCAAATTGTGATGGGGGCGATGGACCCTGAAATAGGTGTCGCCGGCCAGGTAATCCGTCAGAAACCGGATGCCAATGGTGAAGGTGATGAGTCTTCCGGAAAATGCCAAGTACGACTTCTCTGCTGGCGTCAGGAAACTCCCGGCCGCGCCGACGTAGCCGCGCGCCAGCGCCTCAAACATCGGCATCTGCATCGCTACCTTCGACAGGTCCTCCTCGTCCTCCACCGTCGGGCTGGTGGTTGTTCGGACCATGTCGCCAAAATCATAATGAACGAGGCCGGGCATCACGGTGTCCAGATCGAGCACGCACATCGCCTGGCCGCTTTCCCAATCAAGCATCACGTTGTTGAACTTTGTGTCATTGTGCGTGACGCGCTCCGGAATCTTCCCCGACGCATGGGCATCCAACAGAGTGCCGATCCATGGTTCCTGTTTCAGCGCAAACTCAATCTCCCTGGCCGCTGACGCAGCGCGGTTGCAGCGGTCTTCTGCGATGGCGTTCTGCAATGCCGCAAACCGCTTTCGCGTGTTGTGAAACTCGGGAATCGTCTCGTTCAAACGTTTGCCCCCCAGATCGGATAACAGGTTTTGAAACACCCCGAACGCCTTCCCTGCTTCGTAGGCCTGGTTGGGCGTATGCACCGACTCGAACGACTGCACCTTCTCGATGAACACAAACGTGCGCCAGTATTCGCCGTCACCGTCCTGGAAGAACGACTTGCCATCGCGCGTCGGCACCACCGTCAACACCCGGCGTGTCACCTCCCGGGCTCCCTGCGCGATCAACTTGTTCCAGATGTGCATCGTCACCCGCATGATGTTCTCCATCACGGCCTCGGGATCCCTGAAAACGGTCTGGTTCACCTTCTGATGGATGTAACGCACCAGAACACCGCCCTGGTTGTACGTGGCGGTGTAGGTCTCGTTGATGTGCCCGATCTTGCATGCTTCCGCATGAAGAATCTGACCGTAAATCTGGAACTTCCGGGAAATCTCCTGAAGATGCTGTTCGCGATATAGCGGCATGATTATTCCTGTTGAATCCTCTCCATCTCAAATACAACGGCTGCGAACAGGTGTAATGGAAAACGGTCACGATAGCAAGGCGAGCCGGACGGAGTCTGCGCGCCACGCAGCGTCCGTCACGCGCCAATCCTCGTTGAACTCCGGCGGCGCATGCCGCGCTGGTTCACTTTGTCTGCGGCAAAGTGCCCGTTCGCATCGCAAACAACATCAGCACCCCCAACACGAACGCCCCTTCCACGAAGTTCGCCGACCAATGACGCGTGAGGTAATGACTTGCGGACACAAACATCACTGCGGAGGCGAGCAAAAATGCGTTCCCCCACCGCGATGCCATTGACTTGGCGGCAATGTCCTCTCTGATCTTTGCCAGCCATTCCTGGTAAACGAGGCAGACATAGATGATGCCCACGAAGGAGCAGACGTACCAAAGAAGATGGCAGACCCGAAACGTGCGACGCCCGTAATGATAGAGAGGAACCTGCAGAATCTCCAACTGCCCCGTCAGCCATCCTTCCTTGTGCGTGAACGAATCCAGAAACAGATGTGTCATCGTTCCAATCAGCAACGAAACGAGGATGGCCCCCAGGGAACCCAGTGGACGCTGGCACAGTGGCAGCAGTGCTATCCGATACACCTCAGGCAAGAACCTGACCAGCCAGCCGCTCAAGCGATGCAATACCCACAACGCCAGCAGCCCCGCTGGCAGACAGAATACGATGCCGACGAGATGATGTGAGAACCGCTGCACTTCAACACCTGCAAACGCAAACGCATAGCCCATGTCAGGGCTGAGGCTCCCGATAATGAGAGCAGGAAGGCTGAGTCCCTGGGGGCAAAAGCGCCTCAGGGGCAGCACGGCTGCCGGATGTGCCAGTGGAAGTGGCATAGTATGGCCGTGAAACTACCCAGTCGGTCATCCAATGTCCAACGGGAAGCTCAGAAACCCCAATAGACACCTCTTCGCGCCAAAAACACGACAGCCGTGTTGGCGAAGGACACCCTTCCACCACCACGGCTGTCGCACAATTCAATATTTACCGCGAAATCTGCGCAGGTATGACTTCTGCTTCTTCTCCTTCTTCTTTTCCTTCTTCATCTCTTTCTTGATTTCTTTTTTGCTTTTCTGCTCCTGCGCTGGCGCTTGGGTGGCGATCTTCATCATGGAATCGTCCCACTTGCCCGCAGCGTCGGGCTTCACACCGGCCCAGATGTCCTCCGGCTGCCATGTAAACCCACCCGGCAACGCCTTACCCGCCATCAGGTCTTTCTCGGACATCGCCGCCGCCCTGTTGAAGAAGCAAACGCATTTCTTCACATCGCACATCAGGTGAGGCGTGGTGTGCTCATATTCGATCGCGAACACACCCGAGAATCCCTGACGTTTCATTTCGGCAAGCAGTGCCCCGGCATTGGAAATGCCGCTGCCCCACGGCACGTCGTGGGCCTTTCGCGCCTTCTCGTTGAGGTCCTTGAGATGCAACGAGATGATGTGCCCCTGCAGCTTCTTCAGGCTGGCGAGCGGGCAGAGGCCCGACCGCACCCAGTGGCCGGTGTCCGCGCAGGCGCCCACGCGCTTGCTGCAACCCTTGATCGCGGCAAGCACCGTCTCTGGGTTCCAATACTTCGACGGCTCCGGGTGGTTGTGGATGGCGACGTTGATCTTGTATTTGTTCGCGAGCTTGTCCACGAGGGGCATCTGCTCCGGCGCCGGCTCGGAGACGATGGTTTCAATGCCCATCGCCTTGGCGAACTCGAACAGCTTCGTCCATCCCGCCTCGTCCTTCGCGCCCGTCACGCCAAAGTCCATCAGCTTGACGCCGGCCGACTTCAGCTTCGCAAGCACCTTCTTCTGCGTCGCCGTATCCAGGTCGGGCGTCAACTTGCCTTCCATGCCGCCGCCGATGATCTGTCCGGGAAACGCCTCGATGTATTTCAGGCCGAGCTCCTTGGCCTTGTCCACCGTGTCGCAAAACGTGTCCTTGTTGAACGTCCACGCCTGAAGCGCGAGTTTCCAATTCGCCGATGCAGCCGAAGCCGTCGTGACCGCGCCGCTCACCAGTGCGGCGCCCAGCAATGCAATGAGTGATCGTTTCATGTCTTGTCTCTCTGTTGCTTGATGAATCCCTGTTTCGGCCTAGAACACACGATACGGCTTGGTCACCAGCTTCTGCGCTTCGGGGAGATCGGCCTTCAACTTCTTGCCGTCCCACTTCACCTTCTTGCCGACGCGAATGGCAAGGTTGCCGAGCAGCACCATCTCCGTGAACGGCCCGGAATAATCGAAGTTCGAACCCGGCTTCGGCCCACCGTGGCAGGCGGTGACCCACTCGAGATGCGGGTCGCCATTCGGCACGCGCGGAATCGTCTTTGCCGGGCGCTTGAACGCCTGCATCGCCGCCTCCGGAATCAACCGCGGGCTCCGGCAATAGTCGGTCTCGTCAAAGATCGTGCCCTTCTCGCCGACGATATACTGACCCGAGCTTGGCATTTTCCGGTTCTCCTCCAACCCTTTCGGACGCGGACAAACACTGCTGCTGTTGTCACCGTCATACCAATACAGCGTCAGTTCCGGCATCTTCCCGCGCTTCGGGAACTTGTAAATGATCTTCGAGCGCTTCGGCGCCGACTCATCGGTCATGCCTTCCGACGTCGCTTCGACGCTGATCGGATACTTCAGGTCGAGCGACCAGAACGCCGCGTCCATCTGGTGGCAGGCCATGTCGCCCAGCGCGCCGCAGCCGAAATCCCACCACCCGCGCCACTTGAACGGCGCGTAGCAGCTGTTGTAGGGGCGCTCCGGAGCCACACCGAGCCACGCGTTCCAATCCAGCGTCTCCGGCACTGGCTCCACCTCCGTCGGCCGCGTGCAGCCCTGCGGCCAGATCGGACGGTTGCACCAAATATGCACTTCGCGGACATCGCCGATGCCGCCGGACTGGATCCACTCGCGCACCAGCCGGATGCCCTCGCCCGCGTGACCTTGGTTGCCCATTTGCGTCACCACTTGGTGCTTGCGAGCGGCCTCGGTCAGCGCACGCGCCTCCCAAATCGTATGCGTCAACGGCTTCTGGACATACACGTGCTTGCCCATGGTGATCGCCATCATGGCCGCCGGGAAATGCATGTGGTCCGGCGTGGAAACCGTCACCGCATCGATCTTGTCGTCCATCTCCAGGAGCATCTTGCGGAAGTCCTTGTATTTCGGCACATCGGGGAACTTTTTGAAGACGTCGAGGCCGCGTTTGAAATCAGCGTCGCACAGCGCCACGATCTCGACGCCGGCATTCACGCTGTTCATGATGTCGCTCTGGCCTTTGCCACCGCACCCGATGGCTGCCATTCGCAGCTTCTCGCCGGGCTTGAGGATGCGGCCTTTGCGCACGCCGCCCTTGGTGGCAGCTTCCGCCAGCGTCACGCCGAGGTCGGTCATCGAAACCGCCGCTGCGCCCGCGCCCGCCGCTTTGAGAAATTGTCTTCGATCCATCGTGAAGTATGACATGAGTGAGTTCTCCTTCCGCCGCGTCTCCGTCTCGGGAGCTTTGTTCGTTATTACGTTTCTGATTACGTCTGCGTTGGTTTTCCTGTCGTTCCTGTGAACAAAATCGCGCGGTTTGATACCAATCCCATCCCTCTCTTGCAAGCCCTCCTTTACAGAGGTTGGCTCCCACCATGGTATCATTGGCAACCTACATTCCGACCCCGTTCGCCCATGGCTATGGCAGCCCTGAATCCAAGCGGATCGCCCCCCCTGCAATGCCACCATTGTCGCCATAAACCTGCGGATTGCTTTGCCGGAGAAGTTCGCTATGCTCCGCGGGCACGATGAAAACGCTTTGGATGCTGTTGGTGGTGCTCCTCTCCCCCTCCATCGCCTGTGCTGAGACGCCGCTGCGCCCGCCGTCGGTGCCGCTGGTGGCCAGCGACCCATATTTCAGCGTTTGGTCGCCCGCCGACCAATTGACCGCCACGAACACGACCCACTGGACCGGCAAACCGCATCAGTTGCGCAGTTTCGTCAACATTGATGGCAAGGAATTCCGCGTCATGGGCGGGGCACCCCCACCTCAGACGTTCCCCGCGCTGCCGCAAACCAGCCTGACCGTCTGGCCCACGCGCACCATCTACACGTTTGAAGGCGCGGGCGTGGCGCTGACGCTCACGTTCATGACCCCCGCACTACCGGACGATCTCGACATCCTCTCGCGTCCGGTCACGTATCTCACGTACGAGTTTCGCTCGATTGACGGCAAGGACCATGACGTAACGGTCAGTTTCAATGCATCCGCCGAACTGACGGTCAATGAAGGCAATCAGCAGGTCATCGTCAGCAAGGAGCAAGTGGCCGACCTCGCCGTCGTCAGGGTGGGATCGAAAGACCAGCCGGTGCTCGCAAAGAGGGGTGACGACATCCGTATTGACTGGGGCTACTTGTATGTCGCCGCACCACCACCAGCAGAAGCAATTCCAGTGGTAAGGCCACGCCCCAAGTACGAATCGGGAAGTCGTGTGGAAGGAACGGCCGACTCGCTGTTTGCCTCGCTGGAGTTTCGGATCCGCAAGGTCGGCTCGCGACCCGTCTCCCGCTGGTTGATGCTCGCCTACGACGACATCTATTCGATCCAATATATGAAGCAGAACCTGCGGCCTTACTGGCGGCGAAACGGCTGGGAGGCCACCGACCTGCTCAAGGCATCGGCACGCGATTACGAGTCGTTGAAGACACGCTGCGAGGTGTTTGACAAGGAACTCATGGAAGACCTCACGCGGGCCGGCGGCGCGAAATATGCCAAGCTCTGCGCGCTGGCCTACCGGCAGTGTTTCGCGGGCGGCAAGTTTGTCGCCGACGCAAACGGGAAGCCGCTCCAGTTCTGCAAGGAGAACCACTCCAACGGCTGCATCAGCACCTCGGACGTGTTCTACCCGATGGCGCCCCAGTTCCTGCTCTTCGGCCCGACGCTGGCGAAATCGTTCCTCGTGCCTTTCATGAGCTACGCGGCCAGCGAGCGGTGGCGGTTCCCGTTCGCGCCACACGACCTCGGCACTTACCCGCACGCGACGGGCCAGGTCTACGGGATGGGAGGAACCGACGGCGACCGCATGCCGGTCGAGGAAAGCGGCAACATGC
>CAZGGF010000449.1:0-8311 GCA_964524715.1 uncultured Verrucomicrobiota bacterium | reverse complement strand
ACATCGAGGGCGCGGCGATTCTTCACGAAAGCCTCATCCATGTCGGGCGTGTAGAAATAGCAGGCGCTGTTGGGATTGCTTGTGAGCCAGCCGGCGTCGATCAGGACGTAAGGGAGCCCGTTTGTAGAAGCGTAGTCCACGTAATAACGGGCCGTCTTCTCATTCATCCCGATGGGGAAGTCGGTGTCTTCGACCAGCGCATAAAACAGGTGCCATGCACAGGGGCCCACCGATATCCACGAGGTGTCCGGCACGGCAGAAGGCGAGGCCAGCTTGAAGATGGTTTCGTTATCAGCCAGGACGGCATCGTTGCGTGCCACGATGAAGGCGCGCCAGGGGAAGGCTCTGCTGCCGGTCGTCTTCGAGATGAACTTCTCTGTTCCGTCCGCCTCGTGGGTGATCGAAACAGGCCGGTTTGGCAACTTCAGGGCTTTGGGGTATTTCGCAAAATACGCTCGCGCTCCGTCGTGGGCATCTTTCGGATAGGCCATGCGCATCTGCGGATAATGGTGAACGTCGGATTCAGCGAGGAGCAGCGTGAGGCCGTCTTTCCTGATGACCAACGGCATCGACGCGCTGTGGTGTGATTTCAAGCCCGCGATGGTGTCGCGAGTGAAGGTGCTTTCGAATGAAGTGGAGTCTCTCTTGACGTAATGCGCGACAATCGGCGTGTCATCGGGCAACGGCAATGACAACGTTTCGTCGAACACCAGCAGTTCCTTGCCAGTTTCAAACTGTGATACGAAACGATACGCCACCGCTTCGTCATAGGCGCGGACAAGAACCGTGAACGTGCCGCAGGTGACTTCGATCTGATTGAACTGGTCACATATGTGCCTGCGTATCCCAAACCGGTTCTCCAGCACTTGTTCTTTCGAGAACTCCTTCGACAGCTTCCCGATACAGTCGCGTCCCAACGTCCCCCGGCTCGTGTTCATCCCGATCTTGCAGTTGTCCAGGAGCAACTTGCCATCCGCTTTCACGGAGAAGGTCATTTGCGCGCCGTCACGGAGGATGGCAGCCAGTTTCCCGTCGGGAGATTTGACGGAGAACTCCGCGGCGTTCGAGGCCATCGCCGCCAGAACAAGCAGTCCCAGTGTTGATGATCTCAAGCGGCCAAGCGGGGGGCGAGGGGAGACGCTTCGGCGTGGTTGTTTTGTGTCGTGTTGGAACATCGCCTTGGGTGGTTCGGGTGTGCTGGCTTGCATGGCTTGAGTGAGCTTCGTCGGCATCGTAGCCGCAAGCTCTGAGAACACAAGCACGGAGAAGAACCCTGCCCGCGCTGACGCCGCGCAGGCGTCGCGAGCCAATGCGCTATCGCCAGCTTCCAAAGCGGGATTTCAGGATGCAGGCTGCACACCCACCATCTATCGAGAGTCAGGAGTTGATCCCGACGAAAGTCGCAGAAAAACCACCGCCTCTTGAGCGGGTCGTGTCGCCGCGAGAACTGGCACCGGGCAAACGACTCTCAACACATCAACTCAGCCATTTCATCCGATACGAGTTCTGAATCCAGCGGTCGGCTTCGGGCGCGCCCTTGACCTTCATGGCCGCGGCGTCCCACTCGATGGGCCGGCCCAGGCGCAATGACAGGATGCCGGGCAGGTAGGCTTCGCAAACGCGCGCGCCGATCTCGAAGTGGTTGTAGGTGGCCGGGCCGCCTTTGCACGCCGCGAACCACTCCTGCATGTGGTTGTCGTTGGTCAGGCGCGGCACGCTGAGCGGCAGATTCTTGACCGCGTCATGGTCCAACACGCCGCGCCACTTTCTGTCGCCCTTGAGTTTCATGATGCCCGCGACGCCCCAGCCGTCGGTGTAGAGCTGGCCGCGTTGACCGACGAACAGACAGCCGGTATTCGGCAACTGTCCCCGGCATTCCTTCACGGAGTTGGTGATCTCCTCCGGCGGATACTTCCCGCCGTCGCCCCACCAGACCGTGACCGGTGCCAGCCCCTCGCGTTCTGGATACTCGAAGCGGAAGCATCCTCGCGAGACATAGGTTTCCTTGACCGGTTCGGGAATCTCGGCGGTGACGCGCGCGGGAGCCCCGAGTTTCAGCGCGCGGACTGGCAACTGGAACGTATGACAGCCCTGGCCGGACAGCATGCCGTTGCAGAAATCGAGCCAGTTCTGCCCCTTGATGCAACCGGGCATATAGACCCCCGCCTTGAACGGCCGCCACGGCACCGGTCCCAGCCAGAAATCCCAGTTCAGTCCTTGGGGAACCGGGTCTTCGCCCGGCGGACGGTCCTGGCTGGGTGGGAACTTGCCGCAGTAGTCCGACCAAAGATAAACCTGCTCGACCTGGCCGAGCACGCCCGCGTGGATGACCTCCACGGAACGGCGGAACGACTTGCTGCTCGTGCCCTGCGTGCCCAGTTGCGTGGCGACTTTGCTGCGCGGCGTCAGATCAATCAGTTCCCGCGCTTCAGCGATCGTGCGCACCAGCGGCTTCTCGCAATAGACGTGTTTGCCCGCCTTCATGGCCCGCACGGTGATTGGCGTATGCCAGCGCGAGCCGATGGCGATGACCACCGCGTCGATCGACTTCTCGGTATCGAGCATCTTGCGGTAATCCTCGTAGATCTTGGCCTTGCCCACCATCTCGCTTGCGCCCTCTGCCGCACTGGCGACTGCCTTTTGCATTTGCGCAAACCGGCTCTGGTCCACGTCGCACATGGCCACCAGATTCTCGCCCTGGCGCAGGATCTCCGTGACCAGTGCGCGGCAGCGCCCGCCCGTGCCGATGGCAGCGATGTTGAGCCGCTTGCTGGGTGCCGCATCGCCGAGCAACCGCGAAGGCAGGATCAACGGAGCGGCAATCAATCCCGTACTCGCAAGAGCGACGCGCTTGAGGAATGCCCGGCGGCCGGGCCTGTGGAAGGATTCAGAGCATTTCATGATGAGCCAGGGTTAGAGTTTGGTTTTGGCCTCCTGAAGAGGCGGTACCGGATGAATACTCAACAACGTCCGGCAAAATGTGCAGCCGTCCATATTCATCGCACCCACGCTAGCGAATTCGATGCACATAACAAGAGCGCCCTTTTACAGAAATGCGCATTTCTTTTACAGATTTTACAATGGCCCGGCCCGGGAAGGGGATGAAGACGACGGAAACACCCTGTCGAACACCTCCTGAGTGCCTCATCGATATTCATGGTTGATGGCTCTGTTGGGCTTCGAGTGCGCCATTTTGACCCGTCCGGCGGCTCAAAAACGAATTTTTGAGGTCGGATTTGGTCGGATAAGGTCGGATAAGGTCGGATAAGGTCGGATTGGGTCGGAACTGATCCTCGAGTCACTCGGATCACGCTGGCACCCCTTATGTCTGCGCGGAACGTGGCCACCGCAGGGCGGCACGTCGAATACACTTGTCAAAGAACGAAGGGGGGTAGCCGTTTGCCATCTGTTATCAATCCCTCACCTGCGTTTCAGATGGCCGGCAGTCGAAACTGCCCGGAACCGATTCTGTTCATCTGGAGGTTTCTGAAAAAAACCATCCACCCCTGCCATGGATAGACTACAGCAGGTCTCAGGAGTTGCGCAAAGATCACGTGGCCCCAATTTCCAAATTCTTCAAGAACGTCCCCTCCACAACTCTTCAGAAGCCGTTGAAACACTCGGACCGCCAGATGCGATGTGGTATCTCGCAGGCCGGCCCCGACACTATCTTTTGTTGGGTGTGGTTTCTTGTTCCGGATTCAGTGTCTTCTTCACCTCATTACTGATAATCCCTGTGCTGAACATGGCATTGAGGATTCGAAGGTGTTTTTTGGCCTCGTCCTCGTTCCAGCGACTACCCCAAGTCCAACTCCGTTGTTCGAGGAAGAAGTAATGATCGAAGAAGTGGTAAGGATAGCGGGCATATCGGTCGCGAATGGGGTCGGAAGACTTGGTGGTTGTAAAGAACCCTTGCACGTCTAGGGCCATCTGCTTGACGTATTGCTCTTCTTCTGTTGCGTAGATCAATGCGCTGAGCGCTGCTCTCCTGACCCAGACATTCGCGCTCTTCACGAATGGGACGACTTCACGGGCGTGCTCCTTTGTGAGTATTGGTGCCACTTGCAGAAGCAAGGCTCGTTGTCGATCAGGCCGAGTCTCAGTTCCAAGTTCTGCGAGGATCTCACCTTCAAGTATGCTCTTCGCTTCTTCTCCGTTTCTTGCCAGAGGCAGTCGTTTGCCGCTGGCGGGAACAACTGCGGCGATATAGAGCTTGTCACGTTGTTCTCCAAGTCTTCTGCCGAGGACAAGAATACAACGTGTCGCCTCCTTGAATGGCGCAAGGTCGTCTGGCCACACCAGGGATGAAGCCTCAATGCAGAGTAGTTGGCCTTTGTATTTGTCCTCCCCAAGGATCACATCGTGAACAGAGAAACTGAATGCAACCTTGGGGTCCATCATTGAGACATTCCTGTGAATGGCATCAATCGTTCCGCCGATAATCAGCTTGGGGGCATGTTTCGGATAGATCGCATGATCCAGTCTCGTGTTGTACTGCTGCAAGTATGCCCATGCATGGGTAGCCAGTGGCAGCAATACGAGTGCTGAAACGAGCATATGCTTCATCTTTCCCTCGCTTACTCCTTCATCCTCCACTCCAGAATCCCGCCGGAGAATTTGGGCTGGAGCTGGACTTCGAGGCGCAGGGCGGTGGTGGTGACGGGGGTGAAGGTGACGCGGTTGACACTGTACTCGGTCGCGGCGGCGACTGGCTTCCGCTCCGTGCCATCCTTGTAGAGCAAAACAGACCAGTTTGCGTCAATCATCATAGATCTTGTTCGTCAATCGCTTGATATCACGAGAACTGATCAACACCCAGGCGCAAGCCGCGTTGATGCCGCCCGCCAGGACCACAAGAGACATGACACGCCACTGGGAAGTTGGGATGTTGATCTGGAGCATTTCACCAAACACGACGAGTGCAGCAAACGCCCCCAGTATCAAGAGCACAATCGACGCGTAACGCGCCCAATTCTGGCGACACCAGATGCCGGCGAGCAGTCCGGTCGAGAGGATAAGAGAGCTCAGGTTGGCTCCCAACGTTCTCGTGTCGCCCACGACCGCATCAACTCCGAATCGGTCCGCCATGTCCAGCAACACAACAGCCTCTCCGCATCGCAGCATGAAAAAGATAAGTATCACCCAGACACGTCCCTGCTGAATACTGCCATGGCCATGATGGCTCCGTCGGCGGCGTGTCACATGAGATACATCCGGCATGGGCCCTCGCCCAGCGCTCACGCCGGCCTCCATTGCAGTCCCTCTGCCACACACTTCGCCATTGTCGAGCTCATTGGTGATTTGCATTGTAGGCATCCGTTACCGTCAGGCAAGCGTAGAACCTGCCCCGACGAACACTCGTCTCTATATGTTGCGCCAGACATACACCGGTCGAAGGCGGCGGAGCCACAACGCCACATGATGCCCCTTGTTCCCGATCTCAGCTCCGGCTGGAAGTTACGGACGACGGTTTTGAGGGGTTGACTGGAAGCGGATCAGCAATACCAATCCCACGAAACCGAGACACGAAGAATAAGAGGGATAGACAACGTTCCCAATAGACTCCGCGATGGAACCTGGCGGCGTAGTTTTCTTCCCATCTCCGGCCCCGACGACACCAAGCGCAATGCTATGGAACAAGACTGCGAGCAAGAAAAGGACGAATCCGGCAGGAATCAGAATCGGCAAACACTTGATCGTCTTCGGCATATTACTGTTCCGTTGCTTCACAAGCGAGACCACGGCAAACACCAGACTGGCGACGAAAACAGCAACCGAAATGCCCGTCGTCCAGTGGTTCTTCAGGTTCATTTCGAAGATCGTCAGAGGCAGGGCAAGCACGCAGAGCCACAGGAAAATCATGTGTGCCCCGCCGTGGTAATGACGGCGTTTCGGCGCGCCGATCACGGGCTCCGGACGATGCCATTCGGTTCCGTCGACGTCCCTCAGTACAGGTTTTGCTCTCGGCACTGACGACCGCCCGAAGGTCACTTTGACGCGACGGGATACGCATATGTAGGGAATCCAAATGCAGTCCGTCACGACAGCTCCCACAAAGCTGGCCGTGGCAGCAGAGGATGGCAGCCCGAGAATCCGCACCCCGATGACGTCCATCCCTAGATAAACTGTATTGAAGAGCAGCAAGGCGATGAACCAACGGGGAAAAACAGGGTGTTTTTGGAAAAAGAGCACGACCACAAAGAGGCCCAGAATCAGGGTGGTTATCTCGCCAAGAAGTTCAAACGTCAACACCGGTCCGCATGCAGGCTGATACGAAACCCCGCCTGGGATTGTCAGCGCCTGCCAGTTCAAGAGTGAGTACGCATCGAGAGAACTGCCCAAACTTGCCAGGAGTCGAATCGGCCCGCAGACCAAGGCGATGGCGACCAAGACCAACCAACCGTCAATGCCGTTCAAGTGACGGTCCAGCAACGGCGGCTTCGTTGCTGCCATGGCCAGTCGACACTGATGCCGGCAAAACAGCCCCAAGCCGATGACTAGCAGGACTGTATAGACCGTTGCGAGGGTGAAAATCGGCCAGTTGAACTGTTTCCCCTTGCCGATGCCGTCCATGTTCTGCCAGGTCAACGAATACCCCAGTGCGTCTTCCATTCGGTCCAAGCTGTTGAGGTGATCGACCGTCAGCGATGCCGGAACGAGGTTAGTCAGCGCCTTGTATTCGTAGTCCATCCATAGCGTTTGCCCATGATAGCTGCGTGTTATGCGCAACTCTGCCGCCGGACCCGTGATGGTGTTCGTGCAACTGGATAGTGCGAAGTATTCCGGCAGATGGATACGGGTCTGCACAGAACGCCGCCGGGGAAATGAAATTTCAATTGGCATTGAACGGACGGCTGTCGCAGGCTTGGTAATCCAACTGTGAATCCCAAGTGGATAGAATTGACAAGTGTATCGCTGCTTGTTGGTAGATAGCACCCAGAAGTTTGTGATCGAGTAAGCGTGCTTGAAGATCAACGTATCGCTGTTGGAGGAATCTTCAATAACCAGGGGCGCGGAGGGTGTGATGCCAGGATATCGTTGGGCATAGTCGTTCAAGAGGCTCTTCGCGAGTCCTTCCCGCCCCTCGGAATCCAAGATTGCCCGCATCCATTCGGCATCGAAGCCCTTATGGGTGCTCGTCACATTCAATTGGGATGACTCCCTTTGGCCGCCAACCCGGAAGGTCTCTGCCGTAATCGTCTCCGGCGTCCTCTTGTCGGAAGAAGGAATAGGGGTCAATCCCGTTTCTCCCGGACGGACCAGCAATCCGAACGCATAGGCCGGCAGATGCCTTTGGCCCGGCGGACCGCGTTGATAAGCGCGCGTGGGATCCAGCCAGTAGGTCGATCCACCAGCGACAACGCGCACAATGACGTGGTCAAAATCGTGGGGCGCTGGAAGCAAATCCGGCAAAGTGTGGCGAAACCCCGTGGCAACCAGGACGGGCGTCGCATCGTAACCCAAACCTCGCAATAATGTGCTGAGCAGAAAAGCCTTGTCCTTGCAGTCACCAAACCGCCGACGCAGCACGGTCGCCGGATCTGTCGGGCGATACGAATGAGGGCCAAACTCAATCCCAAGATACCGGATGCTGCCTTGGACGAACTCCAAGGCACGTTGCACAGTCTCTTCCTCACTGGTCCCCGGACGGCGCAATTTCGCGACCTGCTCCTTCAATTCCGGTGAATCCGGATCGGGAGAACCATAGAGCTCCGTCGCCCACGCGGCGACATCCGACCAACTGACGAATTCACTCAACTGGCCCCAAGGACAGGATGGCAGCCAAGACGGCACTTGATCTTCGACAACGACCGCCGGAACGTCGTGCAAGTCCCAGACGTATTCCTTGGTGTTGCCCACGGTGCGCTCCACGGGTTGGACAGAGGTGGTATGGGTTCGGAAGAAAAGCACCCGATCTTTCGGCCAAAGCAACCGAACGCGTCGCTGCCGCATCGGTGCAGATCCTCCGAGAATAAACGTGTCCGAGAACCGGCCTCTCAGCGAAGGGTTTTCTCCCCGTATTGTGTAGGCGTATTCGATTCGATCCCCCGGCCTTACGTCTTCGACGAAAAGTAATGCCGAAAGCGCGCCGTTGTAAATCTGCCGGTACAAGTCGGTTTCTTGTTGGATGATCTTGAACTTGGCCAAATCGAGCCGGTCCATCCGTTTCGCATCCCGCAGAATTGTGATCTGATGAAAGATCAGTTTCTGAAACGATGGATCCCACGTGAACCCCAGATTCGCTCCGCTTTGGACACCCGTTTGGGTCGTAATTTCTTTGACAACACGGATAAACGTCTCGGAGGTGGCT
>CAZGGF010000448.1:0-2196 GCA_964524715.1 uncultured Verrucomicrobiota bacterium | reverse complement strand
CGGCTCATCTGCTGGGTGGACACAATGTGCCCTTATCGCGGCGATGAGGAAGTGCGCGCTGAAGATGACCCGGTGTTTCAGGGTGTCGAGTGGCTCGCCATCCGTCCGAAGATCAAGACCGCGCCGCGCATCCCGCGGCCGGGTCCGGTGCAATAGCACGGGTGTTTGCGCAGGGGAACCGCAGCGCTGCGAAGGTGCTGCGTGCACGCATGGCCGCACGCGAAGCTCGCTTCACAGGGGGGGCTCGTGGCAATCTCCCCGTGGCAGATCAAGAGGAGCAGACGATGAAGCGGCAAGCCGGCAATACACTTCGAAGCGTCATGAGGTTGTTGTTTGCACTTGGTTTCCTGGTGATCATGTCTCATGGCAGCGGCGCTGAACCGCAGACGTTGCCGGACATTTCAAGCGCGCCAGCGGACTTGGAGATTCCTGTTCTGACCCAGGCGGCGCCAGGACCTGGATTGCGCGTGAAGCAGACGCTGCCAGCATGGCGGCAAACAGCCGTATACCACGTGTTATATCTGCCGAAAGACTGGCAACCGTCGCGGCAATATCCGGTGATCGTCGAATATGCCGGCAATGGCGGTTATCGAAACAAGTTCGGTGATGTCAGCACCGGTCATCCGGAGGGCAGCAAGCTCGGCTATGGCATGTCTGCGGGCAAGGGATTCATCTGGCTCTGCCTGCCATATCTCAACAATGCAGGTGACGCACTGGCGCTGACATGGTGGGGTGACCCGCCAACCTGTAACGCCGGACCGACACTGAAGTACTGCCACGAGGCGGTGGCGTGGGTGTGTCGCGAGTATGGTGGCGACACACGGCGCGTGGTGCTGTGCGGATTTTCGCGTGGCGCGATCGCATGCAATTTCCTCGGCCTGCACGACGACGCAACGGCGAAGCTCTGGTGCGGATTCGTCCCCTACAGCCATTACGACGGCGTGCGAACGCAATGGCCGTACCCCGGCGTCGACCGCGCGTCGGCACTGGTGCGTTTGAAACGGCTGGGCTCACGTCCGCAGTTCATCTGCCATGAAGGCGCCGGTGTTGAGGAGACGCGCCGTTATCTCGCCGAGGCGATGCCCGGTGGCAACTTCACGTTCGTTCCGACCGGTTTTCGCAACCATAACGACGCCTGGACACTCCGTCCCTGCGAAGCGCGCACACAACTTCGCACGTGGCTCAATAAACTCATTTCGCCATGAACCTGCCCCAAATCGTTTTGTCATTGTTGCTGTTGATGCTTGTCGATGCCAGCGCGGCGCCGGTGCTTGATGGCACCGGCGATCTATTCAGCGGTTGGGCCCAATTCACCGCGAATTCGCCGGCGTCGGTCATTCTCATCAACACACAGAACGCGGACGAACTGCGTGCGCAGGTCAAGCAAGCCGGCGGCGGCAATGTGTTGCGCCGTCCACTGCGGGCTGAGGATAATGCCGACGGGTTGCCACACGGACTGAGGAAAGTTCTCCAGCTTCGCAATCGCATCGAAGAGCTGTCCGGCCTGCCATGTGTGCTGGTCAACTACATGCAGCTCACGCGGCGTGACCTGGAGAAGCCGAACATCAAGGCGATCGTGATGACCGCGTGGAAAGCGCCCGATGACAAGGCGCACGATCAGGAGTTGGCGGAGTTGATCAAGCTCACGACAAAGCCTTTCATCGCGTTTTGTGGCGGGCATCACATGATCTATATGACTTACGGCGGCAAGAACGGTGTGATGCGCAAGCTTAAGCCCGGCGAGACTGATGCAAACCCGAAGTACTATCCCGGTTACTACAAGGAATGGAACTTCATGCCCGTGCGCATCGTGAAACGCGATCCGATTTTCGACGGTTTGCCGGATGAGATCATCGTGCCGCAGCGTCACTACGCCGAGTGCAAGCGGTTGCCGTCAGAGTTCGAGCTGCTTGCCAGTTCCGCCGAGTGCAAGATTCAGGTGATTAAGCACCGCGATCGGCCAGTGTATGGCACTCAGTTCCATCCAGAGATTTACGATGACGAGCATCCGCATGGGAAAATCCTGCTCCAGAATTTCTTCCGCATCGCAGGTATCGGTTCATCGCGCGGTTCCGATGAACTGTCCATCGCCGACCGGATCGGTCCCGTCGCCAAAGGCACCGGCTTCGCGATGGACGGTTATTTCGTCTGGTGCGGCTCGGTCATCAAAGTCGGCGACCAGTATCATATGTTCGC
>CAZGGF010000447.1:0-7533 GCA_964524715.1 uncultured Verrucomicrobiota bacterium | reverse complement strand
ATGCAGCGAAACCGGACGCGGCGAACGAGGAGGGCTGGAAGTCGCTGTTCGACGGCAAGAGTTTGAAGGGCTGGAAGCTGACGGACTTCATCGGGAAGGGCAAGGTGGAGGTGAAGGATGGCACCATTGTGTTGGGCACCGGCAGAGACCTCACCGGCATCTCCATCGCCGATACCAACTCAGTGCCACGGATGGACTACGAGCTGGAACTGGAGGCAAAGCGCGCGAGTGGATACGACTTTTTTTGCGGGCTTACGTTCCCGGTGGGCAAGTCGCACTGCACGCTCATCCTCGGCGGCTGGGGCGGCAGCGTGGTCGGCATCTCCTCCATTGACGGCATGGACGCGTCGGAAAACGAAACGACCAAGAGCATGGAGTTCGTCAAGGACCGCTGGTATGCCATCCGCGTCCGCGTAACGTCGGAAAAGATCGAATGCTGGATCGACAAGGAACAAGTGGTGGACGTGACGACGACTGGCAAGAGAATCAGCATGCGTTTCGGCGAGATCGAGGATTCCGCGCCGCTCGGCATGGCCTCCTACGACACCACCGGCGTCCTTCGCAATCTCCGCATCCGCCGTCTCGATTGAGGCGGCAAACGGACTGACGCCATGGGACGCTCGTCAGCGCTCCGAATCGCGTTCGCGATCCTCATCGCCGGAGTTGTCCTTCCCGCCAGCGGCCAGCAGGACAACGTCATCACTGGGGCTCAACTCCGCAACCGGCACAAGCACCTGCTGCTCGACAGCCGCGTTGTCGCCGAGACCAGTAACGCGCGGCTCGTCGTGGGCCGCGTGGAGAAGGATGCGCACAATCCGCTCTTTCGCGTGGACAAGCCCTGGGAAAACGCGCTCAACAATCTTTACCCGAATATCGCCTACGACGAAAACGAGCACCGTTTCCAGCTCTGGTACAAGTGCGTGCTCGCCGACTCCAATGTCATCGCGAAGATGATGCCGCCGCGCACGATCAACAACGTCGGTTGGTTTCTCTGCTATGCGACATCGAGGGACGGCATCGTTTGGGAAAAACCGGAGCTGGGCCTGCACGGCTTCGACGGCTCCACGAAAAACAACGCCGTCGCGCGCGACGTCGCCAACGTCGGCGTCTGTCGCGACCCGCACGATCCCGACCCGGCGCGGCGTTACAAGATGATCTATGACATCGGCGTGCGGCTTCCCGACAACATGCGCGTGCGCTTCTCGCCCGACGGCATCCATTGGTCCGAGCCGGTGAAGCCCGACGGACTCGGCACCGCCGGCGACACACACAGCAACATGTTTTGGGACGACTGGCTTGGCCGCCACGTGCTCATCACGCGCCTCTACATCGGCGAGCGGCTCGTCTCGCGCGCCGAGAGCACGGATTTCCTGAAGTGGACCCAACCTGCGCTGGTGTTGCGCTCGACACCAGCCGAGGGCAAGAACCGCCAAGCCTACTGTATGCCGGCATTCCCTTACGCGAACGGTTATCTCGGTTTCCTGATGATGTACAACGTCGCCACCGACAAAACCGTGGACTGCGAGTTGGTGTGGAGTCCTGATTCGGTGACGTGGCAGCGCGTCGCGCCCGGCACTCCGTTCATCCCGCGCGGCACGAAGGAAAGCTACGACGGAGGCTGCATCTACGCGCAAGCCGGCCCGCCGGTCATCAAGGACGGCCGGCTTTGGATCTACTACGGAGGCAGCCGCGAAACCCATCGAGGCTGGAAGCGCCACTGCCTGCCCTGCCTCGCGCGGCTGCGCGTGGATGGTTTCGCCGGCTACGAACCGCAGGAACCGGGGCGGCCTGCAACCATCCTCACGCCACCGATGCGTTGTGCCGGTGATGAACTGTGCGTGAGCGCCGACGTTCGCAGTGGCTCAATGCGGGTGGAAATAGTTGGCGAATCCGGTCATGCGCTGGCCGATTGCGAACCCATCGCCACCGACGTGACCGATGGCATCGTGCGCTGGAAGAGCGGCAAGTCGCTGGCATCGCTCAAAGGGAAAACCGTGCGGCTGAAGTTCGAACTGAACTCGGCCACGCTCTACGCCTTCAGCGGCATGGAACGGATCACTTCCCTGAAGTGACCTAAAGCCCCGCCGACTTCTTTACCGCTTCGACGATCCGGCGGTTGTCGTCACCGCATTCCCAGACCAGCTTCAGGAAACGAGGCAGGTCCAGATTCATTTTCCGCAGAAACGGCCGGTCGCCGCCGCAACCATACATCAAATCCGCCGGCATCTCGCCACGCAGCTTCAGCCGCGCCTTCGCAATGATGCGCGGCAGCCACGCGATACCATCCACCTCGGCGGTCTTCGCCGGCAAATCGTCCGTCGAAACGGAACGCCCCGTCCGCCGGCCGCGCATGACGTTCAGAAAATAGTCGCGGCGGATGGCCGCCACCGCCAGCGTTGTTTCAAAGTCCGGCTCGCCGTAGCGGTGAAAATCGTCCACGAAATCGAACAGTTCCTGGGCCGTGCAGCCGAGGGTCGCCAAAAACGCCGCGTCCTTGTCGTCGAACATCGTTTGCGGCGCGCGTCGCCCGTCGTTCCAAGCCACGACGCCGCGGTCATACACCTTCCGGAACTCTGCCTGCCAATCGTTCGTGCTCATGATCTACAATAGAAAGGGACGGCAGGCCATTGTCAATGACCCTGCGCGGCTCGTGAAACGGTTTCACGCGGCACTGCGCCAATATTCTTCAGCAGGAACTCCACGGCTATCACCGCTGCGTTTCCGGAGCCGTCGGCGCCTTTGGGGTTGTCGTCCGCCGCGAGCACTGCCTGGAGAAAGGCGGCCAAACACAGGCAGACAGTCAGAGGTCGGCGTCTTATCATTACAACCTCCGAGGGATTCACCGGGGCGTCTTGTCGGACCGGCTGTCACTGCCGAGTGTTTTCAAAACGGGCAGGTTGTTCCAGTCGTTGAAAACGTGAACGCCGTCGGCTCCCGCGGCATACCATCGGGCGGCGCGGTCGCGATATTGCTCCGGGGTGAGATGGTCACGCTTCGGTGGCTTCATCTTGCCTTCGGCGATCAGCTTGTCTTCCTGTGGCGTCCTGTCGTGACCGGAAAGAGTGGCTTCCTCGCCGAAGAGAACGGCGCAACCGCTTCCCCTGGCCATTGTGACAAATGGCTTGAGGTCGAACTCATAGCCGCCGAGCGTGTGTTGCGCCAGAACGAGGTAATCAAGCAGACCGTCCTTCACCCAACGCTCAATGTCGCAACCCCACTGCCGATTCTGTTTCCAGTCCACGCGCGCCGACAAGCCCAGATGCCGGCCTTTGCGTTCACCGGCCTTGTCGAGCAGCGCGCGGATGTCTTTCAGAAAACCGGTCATGACATCGCATCGCAACTCAAGCCAGCGCGAATCATCCGCGGCCAACTCGCGCGGGTCCTGTCCGTACTTGGCTTTGAAAGCGGCCACAAGCGGCTCATCGTAGCCGAAGAACGGCGGGTGCCGCAGAAAATCGAGGTTCACGCCATCCACGTCACGCTCGACGACTTCGCGCAGGATACGAAACTTGAAGTCGCGCACTTCTGCGAAAGCATAGGAGAGTTTCGTCAGGTCTTCACCTTTCTTGCCACGCACCCGGAGACGCGGGTTATCCCACCAGAACCTGCTGTTGAACATCCGCGGCACCGTTTCTCCCATCCAACTGGCGGGATAGTCGCCGTTCATTCGCATCGAGGCGTAGCAACGCAAGCCGGCGTCGTGACAGGCGCGCGCAGCAACGTCCAGCGTGTCCACCCCTTCGGCCGCCAGCCGACGCAACGTTTCGGCACAGAGTTTGTCGCCGCGCCGCGGAAACTCCGGCACGCCATCCCCGATCAGCTCGGTCGTCTTCGATGGGAAATTGACGCGACTGCCGGAAATGAAACACCACTCCAGCACCGCCACCTGCGTGTCGCGATAACGGAGAATCTGTTTGCGGATGTCGTCGGCGGACTTGTAGGCGCCGCCGTGGAACGCGCTGAAGCCATCGTCGTTGATCACGATCAGCTTGGGCGCATTGCGTGGAGGCGGTGGCTGCGGCGCGGCAAGACTGATGGCCGCAAGTCCAATCGACCACACGGCCATGAAGAACAGGATCGACCTTTTCATGCGCGGTTACCTCGGTATGACCGGCAGCACGATGTGCGACGGGTGAGCCCGGTCGTGGTAGATGGTGTTGACGGCAGAAATGACGCGACGGTGGTCATTGAGCGGTTCACCGGTGTTCGGATTCACGTCGAAGCGCGGGAAATTGCTGCTGCTGATGTCCACACGGATGCGATGACCTTTCTTGAACACGTTGGAGGTCGGATAGAGCCGGATGGTGAACGGATAGATCGTGCCGGGCTTCATGAGCTTCTCCTGCTTCAGCGTCTCGCGGAACCGCGCGCGGACAATGCCATCGGTGATGTTGAGATCGAAACCGCCGGGAAAATCGTTGCTGGGGGGATACACGTCGAGGAGCTTTGCGGTGAAGTCGGTGTCCACCGCGGAGGACGACGCCCAGAGTTTCACCTCCAGTTCGCCGGTGACCTCGATATCTTCCGCGAGCGGCTCGGTTTGAAAAACGACGATGTCGTTGCGCGCCGAGAGCGGCAGCGGAACCGGCCAATTCCAAATGTGCGGGCCCCCGCGCTGGTCCCACGCGCCCTGCAGCATGATACCGTCGCCGGACGAGATGCAACCGCCGATGGTCGGCACAGGCTGGCGCGGGTCGAAGGTGAAGGCGGTGGAAGGCTTGCTGGCGTCGGCTGCGATCTGTGTCGAGATTCTGCCGCCGGGCTGGAAATAGTAATGGGTCAGGCGCGCGCGCGCAGGCGGCCACTCGCGTTCGTCCCGCCAGAAGCCGCCGTGGTTGAGCAGGCCCTTGTCGGTCTTGTGGCCATCGCCGGTGCCCATGACAAAGATGCGAACCTTCGTTGCGAATGGCGCGGCCTTGCCAACGCTGTTGTCGAGGCCCTTGAGCCAATGGTCATACCATTCCAGCCGCCACGCCAGTTCGTCGGCAATGGCAGCGTCTTTGCCGAAGTCCACCTGGCCGTGCGATGAGGCGCGCTGTGCGCCGTGAATCCACGGTCCCATGATGAGATAGACGGGATTCTTGTGCGCCTGGGTGAGCGCGCCGAAGTTCGCCGTTGTGTTGCCGGCCCAGGAGTCATACCAGCCGCCGACGAGATAAACCGGGATGTCCTTGTAGCGGTCGGCGTGGTCCACGATGTTGTTCTGCAGCCAGAAATCATCGTCCGCGCCGTGGCGCATCGCTTCGACAAGCCAGTCCTCATATTCCGGCGAGAACTTCAGCGGCGTCGTGCCACGCCGGAGCGGGAGGTTGAGCAGGTAATGAAAGCGGTTCTCGCCCATTTCCTTGAGCATGGCGGCCGTGGCCGGATCGTGACTCGCCCGGCTGCCGCGGCCGGCGTTGAGCATGATCCAGTTCCAGAACCGCATCTCGAACGCACCCGCGTTGCGCATGGACTGGCGGCCGAGGTTGGACATGGCGTCCACGGGAATGATCGTCACCAACTCCGGCGCGCGAGCCAGCGCCATCGCGTGCTGCGTGCCGCCGACGTAGGACGTGCCGATCATGCCGATCTTGCCGTCGCTCCATGGCTGCCGGCCGATCCACGCGGCGCAATCCACGCCATCGGGGCCGTCATCGACCATCATGTGCCAGACACCCTCCGAAGCGTAGCGCCCGCGCGTGTCCTGCGCGGCGAAAACATAGCCGTGCGCGGCGTAGTATTCGCCAAAGCGTTTGCTCCCATTCTTGTTGTAAGGCAGCCGCGTGAGGATGGTGGGAAACTTCTCCGCCACGACCGCGCCGTTTCTTGCCGGCAGGTAAAGGTCGGTGGCCAGCTTCACGCCGTCGCGCATGGCGACCATGACGTTGGTGTGGATGACGACCTGATACTGGGCGTCACGGGCAAGGGCGCAGACGGCCTGGATGAGCAGGAGCAGTGCGACGATGGTTCTCATGGGCGCGAGCCTACCACCAAAGAAAACATGGTTTCACTTCCAAAGTGTCGTGACACAATACGCATGCAGATTCGTCCGAAGTCCTTGCGGCTGCGCTTGACACGAAACCGTCTCTCCGTCAGTCTCCGCCCCAAGAACCTGCCTCGACTCGCCTATGAAAAGCCCGCCGAGTTTAGGTGAATAAGTGTGTTAGGCGCTGGCACCATGCAGCAACAATCTTTTCATAGAGGGAGGGCAAATGGAATCTTCCAAGTATGACGAGGGGCTGAAGAAGCTACTTGAAATGGAGGGCGAAGCGGGCAGTGCTGTCATCGAGAAAATGAGGCTTATCTCCCCGGATTTCACGCGGTATCTGCTCGAGTTTGTATTTGGGGAGATATATGCGAGGCCTGGCTTGGACATCAAAACAAAAGAAGCCGTTACGATTGCCGGCATGGTTACCTTGGGAGCTGCGTTACAACTGAAAGTGCATGTAAAGGCGGCTCTGAATTTGGGTTTTACGGAGCAAGAGATCGTTGAGATGATTTTGCAGTTAGCGCCAATAGTCGGCTTTGTCCGGGCGATGGACGGTCTCATGGCAGCCCAACAAGTATTTGATGAAAAAACAAAAGGGGAGTTAGGCGCTGACAAGGGACAAGAGTGAATGAAAAACATCGCCCAACCACAGGATGCAGCCAATCGCCGTTGGCTCTGGCTGATCCACGCGTTCGGCGTGACAATCCGCGCGCCGGCGCGGAAGAAGACGCCGCCTTCGAACTGAGCCGGCAACTTTACTTCGCGGTCTTCTTCATTGCCTCGACGTGGGCGAGGATGGCATTGCGCATCGCTTCGACGGCCTTGGGTGTGTTGGTGTGGCCCGCGGCGACGTCAATGTGGATTTGTTTTTTACCGGGAATCGCGTTGTAGGCGGCATAGACACTCGACGGCGGACAGGTCGTGTCGATAAAACCGACCGTGACGATGCCGTCGGCTTTGCTGCGCGTGATGAAGTTCATCGCATCGTAGTAACGGACGGCTTCAACGATGTTCGGCGCTGGTGTTTCGCCGGTCGCGATGAAGTGCGGCCAGCCGTTGACGCGGCCAGCCTTGAAGCCGGTGTGGTCGCAGCCCGCAGGCACGCCCGCCGCGAAGAACGTCACGCGCGGATCGAGGCCGGCGGCAACGAGCGATTGGTAGCCGCCCTGGCTGCTGCCCTGAACGACGACGGTGCGGCCGTCCCACTCCGGCTGCGCGGTCAGGAAATCCAGCGCGCGAACCAGCCGCACGAACATGCCGCGAAAATAGATCGTCTCGCGAGACTCACGGCCGCGCCGGGAATAGTCCTTCAGTTCGCCATTGCGAAGGTCCGTGTAGAACTGTTCCGGTTTTCCGTTGGGAATGCCATGGGCATTGATATCGAGCGCCAGCGTGCCTTTCTGCGCCCAAGTGGCCGCACCGCCGAGACCGGAACTGCGCACGCCCGCGCCGTGGACAAGAAGGATGGCCGGCAGGCTTTTCGGCTTCGCACCGGCGGGCCGCGCAAAATAGCCACTGACAGGCGCGCCAACCGAATCAGCCTGGAGGTCGAAGCAGTCCAC
>CAZGGF010000446.1:0-3246 GCA_964524715.1 uncultured Verrucomicrobiota bacterium | reverse complement strand
CGCATTGATCATGTGTTCTTCAGCCTGAGACACACCCGGCGAATGGGAGGTGGATTTTTCATCACGACTGAGATCGCATGTCCGCCCTGCGCCCGGGGGCCGTCGTATGACGCGCTCCGCGGCAAGTATGGCGTGGCGGATTTTGTTCAGAGCGCCGAGGAGAAGAGGCGGACAAGGTCTGGCGGCAAAGAGGATTCCGACAAGGAGGAGGAGGGTTCGATTGTCACCTACTACTACGACTACTTCGGCTTTGAAGTATCCCGCGATGACAAGGATCACAAGGTCCTTCGAGTCGTCGCACAGGCCAACGATTTCTCGACGCTGAGGCCCAAGGATGACGGGGCGCGGTTTGGGCGGATTGGGATGAGGAACCTCACCGTGTTCTACAAGGACTGGAAGGAAGTGGGACGCCTGTACTTTTTCCTGGAAGGAGGAAAGCAGCCCATCTGCGTCCAGGAGCCGCCGGCGGGCAAATACCGCGATGGTGACGAGGAACTGGAGTATTTGGGCGGCGGGAAGTGGATGTGGCGGACGCGCGATGATTCGGGGGCGGTCTTGCGGAAAATACCTTTCAGCAATCATCAGATGGAGGGCGTGGCCGAGGGGTATTACCCGGACAAAACACCGAGTTTCAAAGCCACCTATCGAAAGGGGGTGTTGCACGGCGATGTCATCGAGTATTCTCCAAAAGGCGATGTTACCCGCAAACGGACATTCCGGGATGGAGAGTCTCAATAAGGCCCTGCGGGAGATTCCGTCGTGGTGCCTTTGCGGCTGCACTGAGCAGGGCGCTCAATAGTTGGTGTTGGGTGCGATGTTGAAACCGGACGTGATGGGAATGAGAGGTCGGAGGTCAGAGGTCGGAGGTCAGTTGCAGAAGGCGTGCGGCAGCCGGAGAGAATTGAACTACAGATGAACGCAGATGGGAAAAAACCTATCAGTGTGCATCTGTGTTCATCCGTGGTTTCCGTGTAGGCGCCGACGTAAGGAGGCGAATGGTGGCGGACGCTGGCAGCACTGGCGACGGCGCGGATACCGCCTCCTTACGTCGGCGCCTACGGGAGCGCGGCCTCTCTGCGTTCTCCGCGCCTCTGCGGTGAATCCGCCTCCCCGGCCTTTGAAGATGCAACCGCAGATGGACGCAGATAAATAACGTCCCGCGAGGGGCGTGCGGGCAAATCATATGAGAAATGTCAGTTCATTGTTTTCACTTGGAACTGCGAGACGGGCCGGCAGCATTCTCCTGCCCTGGGTGATCGCGGCCACCGCCGCGGGCGCAGCCGATTGGCCGTCGTGGGGCGGGCAGCCGTCGCGCAATATGGCCTCCGAAACAGAGAAGGGGCTGCCGAATGGGTGTTCTTTCGGGACGAAGAATGAGCGCGGCGAGATCGATCCATCCACCACGAGAAACATCAAATGGATCGCCAAGCTCGGCAACAAGACCTACGGCAGCCCGGTCGTGAGTCAGGGCAGGGTGTTTATCGGCACGGCGGGCAATCGGTCCACGGATGCCGCGATCGTCTGCCTCGATGAAGGAACAGGGCGTGAGCTGGGGAGATTCAACTGCGGCTCGCGCAATTCCTACGGGGTGTGCTCGACGCCCACCGTCGAGGGTGATCGCCTCTATTTTGTCGGGCCGGAATCGGAGGTGGTCTGCCTGGACCTGGCCACATGGCTCAAACCGTCCGCGGCTGGCGCGGATGCAGGTTCGGTCCGGCACGTTGTGTGGCGGTACGACATGGCGGAGAAATTGCATGTCATGCAGGATCATGTGGCCAGTTGTTCCGTGCTGGTGCATGGCGACTTCGTGTATGTCTGCACCGGCAATGGCCGGTTCAAGACCCCGGACAAGCCGTTCTATCCGCTGACGCCCAGTCTGGTTGTGTTCAACAAGCACACCGGACAGTTGGTGGCGCGCGACGACGAGCAGATCGGCGAACAGCTTTGGCGCGGGCAATGGTCCTCGCCGTCGCTGGCGATGGTCAACGGAAAGGCGCAGATCCTCTTCGCCACGGGGAACGGCTTTTGTTATGCGTTCGAACCGGCGGACCCCGCCGCGAAGGTTGCTCCCGACCGCTGGATCACGACCACGCTGCGCGGTCCCATCGTGTATTACATCAATGTCAAAGGCCAGGACACGGGCGGGCTTTCCCCCGCGGAATACGCCAGGAAATTCACCCCGCTGGCCTCCATGCAAAAGCCGGCGCTGCCGGTGGAATTCCGTTACTCGATCAACCTGCCGGTCATGACGCCGGTCCATACCATTCCCACGGCCAAAGTGCCCGACGTGCCGATCCTGAAAAAAATCTGGTGGTTCGATTGTCTTCCGCCGGAATACAGGAATGAGCCGTTCTACGCCCGCGGGGGCAAAGGCGATGGCGGGAAACATCCCTGCGATATCATCGCCACGCCGGTGTTTTACCGCAACCGCGTTTACGTGGCGATCGGCGGCGATCCGGTTCACGGCAGCAGGAACAGCCGGGGAAACCTTGTTTGCATCGATCCGACCCGGACCGGCGACATCACCCGGAGCGGCCGGGTCTGGAACTACGACGAACTGAATGCGGCGATCACCACCGTGGCCATCACCGGCGGGTTGGTGTTCGTCATTGACGAAGCCAGCGTCATCCACTGCCTGGACGCCGACACCGGGCAGAAGTATTGGACCCATGCCCTCAAAGGCGAGACCGGCCAGTTGAACTCCGCTGTGCTGGCCGTGGACGGCAAATTATTTGCCGGCAAGACCATTCTGGCGGCGGGCAAGACGCTGAAGATACTCGGCACGATTGACGGCAACAATGTCACCAGTTCCAGCGCGCCATGCGTCGCCAACGGCGTGCTCTTCAAGGTGCAGGGCGACAGGTTATGGGCGGTGTGCGACAAGGGGGAGAAAGTGCCGTAGCTCGACGGCACGAGGCTGCGCATTGCAGTCTCATGCCGTCAGGTGTTACAGTCCTTGCCCGTGAAACTCCAACGTTTCCTCGCGCGCATGGTGCTCCCAACGCTTGTGGCTGTCGTTTGCCCGACCGCAACGCTCGCCGCCGCCGAACCCAAGCCCGCGCCTGCGTTTCCACCGATCGTGGCCGAGAGTTTCGAGGGCAAGGACCCCGCAAAGGTCACAAAGCTGGACTTGAAGGATTCGGAAATCCGCGATGAAGACCTTGCCACCCTCAAGCCGCTGACGCAGTTGGAGGTGCTTGACCTCACCCGCACGCAGGTCAGCGACGCGGGGCTGGCGCATCTGAA
>CAZGGF010000445.1:0-3139 GCA_964524715.1 uncultured Verrucomicrobiota bacterium | reverse complement strand
GGGAAAGGCGTCGTGGCGACCACCGAGTTCATTGGTCTAAACGAGGTGTGCCGAAGCCGAGCGCGTGGGCGTCATGCAGCGCAATGTGATCGAGGCCGCCACGCGCCGAGACGGTGTACCCGCCCAGCGTCTGCGTGATCGTCACCCCCAGGCCCGCCGACAACGTGCTCACGTGGCCCGACTGTATCTGAATCGCCTGACAATCCCGCTTTAGAACAATGACTTCGTTGGTCGCCATGACGCCTTTCCTTTTGACGAACAGAACTTAATGCCGCATTTCCACAAATCACCAGCACGATCTCGCGGGGATTGCCCCGGCTGAGCCTCCACACGTTGGACCATTACCACCGTCTGATCTCTTTTGTCGCGAGCGAAATCTACACGCACGCGAAACCATGCGCAAGACATGCGCGAACCGGCGCTTTCCGCTTGAGTTTTCCTGCCAAAAAATGTCTTCTCCTCACGTCGGTACGCGTATCGCCCGCGACCTCGTCACGCACGGCATGATCCGGATCAGTAACGAGATCGCCGGCAGCAGCAAAGCAAAACCCGGCTGCGGACCGCTCAACAAAATGAAAACATTCCTCGCCATCATTTGTATCATTGGAATCAGCCTCTCCAGCAGCGCTTCCGGCGAAACGCCCGCGCCAAAACCCCAACTTCGCGGGTACAACATCCCTCTGATCGACCTGGCGAACCAGAAGCAGCGCCAGATCATCGTGGACAAGGAACCCGGGCCGTATCTCGGTCATCCAACCACCGTGCTGCTCGAAGACGGACGAACGATGATCGCTGTCTATCCGAAGGGCCATGGCCGGGGCGCGATAGTAATGAAGCGCAGCACCGACGGCGGTCGCACGTGGTCCGACCGGCTGCCAACACCGGCGAGTTGGGCCACATCGAAGGAAGTGCCCACGATTCACCGCGTCGTGGATTCTGCGGGCAAAAAACGGCTCATCATGTTCTCCGGCCTGTTCCCAATCCGCATGGCGGTATCGGAAGACGACGGAGCATCGTGGAGCGAACTGAAGCCCATCGGCGACTTCGGCGGTGTTGTCACGATGGCGAGTGTCGAGCGGCTCAAGAACGGCAACTACATGGCGCTCTTTCACGATGATGGCCGGTTCCTTCGCGTCGGCGGCAAGTCGCAGAAGCCGCCGATCTTCACCGTCTACAAAACCATTTCCGCCGACGGCGGCCTGACGTGGAGCCAGCCCGTCGCCATCGCGTCGCATCCGCCCGCGCATTTGTGCGAGCCGGGCGCAGTGCGCTCGCCTGACGGCAAACAGATCGCCGTGCTGCTGCGCGAGAACAGCCGGCGGCTCAACTCCTTCGTCATTTTCTCCAACGACGAAGGCGAGACGTGGAGCGAACCTCGCGAATTACCCGGCGCCCTGACCGGCGACCGCCACGTCGCCCGATACGCGCCCGATGGACGGCTGTTCATCACGTTCCGAGACACGACGCACGAGAGCCCGACTTACGGTGATTGGGTTGGATGGGTTGGCACCTATGACGACATCGTCCACGGCCGCGAGGGACAGTATCGCGTGCGCCTGATGGACAACCGCAAGGGCGCCGACTGCACGTATGCCGGGCTGGAGTTGCTGCCCGACGGCACGTTCGTCACCACAACCTATGGCCACTGGATCGCCGACGAACCCCCGTTCATTGTCAGCGTCCGTTTCAAGATGAAGGAACTCGACGAGCTTGGCGCAAAAATCGCCGCGGATCCCGCGCTCCGGCCGACAACTGTCAACAGCGACCTCGGCCCGCAATACGCCGACAGCGTGCGCGCGTTCCAAGGCATCCCCGGCATCGAGCGCGCCCCCAACGGCCGCCTCTGGGCCACGTGGTATGCGGGCGGCACCGGCGAAGGCCCCGATAATTTTGTCGTACTCGTCACCAGCATCGACGACGGCAAATCGTGGTCGAAGGTGAAACTCGTCATTGATCCCCCCGGACCCGTGCGCGCATTCGACCCGTGTCTCTGGCACGACCCGCAAGGCCGGCTCTGGCTGTTCTGGGCGCAGGGCGCGTCGTGGTGGGATGGCCGCGCCGGCGTTTGGGCCATCGTCACGACCAACTCCGGCGACGAGAGACCAAAATGGTCCCCGCCGCGCCGTATCGCCAACGGCATCATGATGAACAAGCCCACCGTCCTCACCACCGGCGAGTGGCTGCTCCCCATCGCCGTCTGGAAACGCCCCGCCTCCGGCCTCAAGAACATGGCGTACGCCCACAATCTGGGCAGTGAAACCGGCGCAAACGTCTGGTGCTCCACCGATAAGGGCGCGACATGGAGTCTTCGCGGAGGGGCGCAGGTGCCAAAGCGCGTATTCGACGAGCACATGGTTGTCGAGCGCCGCGACGGCAGCCTCTGGACGCTCGTGCGAACCGAATACGGCATCGGCGAGAGCGTTTCCACCGACCACGGCAAAACGTGGAGCGACGGCCAACCCTCCGGCATCCCGCACGTCAACTCGCGGTTCTTCATCCGCCGCCTCGCCTCCGGCAAACTCCTCCTCGTCACCCACAATCCGCCCGACAAGAAGACGCGCTCCCATCTCGTCGCGCATCTCTCCGATGACGACGGCAAGACGTGGCGCGGCGGGCTGATGATTGACGAGCGCGCCGGCATTTCTTATCCCGACGGCGTGCAGGCCCCCGATGGCACGATCTACGTCATTTATGATTTCGCGCGCACTGCTGAGAAACAAATTCTCATGGCCACCTTCACCGAATCCGACGTGGCCGAGGGCAAATGGTCGTCTCCCCAGGCCCGTCAGCGTGTGATCATCAACCAGGCGACCGGCGGCAAGAAGAAGTAGGACAACAGGAATGGGATTGGCCCCATCCCTTCCTGCCCGATAATCCGCAGGGACGTTGAAGGCCAAGCGGCATCCGTGTTAGGGTCAGGACATAATGAAAAAGGTTCTGGTTCCACTCGCACCCGGGTTCGAGGAAATCGAGGCGATCACGATCATTGACGTCCTGCGCCGCGCCGGCGTCGAGGTGACAGTGGCCGGCACACAGCCCGGTGCGATCGAAGCGTCGCGCAAAACCAGACACCTGCCGGACTGCGGGCTGGATGACGCGCTGGCGCGCGCCGACGAGTTCGATATGCTCGTTCTGCCCG
>CAZGGF010000444.1:0-2248 GCA_964524715.1 uncultured Verrucomicrobiota bacterium | reverse complement strand
CGGGTCCTGATGAACCAGGTTATCCTGGAACTTCACGAGCGGTACGGCCTGTTTCACCAGACTGGACCAGTCGCCGCCGACGCAGATGTTGCGGGCGATGACGTTGCCTTTCGGCAGCAGGGGATCGTTTTCGAGGATGTGGACGAGCGCGGGATAACGGCCGGCCCACAAGGGTTCCTTGTACGGCACCAGTTCCAGCTTCGCTTTCAATCGGTCGAGCCATTCGGGGCCGCGGGTGGACACTTCGACGGCGGGATGACAGTCCACGAAGATGTTGTTGGCGAATGTGCAGTCGCGGCCGCAGGTGGAGACGGCCGGCTTGTTGGCCTTGCAGTTGTTCGCCACCTTGTAGAAGAGGTTGCCGCTGACCTCGATGCCGCTCAGTTCGTCGTCGAGATAGACACCGAGGCAGCCACGGCTCTCGAAGCCTGCCAGATGATGAATGTAGTTGTGGCGGACCACCGTGCCGCGTTGGGTCCAATCCTCGCCTGCGTAAATGGCACCGCCGTCGTTCGCCTCGTGGCAGACGCTGTGAATCTCGTTCAACTCGATCAGATGATCGTTGCCGGTCCAGTAGATGGCTTGGTGTGGCGCATTGTCGATGAGATTGTGGCGGGCGATGTTCCCGACGCCGTTCATCTTGATCGCAGGCGTTACCATGTGTTTCCAGCAGCCGTAATGATGGAAATGATTGTTCTCCACGACGATCCGGCCCGGCGTGAGGGTTTTGCGGTCGCCGGCGGTCAGATGGATGCCGCCGTGGCCCAGCTTGTACATGTCGCAGCCGGCCACGCGGCAGTTCGGCCCGCGCAGATCGATAGCCGAGAGGCCCATGTTGTGGATCGTGCAACCGAGAATCTGGATGTCGTCGACGTTCTTGGCGCTGATCGCCGTACCCTGGCAATCCGTGAACTCCAGATGGCGGAAGGTCACGTGCGTGGCGTCGAGCATGAACACCAACCCCCACGCCACCGAGATGACAGTCTTGGCCTGGTCGAGCGGCGCGGGCGGCCAGAAGTAGAGGATGTCCGTCGCGCGGTCGTGATACCACTCGCCCGGCGTGTCGAGTTCCGGCAGGAGATTGTACGCATAAAACCATTGCCCCTGCTTGAAGCGGCGTGAAGCGCATGGCGCAGTGAGAGTGATGACCCGGCGCGCCGTATCAATGGACTCCACTTTTTCGCGCGACTCATCCCATTCGAAGTACCAGAAGCCGTGGAGCCAGATATCCTTCTCGCCGGTCCAGCGATTGGGGCGGTCGCCCTCGTAGAAGAACCGCCCGGCCTGCGTGGTGCGGGGTTTGCCGGGTTTGGCCTTGCTGTCCCTGGGTTCATCCACGTCCTGGATGCGGGTGAACTCGCCGGTATTGGGCCAGCGCGCCAGGGTCATGCGCTGATCGTTGACGAACAGTTCAAGCCGGGGGTCGTTGGGGGTGCCCACCGCCTGGCCAATCTTCTTGATGCCCAGTTCCTTCAGGTCGGCCTGAAGCACATGGTCGCGGGCGGAGGTGTCCATGCGCCGGAGCACCGCCGGATCGGTGACCGGCTTGAAATTCGTCAGCGGCACGCCGCTGGTAATCCGCACCTTTTCACCGGCCCGGCCGCGCCAGATGATCGGCGAGCCTTCGGCGCCGGAGTCTTCCGTCGACAGCGAGAGGGGCGAGGTCAGCGCGTAGGAGCCGCCGCGAATCTCGACCACAATGCCGCCGTCCGGCAGGCCGCGCTTCTTCTTGATGCGGCGGATTTCCTCGCGGGCGCGGGTGAGGGTGGCGAACGCGCCGTCGGTCTTCGCGGCGTTGGGTTCGGGCAAGGTCCCCGACCACGCATCATTGCCATTCGTGGCCACGTAGAGCGTGGTGGCGGCAAGACAATCAGAGGGAACCGCGAGAATCAGCATGGCGACAAGGGCCGCCAGCGGTACAAGAAGCGGTCGGCGGCAGGCTCTGTTTGTCGAATAGTGCTTGCGCAACAGCGCGGCTTGAATCATGGACGTCTTCCTCTCCTCGATGTTCTGAGATTCTGCGTGACGATGGTGTCCAACACCGCTCATTTTTGAAAGTTGGTTCGGTGATCCAAAAGTATCACGGAGGGGATTTGGTTAAGGTTGGGCGGACGGTTTCTTGAGATTCTTGTTTGCGTCAGGTTATGAGCATGAATCACCCCATTTATCGCATTGATTCATTGGAGCGCGTCTTCCACCTGGCCTTGTTAATTGACCCTCACGTTTTGCCGCACAGCACGCACAGCCT
>CAZGGF010000443.1:0-7916 GCA_964524715.1 uncultured Verrucomicrobiota bacterium | reverse complement strand
GTGAGTTAACGACGGGGCCGACGAAGAAAGCCAACGAACCGATGAGCTAACGACAGTCGACCAACTCGAAAACGCCTCGACGGCGACTGCCAACAGACGCGATTACTCAATCAAACAAAAATACTCACAGCCTCGGCGTGGGCGCGGCCTTGCTCTCCATCTCCGCCATGAACGTCATACGGTCGGGCACTCTCCCGCACACGGATTTTCATCAGCCCGCCGAAGTGCTGTCGGCCCTGAATGAGAGCTTCCAGATGGAAAAACATAACAACATGTACTTCACCATCTGGTACGGTGTCTACGACAGGAAACAGCGGCGGATTTCCTATGCCTCCGGCGGTCATCCACCAGCGGTGCTGCTAACTGGCCCGGATGCTGCCTCGGCAAAACCAGTCCTTTTGGAGACGGGCGGAACCATCATCGGCGCCACTGACCGGCCCGAATTCACAAGCGCCACATGCGAGGTTCAACCGTATGCCAAACTGTACCTCTTCAGCGACGGTGCCTATGAGATTTTCCGCCCGGATGGCTCTCTCTGGTCCTACGAGGAGTTTGTGCAGCTTCTGGGATCACCGACGCCTGCGGGTGTCTCTGATCTCGACCATATTGTGTCCACCATCAGCACCATTCACGGGAACGGTTCTTTCGACGACGACTTCTCCCTGATGCAGGTGTGCATGTGAACCCATGAGATAGAACCATCGTCGTTCCCGGTCTGTTCATCCGTGGAACACCGGAAGATGAGCCGGGAGATGGATGCGGTGATGAACAACAAAGCTGGACTGCGCTGGCTGCGTATTCCATGTTCCTCTCGCTGAGCGCAGCGAAGTCGCCTTTGAAAGGACCGCCATGAAACCTTTTGCATCAAGAACCGAACCGCGACCGACAACCCCATCCCACGAATCAGATTCTGGAGATTCATTCATGCGTACTTCGACGATTTCCGCATCCCGGCCAGCATCAACTCCGCGCCGTATTGTTGGCCGCTTGCTGATCCTGTCGATGCTGGGGATGTTGTGGTCGTTTGACCTTGCTGCGGTTGTCGGGAGCGTAGAGGGCGGGCGGGCGGAACTGTTTGCCAGGATCACGGGTTGTTCGGGCGGGCTGTGTGTGATGGCCGGCAGCGGTGTCAACATGGAGTTGGCGAAGGATTTGGGGAGGACGGGCCGCTACCTGGTGCAGATTCTCGAACCGCAGGCGGCGCAGGTCGCCGCGCTGCAGGCGCAATTGCACGAGGCCGGGTTGTATGGAGTCGTGTCGGTGGATCAACTGTCGCAGAGCCGCCTGCCGTATACGGAGAACCTGGTGAACGTGCTGCTGGTGAGTGGCGACGCAGCAGGCCTGAAACTGAGCGAAGCCTGTCGCGTGCTCGTTCCGGGTGGAGCGCTGTTGGTGGATGAGCGTTGTGCAAGCGAAGCGGACATGCAAGCCGCAGGTTTGGAGGACAGAAAGCCAGTTGAGCTGGACAAGCGCTGGCGGATGGGGCGCAAGACGCGAGCGAACGGCATGGATCAGTGGCCTCTGCCGCGTCACGGGGCCGATAACAATCCGGTTTCAAATGACATCATGGTCGGACCGCCCCGGCGCGTGCGATGGGTCAACGGTCCGCAGCAGGAAATCAGCAGCATGGTGACGGAGGGCGGCAGGAATTTTTACGCCGGAGTGCTGGTGCGCGATTCGTTCAATGGGTTGAAACTGTGGGAAACAAAACTCACGCCGTCACCCGCTGTTGGAGGGTTCAGCTACAAGGGTTTGACAGGCAGCGTGCGTCCGGTTGCCATGAAGGACCGACTTTATGCGTATTCCGACAAGAAAGTCGTGGCGTTGGATGCAACCACAGGTCAGGTGGTGCGTGAATATGCGGAGGCGGGCCAGCCACAGGGTATTCTTGTCGAACGAGATATGTTGCTGGCAATCGACAAGACCGGTTTGCGAGCCGTTGATGCCGCGGAGGGCCGGTTGCGCTGGCGGGTCGAGGCGGTCGAAGCACGATTTGTTGTCATAGGAAAGGATGCGGTTAGTTTCATCGAGGGCGCTACGTCTCCAGGCACGGCGCTGACGCTGACAAGCATCGGCCTTGCCGATGGCAAGCTGCGCTGGCGCAAGAATGATCTCGATTGGTTGCCCAAGGTCCGCAATCTGGTTTGCCATGACAGTCTGGTCGCGTGCGAGGTGTCGACGCTGAATGACAACAAGCAAGGCAACGCGATCCATATTCTCTCGGCAACCGATGGCGCGTTGTTGTGGAGTCGCGAGTATGTGCCCGGCAGCCAGCATATGAAACAGGCGCGTGTGATGTTTGTCGACGATCTGATCTGGATCATCGAAGATCCAAAGAGTCCGACGCCCGGGTTGAAGCCTGCCAAACCGGAGCCGGTTGTGACCGGGAACAACAAGGCAAAGAGCACGGCAGCCAAACCCAAACCCGCCAAACCCGATCTGGATGTCACTGGAGCCAGGAAGGCGCGATGCGTGGGACTGGATCCGAAGACGGGCAAGGTCAAGAAAAGCTTCCCGGCAGGTTTGACTCATTGTTTTCCGCCCGTAGCTACACCTCGATACTTGTTGTCAGGCGAGTTGAGCCTGACCGACCTCAGAAGCGGCAAGCTCGATGCCAATCGTATCACGAAAGCTGCCTGTGGCCGCGACGCGGGTTGGATTCCCGCCAACGGTTTGATCTACACGTCCCCGAAACACTGCATTTGCTGGCCGATGTTGCGCGATTACAGCGCGCTGGCGCCGGCACGCGCCGAAGGCGATCCGATGGATGGCATCGGTGTGCGGCGTTTCAAGCCGGAACCCGGTGTTGCCACAGTGCCGGATGGAGTTGCACCCGAATCTTCGAACCGTGACTGGCCGTCCTACAGGCACGATGCCCGGCGGAGTGGATGCTCGGAAGCTGCGGTTCCCAAAGAGCTGCGGGTTCTTTGGAGCAAATCATTGGGTGATCGTCCACAAACGACCATCACCGAGGATTGGCGGGAAAACTATTTCATTCGCGGACCGGTTGGCCCGCCGGTGGTCGCGGGGGAGACTGTTTTCGTCACACGACCGGATGCGCATCAGGTGGTTGCGTTGAATTTGAAGACGGGCGTCATTCGCTGGACATTCACTGCCAACGGCCGCGTCGATACTGCGCCGACGATCCATAAGGGTGTTTGCCTCTTTGGCAGCAAGAGCGGCTATGTTTACGCCTTGCGGGCCGACAACGGGCAACTTCTCTGGCGATTGCGTGCCGCGCCGGTCGATGAGCGGATCGTGGCCTATGGACAACTGGAATCGCCCTGGCCAGTGCCCGGCAGCGTTCTGGTGGCGGATGACGTGGCCTACTTTGCTGCCGGCCGGCAACCGTTGGCCGACGGCGGCATACTTGTTTTTGCGGTTAATTACGCCACGGGAGCGCTGAAATGGGTGCAACGGTTGCACGAAGTCCCGCAAAAGAACTTCTACGATTCCTCGGCGCTGGAATTTGACAACTTTGACCTGCTTTGCATCGAGGACGACAAGGTGGCCATGTCGCGTTGGCGGTTTGATCGGTCGGGGGGGACGATGTCTTGCGATCCCAAGAGCGGTTTTGCGCAAATGACTGCGCGGGATGGCAGCGTATGGTTCCCGCGTGGCGCCTGGTCGTATGCGCCGCGCAACGAAGCCGAACGGTGGAAAGAACGTCCTTACCTGAGACCGTTGGCCGTCTATCGTGGCAATGACCTGTTCACCTGCTCGCAGGATCGACAGACGGTGTTCTGTCGCACATTTGCCCCTGGCAGCGATGAGAAGTTCAACAAGGATTGGTTCAAGGGTTGGGAGACTTACGCCCGCGCGCAGAAAAAGGGTGGCGAGCTATGGCGCAGCGATCGTTTGGCGAAGAATGCCCGATGGTTGGTCATGCCCTTCGATTCCGCCGCAGGCAAGCAACCGGTTGCAGCGATGGTGATGACTCATGACGTTCTGTTTGCCGTTGGCGCCCAGGGACGACTGGCAGCGATGGATCCCGTTGACGGCAAGACGCTGGCAGAGACGAATGTGCCGCCGATAGTCTGGGACGCGTTGGCCGCCGTCGATGGCCACCTTGTGTTGTCAACGCAAGACGGTCAGGTGGTTTGTCTTGGAGCGAAGTGAAGCGCCTGATGCGACGCACATAAGATCACGGTTTGAATGGACACGCGCCGTCAGGTGTCGTATGAGACGGCGAGCCAAGAGGAGCGACGACGATGAAAGATATGAAACTGACTGTTGGAATTGTGTTAACCGTTCTGGGTCTGATAATTTCTGATGTGAGGGTCGAAGGCCAGACGCCTGCTCCGGATGCCTCCGGCATCGAAAGTCCTTTCAAAGGCGTGGTGGTCAACGTGAATCCCGTCGGGTTGACCGTGAAGAGTGACCCCAACGCGTCGAAATCGCCCGCCGGCAAGGCTGGCGGTATTTCCAGGAGCAGATCGGACTCCCGGGGCATTCATTTTGCCATCAAGGGCGCGAAAATCACCCGCGGCGGCTGGCATCCTTGCGAACTGAAAGACATCCAAAGAGGCGATTCAGTCACCATTACGTTCACGCCGCCCAAAGAGGGCAGTTCCAAGTTCGTCGCCACCCAGGTTGATATTGCCAGGGAGTTGTCCGCCGCCGAGAAACTGCCGATTCTCGGCAAGCCGGGGAAGTTGTTGTTCGAGGACGATTTCTCACGCAGCGAGATGCCCCCGAAGTGGAGGCTGGGAAAAGGTTTTTGGGAAATCCGTGGCAACGTCGTCGTCGCAGCGGAAAACCCCGAAGACAAACACGGTGCTTACGCCTACGTCGAGCCGCGTTTTACATACAAAGACATCGTGGCTGAGTTCTCCTTCAAGTTCGATGGTTCCACGGGCTGCCACTTCATGATGGAGGACAGCAACTACAAGGGCGCCCATGCCGGGCATATCATCCGTGCCACCATCACGCCCACTTCCGCCCAGCTTGCCGACTCCAAGTTCGGGGGCATGAAGAACGAGATCTACGAGAAGATGAAGGATCCCAGCACAACGGCGGAAGAGAAGAAGCAGATTCAAGCGAGCATCAAGGACAAGTCTGCGTCGTTCAAGATCGCTCTGGACACGGACAAGTGGCACCAAGGCCGCGTGGAAGTGGTTGGCGACGAGATGCTGCTCAGCATCGACAACCAGCCCGTTGGCTACCTCAAGTCCGAAGGCGTCAACCATCCCACCAAGAACATGGTCGGCTTCACAATCGCCGGCAAGTCCGCCCAACTGGATAACTTGAAGGTCTGGGAGGCAACCATTCGGCCTGACTGGTCCAAGAACTGTGCCGACATCCAGGCGGTGTTGCGGAAGCAGTAAGACCGCGTGCCACCGCCCGAACCACGGGTTGCTGGCAGCGCCTGTTGACACAGTTCTTTATTTGTGACCGCGGGTCCGTTATTCTCGGCCATCATGAAAGCTCTGCCGACGGATATCTCCATTCGCGAAGTCACAACCGCCCTCGAGTTCCACGCCTACCGCACCCCGTTGAAGTTCGGCGGCGTGCCGGTGTCGCATTGCACGTTGTTGAACGTTCGCGTCCGCGTCCGTACGCGCACCGGACGCGAAGCCGAGGGCAGTGGCTCAATGCCGCTTGGCAGTGTCTGGTCGTTTCCAAGCAAGACCATTCCGGAAGCGGACCGGCTGGAGGCTATGAAGGCGTTGGCGGAGAAGATCGCCGGATTGATGCGCGATTGCGACCTCTGCGCGCATCCGGTGGAGTTGAGCCACGAACTGGAGCCGGAAGCCTTGAAGCTCGCGGCGAAGGTAGGCCGAACGAACAAACTGGCGGAGCCGGTGCCGAAGCTTTGCACGTTGGTGGTATTCAGCGCGTTCGATGCGGCCTTGCATGACGCCTACGGCAAGGTTCACGGCAGGCACGTCTATGACTGCTATGGCGCTGAATGGATGAACCACGACATCGCGCGTTACCTCGACGCATCATTCGGCGACGACTATCTCGACCGTTACACGCTCCGCCGGCCGAAGGCGCGGATGCCACTCTACCATCTCATTGGCGCACTCGACCCGCTCACCGATGCCGACGTGAAGGAGCGGCTGAACGATGGTCTGCCAAACACCCTCGGCGAGTGGATCGTGAAGGACCAACTCACGCACCTGAAGATCAAGCTCAACGGTGACAACGCGGATTGGGACGTGAACCGCATCCTGGCCATTGAGCGCGTCGTTGCCGAGACGCAGGCGCGGCGCGGTGTGGAGCGGTGGGTTTACTCGCTCGACTTCAATGAGCAATGCAAGAACGTGGACTATCTGCTGGAAGTGCTGCGGCGCGTGAAGGAGGGCGGCCCGGCGGCGTTCAACCGCGTCGCCTATGTGGAACAGCCGACGGCACGCGACCTGAAAGCGCACCCGGAAAACAAGATGCATGCGGCAGCGGCGTTGAAGCCCGTGGTGATAGACGAGTCGCTGACGGACTATGAGACATTCCAACTGGCGCGCGAACAAGGCTACAGTGGCGTGGCATTGAAGGCGTGCAAAGGCCAGAGTCAGGCATTGCTGATGGCGGCGGCGGCACAGAAGCACAATATGTTCTTGTGCGTGCAGGACCTCACGTGCCCCGGCCAGTCATTCCTGCACAGTGCCGGTCTGGCCGCGCATATCGGACCGGTGACCGCCATCGAAGGCAACGCGCGCCAATACTGCCCCGGGGCCAACGTCGAGTGGGCGAAGAAATTCCCCGGCGTGTTCACGGTTCGCGAAGGGACGATCGAGACAGGCTGCTTGGAGCAGGTTGGTCTGGGACACTGAGTAGGACCGTTTCTTCAGACGTTCGCGCCGCTCCAGTTCAACTTGCGACGCAACGTCTCGAAGTAGGAATATCCCTCCGGCAACACGAGTTGGAACTGGCGGTTGCCACGGCGCACATGGATGGTGTCTGCGCTTCGCAGGCGCACCCGCAACTGTCCATCCACCGTTAGCACCAGTTCTTCCGCCTGGCTCAGAATCCGTGTCTCCACCACCGCCGACCGGCCCACCACCACCGAGCGGTTTGTCAGCGAGTGCGGACAGATTGGCGTCATCACAAACGCTTCCGTCCCCGGTGTCAGAATCGGTCCGCCCGCGCTCATCGAGTAGGCCGTCGAACCGGTTTGAGTCGCAAAAATCATCCCATCGCTGACGTATTCCGTCAGCGGCTCGCCATCAATCCCCACGGCCATTCGCACGATGCGCGCCGCCGCGCCGCGCGAGATGACGACGTCATTCAGTGCATACTGGGCCGGCAGCCACCGCTGCCCTCGCTGGATGTCCGTCTTCAACATGGACCGCGCCCTCAACGTGTAGCGTCCTGCCAGCACGGCCCGCAGCGCCTTTTCCATGCCCTCCGCTGGCACGACCGTGAGGAAACCGAGCGCGCCTGCGTTGATGCCCAACACCGGCGTCTGCGCGCCGTTCATCTCATGCGCCAGGCGCAGCATGGTGCCGTCACCGCCGAACACCAGCAACAATTGCGAGCGGGCCGCGAGCGCCGCCACGTCGTTGTGTGCAATGAGCACCCGGATGCCCGACCGTCGGAGTATCGCCGCTGCCTCGCGCGCCAATTGGCGAGCCAGTTTCTTGTCGGGGTTGATTGTCAGCCCGACCGTTGTTATTTGCGCAGACAAATCAAAAATTCCTTGTTGCCAGCCGGTCCGAGCAGCGGCGAGTCGATGACACCGTCGCAACGCAGTTCCAGCTCTTCCGTCGCAAACGTCCTTACCGCGTCCACCACGCGTCGATGCACCGCCGGATCCTTTACCACGCCGCCTTTGCCAACATCCTTCGGCCCGGCTTCAAACTGCGGCTTGATCAGAGCGATAATAACCCCGGTATCGCAAGTTGTCGAGACGGTGCCTGCCGCCGGCTTCAACAGGTCCTTCGCCGCCGGCAGCACCTTGGCCAGTCCGATGA
>CAZGGF010000442.1:0-1898 GCA_964524715.1 uncultured Verrucomicrobiota bacterium | reverse complement strand
ACGCTGCTGCAAGAAGATAGAACAGACTCTTGAACCGGTGTGCCAGCACAAACAGGGCTACGCATGGGATCGCGGCTGCCATGTTCAAGATGGCAATGTAATTCCCGCATAGTGTGTGTGTGATGAAGCACGGACTGCCCAGCAGCAGTATGACCGCGGCGACACCAGTCAGCCGCCCCATGCAAATCCTCGCCAGTATGTAGACGAACGCCGCCGTCCAGACGGCAAGTATGCCGCATGTCGTGATCGTCCCCAGACTGTCCGAATCAACTCCAAACACCCAATGCATCCATGATTGCAACACGCTCAGTAGGACCGTGAATCCAAAAGAGTTTCCCACTGCCTGCCATAAATCGTGAGCTGTTGCGCAGCCGGCGGTGACGTATCCCGAGAAGAAAGTGTAGATGTAATTCTCCCAGTGCAATCCCCCTGGAAATTGTTCCGTCCTCCAGAAGATGAAAAGGCTTGCGCCAGCCACGACGCCACACAGGATCAGTAATTCAGACAGCCACCACGACACGGGGTGGGTCTGCAATCGGGATGTTGATGCATTGGTGTCCGTTTGCGGAGTTGCTGGATTCATCTCTGGCGGGATTCTCATGGAACACCGGAGCGCAGGCAACTCTAAACCATGCTCTCGCGTTAACGTGGCTTATATCTGGGCAACTGTCGGGTTCGGATGCCATGCCACTGCCAGGAGGTTGTGCCGACCGCGGATACCAGAAATGAGGCGGACTTTTGCGAGAAGCAGTGAAATGGTGGCGGCCATTTCAGATATGGTTTTGCACACCTTTTACTTGCCCTCGTTTGTCCGGCGTCTCATAACTTGGCGTGGATGAAGATTTTGGTCGTCGAAGACGAGCCGGTGTTGCGCGACGGGCTGGTGGAGTTGCTGTCGGGGGCGGGGCACTGCGTTGAAGCGGTGTCCGACGGCCTTAGCGCAGCGCGGTGGGGATTGACGGGCGAATTCGATCTGGTCTTGCTCGATCTGATGTTGCCGAAGCTTGACGGTATCGAGGTCTGCCAGCGATTGCGCAAGGCGCGGCCGGAATTGCCAATTCTAATGCTGACGGCGCGTGGTTCCGAGGAGGACAAGGTGCGTGGGTTGCGCACGGGTGCTGACGATTATGTCACCAAGCCTTTCAGCGTGAAGGAACTGCTGGCGCGCATCGAGGCGCTCGGTCGCCGCGCAAAAGCAGCGCCAGCCGGGCCGGACGTGGCTGAGGCGGACGGCTGCCATTTTGACTTTGGACGCTGCGAGGCCCGGCGAGACAAGCAGATCATCGCGCTGACGCCGCGGGAGGTTGGCCTGTTGCGCTGGCTCCATCGTCATCGCGCCCGCGCCGTTTCGCGCCCGGAGTTGCTGGAGCAGGTCTGGGGGGCTCGCGCCGACATGGAGACACGCACAGTGGACATGACGGTGGCCAATCTGCGCCAGAAGATTGAACGTGATCCGTCTGAACCGAGGATTGTTGTTTCAATCAAAGGCGTCGGTTACGCGTGGGGCAGACAATGAAGATCGGCGTAAACAAAACGGCGCTCGCATTCGTGCTGACCGCTGTCGCGCTGGCGGTGCCCGGCGTGGCGTGGTATGTCGTCGGCTTGCGCGAGGTGGAGACGGAGTGGGAACGGCATGAAGAAGCGCCACGCCGGTCTGCCGAAGTACTGGCAGAACGTCTTGCCGACCGAATCGGTTCACGGCTGGAGACGCTTCGCGAAACCGAAGCGCGCCGACCCTTCTACCATTATCAGCATCTTTATCACGACCCGAAGGGAGCCTATGAAGGCGCAGCAGTGATTCCGTCGCCGCTGGCGCAGGGGCCGGCAGATCCGTTGGTGCGTGCACATTTCCGGATTGACGCGGCTGGGCGGCTGACGCTTCCCACATTGACCGACGA
>CAZGGF010000441.1:0-8804 GCA_964524715.1 uncultured Verrucomicrobiota bacterium | reverse complement strand
CCTTCATTGAAGCAGGCGAAGACTGGTCAAAGATAGATGCCGTGCCCACCGGCGATCCGAGCTGGAGCGTGCAGGCCACCAGCGATTCCGTCTTTCTTTACATCCGGTTCACGCATGCCACGGACCTTCCGCTCCCCGGTTCTCCCGAAACCACGAACGACGCGCGCAAGTTGGACTTGGTTTACACCCCCGGTATCAGCATCGGGTCTCCCAATATTCGCGAGGGCATCCGGCTTTCCGTCGCGGAAGTCATTGGCACCCAGTCGGTAAAGGCGAAGAACCGGTTCTTTGTGAGCTACAGCCTCAGCTTTCGGCGGAGGGGGGATGAGAGTCACTCCGAAACGTTGGACAACTCCGGCGGTCTTCTGAGGATTTTGGATCGCTGGATTGACATCCGCATCCCGCGCGAGGTCTTGACGAGTATTCCGCTCAAGCCGCTCCGGCTCTGGGTAACACCCAAGGCTCCCGCCACCACGCTCGAATACACTGTGAAGGATTTGCCCCGCGTTCAGCCACGGCGGCGGCCCGCCGCTGCAGTCGCTAAACTTCCAGTAAACCCCGGCCCGCCTGCGCCCGATCCACTCGATCCTGCCAAGCAGGCCATGCGCGACCTGGCCGTCCGTATTATCGGGGGCGACCCAAAGGCTTTCGATGAATTGCTCAATGCGACTAAAAAACTCTATGAGGGCATAGACTACACCAAGGAGAAGGAGAGGCTCATCTCCAACATCACGCTCATGCGCGCAGCCTACGATCTCCTCGGCGAGCAGACTGGCAAGGGCAACGCAAAGGCCTTCGATGCGCTCAAACGTTCGCTCGACATGAGGCCACTGGCTGGTTTTGCACCGGATGCGCTGGGCATCGCCGCCTCTCTTGGCCATGCCGAGGCGCTCCAGATGCTCCTTCACCACGACCAATACAAGATTCTCAAAACATCCGCCGTCTTTGCGCTTCGTGCGCCCGCCAAGAAGAACAACGCGCAAGCCATCGCGTTCCTGCTTGCCATCCTCAACAATCCCTCGGACCACGGGCTCTGGAATGCTGCCGTGCAGGGGCTGGTCGCTGCGAAGGACGATCCGAAAGTCAAAGCGGCTTTGGAAAAGTACGAAAAAGCGCAACAGAATGCGAGTGGACTGCCACGATAAACACCCGCAGGCGTAAAGCCCAAGACGCTCCAGAGGTTATGAATGACGCAGCAGGTTCATCAGCGTCAGCATTTGACGGCCATTCACGGTTGGCAACCATCACCTTAACGCGTCACTTCTGAACAATCTCGAACGGGATGGCAGGCAGGGTGGCGACGGGGAAACGACGCGGGCGTTGTTGCTGCTGTGGGGGCTGGGCCTTGCCTTTGCCGAAGGGGAGGTTTCCTTCACTGAAGACGCTGACGATCAGGTTTCCTTTCAGGTCAGGCTTCACCTTGGCGTCGGCGGCCAGCACGATCTCGCGGCCCTCGCGCGTCTGCGCGACTTTCTTGATGGAAATACCCTCCGGTGGATCAACCAGTTCAAGCTCGGCTTTTGGCACATATGCGAAGCCGGGCGCGAAAATCTGAAGTTTGACCGTGCCGCCAGCGGGAATTTTCAACGGCGAGTCGCCGAGAACCCTGACGTAAGGCTGGCGCGCCATGACGTTGCCGGCAACGAGGACTTTCAACTCCTGAGCCGGCACCAAGTGGCGATATTCAAACGCCTGCATCATGTCCTCCGCCGGCACGGCTCGATGGACCAGTTCGCGACCGTTGACAACAGCGCGGCCTTCGAGGCTGAGAGCCAGCGGTTGTTCCCGCGGCGTCGGCGGCACGGTGAGCGTGAGGTGGATTTTGTCCTGTCCGGCCGGCAGGCGCGCGCCGCCAAGCCTGAAACCCTCCGGTGCATCCCGCAGCGAGAACACGATGTCGCCATCGAAACCGTCCTTGCGCAACGCATAGACAGTGAACGGCACGGTCGCGGCCACACGCGTGTTGATGCGGGAGGGAACGATGCGCAGTTCGAAATCGGGCTGTGGCGGGCCCATGCGCAGGCGATAGGCGTACTCGGGACCGCCGTGATGCTGTGTGTCGCTGAGGTAGAGGTAATAAACGCCGCTCTTCGGCAGCGTCGTCCGGATGTAAGAATCGGCGTGGTGCGTCGTCAGGCCGGCGCCCTTGTCCGTGTGGTCGTCGTTGAAGGCGAGTTCCTGGCCGTTGGCATCCGTGAGCTTGAGAACGGAATCAAGGGGCGAGTTCAGACGCCGCGCCATCACTTCCGCCACAAACTCGTCACCTTCCCTGCCTTCGATACGAAACACGTCCACGTCGTCCGGTTTGTCTATGCGCCCATTGACGATCACGGGCAGCGTGACCCGCTGCGCGTGCGACTTCTCGTTGTTCGGCTCCTTCTCGAAGCATTCCGGCAACTCGCTCACGGCAAACGGGACAGGATTTGAATTGCGCACCGAGGTCGAATGGGTGCCGGGTGTCTGATGCCCCTCCACGATCAGACTTGCCACGGGCAGATTCCATCCTTTCAACTCCACCTTCGTTTTCCCGCCGACAGGACCCCCGAGGGGGAAGATGCTGGTGATGAACGGTATCTCGCCAAGAGTGATCCGGTAGACAAAGTCCTCGCGGCCGCGGAAGATTGAATCCTTGATCTCGATGACGTAATCGCCGTCGGCGGGAATCTCGTAGTGCAGCACGGGGTCGGGATTGAAGCGGAAGTCGTCGTCGTAAGCCACTTCCCTGCCCTTGGCATCGTAGAGCGCAAGCGTGGCTTGGAACCAGCCGGGCACGGCGTCGGAGATGTATGGGATCAACTGCCGCGCACTGGCTGCCACGACAAGGCTCTGTCCCTTGGTCGCCGTGAAACGGAAACGATCCACGTCGCCGGGCATCAGGCGACCGTTGACGACCGCCGGCAACGTGATGGTCTGGTCGGGCTCTTTCGGACTGCCAGGCCGTGGGCGATTGCCTTGCGCGAAAGGAAACCTTGGATCGAAGCTTCGGAATTCCTCGGTCTCGTTGACTTCCGGCAACTGGCCGACGCAAAAGACGAGCGGATTGGTAACGCCCCGCGGCATGCCCAGACGGATTTCCCGCTCGCCCGGCTCTGCGTCCGGCGCCAGCGTGATCCGGACGGTGGCAACCTCGGCGAGGGCAGGACTGATGCGATTGTTGAAGTTGGGTGGGTTCTTCCTGATCTTCGTCCGAATGCTCTCCATTTCCTTGTCATCGGCAGCCGTCCAGACCGCGTTTGTGGAGGATTTCGAGGCGCCGGGGTTCCATCGGTTCTGGAAGAATGTCCGCTTCCGTTCGGTCATCTCCTTCAGCTTGTCCTGCAGGAGGAAGAAGTCCCGATTCGGCAGCGGCCGGTTATACTCGACGAACGAGGCTTCGACGACACCGCTGCCGGAAATGAAGACGTTGGTGACGCCTTGAAGGAACTGGCCGGCGACGTGGACCTCAAAGGTCGTGCCCTGTCGTCCGCCAGCAGGATAGACGTAAGCGATCTTCGGGGTGAACTGCGCCCACGCCGTTGGCGCAAGCGCCATCGCCAGTCCCCATATTGTTCTCCATCGATTCAAGTTCATAAGACGCCGCAGTTCCCAGGCCGCTGATGTGAACACCGCAAGCGCGGATGAAGTTGCCAGCCTCTCGTCACAAAAGAGCATGCCTGCCGCTGCCATTCCAAGCTACAGCGACAGCAGGTACTCGCAGAGGTCAAGGATCTCGTCGGCGGTCAGGTGCGAGGTCCTGCCGTGCCGGTCATCCGGGTTGGCAAAAACCAACAGGTCGCGCAGCGAAACAACCGAGCCGTCGTGAAGATAGGGAGCGGTGCGCCAGAGTTCGATCAGAGACGGCGTGTCGAAACGGTCCGTCTCGCGATCCGTCGGCCCGCGGGTGCCGACGTCGTGCGAGCGCAAATCCGTGAACAGTGGAGGGCGGTGGCACTGCGCGCATCGGGTCTCCGGGCTGTGAAAGAGTTTCTCGCCGCGTTGCGCTGCTGGCGAAAGCCTGCCGTTGATGAGGTGCGGACTGGGAACCGGCGTGCGCGATTTGAGATACACGTCGATCGCATTGGCGACACTGGCCGGCTGATAGGTGAACAAAATATGCTGGATGCCGACACGGACGGCAGCTTCTGCGGTTTTGCGTTCGCCAAGGCTCATGACCGGCGGCGTCTTGTGAGCAAACAGGAGACTCTTGGTGTTTTTCGGATTGCCGAGGCTGTCATTGGGCAGGTCCCAGTTCAGCCCGTCTACGCGCGCGTCCCCCGGATGGCAGCTTGCGCAGCTTTGCCATCCCTGGTAGCAGATGCGACCGTCGTGGAAATAGAGTTCGCCCAGGCGCGCCGTGGTCATCCGCGATGGGGGGCCGAGTGGGATCGTTTCCGGCTCCGGTTGCAGACGATCGAGCTCCATCACATTCAGCGTGTCAGAGAAGTAATTGGCCACCAAGGCGCGCCGCCCGATCACCACGACCGCGCGGGGCCCGAGGTTGTCCTTGGGCAGGCGCCGACGGTCGCGCAAGCCACCAAGGAATGAGGGGTCGTTGGATGCATCTGTTGGCGGAGGCGGAGGAATGCCGAACGCATAGGGAACCGTGACTTGCAGCAGCGCCGGCGGCATGTCTATCAGCCTCGCGAGCAGCACGGGGAAATCAATGACGCTGACCTCGTGCGAGCCGGCATGGGTGACCACGAGCGTGCGGCTGTCGGCGCTCCACGTAGCTCCCCACGGATTGGCCGCGCCACGGTCCCAATCGTCGAACAACACGGTGTTCAGCGTTTCCATGCGATCGAGTGCGATGAGCGTCATTGCATTGGAGTTCATCGCGCCGCGCTCGATTTGCGTCGCCGGCCGCCAGAATCGTCCGAGAACATGGGTGAGCACGGCATACTTGCCGTCGGGCGAAACGCGAAGGTCGGCCAGCGCGCCGCTGCCGTTGGGCAGCCAGAGGTCGTCCATGACCTGCCCGCGCGCCGTGTCAATGACGCTCACCACCGCCGCCACATGCGCCACGTCGGCGCGGCCGGAAGGAAGATGATTTGCGACGAGCAAATGCCTGCCGTTCGGCGTGATCGCTGCAGCCACCGGTTCCCGCTTGACCGGAATCCGCCGCAGCTCTTTCTTCCCCGCCACGTCGAAGACGCTCACATTGTCATTGAAACGGTTGCAAACAAAGAGAGTCCTGCCGTCAGGCGAAAGCACCGGTGCCATCGCAGTGTGCCCCGCGGGAAGTTCCTCGATGATTTTGCCACCCGCGGTTTCCATAATGCAAACGCGGCTGGACGGAGCGGCGCACGTTACGAACAACCGCGTGCCATCGGCCGAGAGGCACAGGCCTGTCGCGCTGCCCGGCATTTCAATGGAACGCGTCACCTTGCGGGATGCGATGTTGAACACGACGACGCGGTTGCCTGTAGCGCAGGCAATATAGAGAGTGGCCCCGTCGGGCGACGCCACCATCGCGGCAGGGGACAGGCTGGCTGGCTGGGTTGATTGTGCAAACGCCGTGACAAGAAAGCTCGCGAACACGATGGTGTTGATAACCGGGCGCGTGAACATGGCCGGAGAGTAAACGCCGATCAGGTTGCCATTTCGAACTCTTTTACGACGTGGGTACGAGCGCGCCGGAGTTCCTCGGCGGGGTCATCGGGCGGCCTGCTCCAGTCCAGCGCGATGGAACAGACATGGTCGTAACCGACCTTCCGAAGTGCGCATCCGACGGCGGCAAAGTCCACGTCGCCGTCACCGGGTGTCAGCATGGGATTGCCCGGCCTGCCGTCGCGCAAATGCATATGCTGGATGCGACTGCCGAGCCGTTCGATGGCAGCAGCCACGTCCACGCCGGAGGCGGCCAGACTGCCGGTGTCCACAGTCACGCCGACGACCGGGTTGGCAATGAGTTCGAGCATTTTCTCAGCCTGCTCGACGGTTTCCACCAGCATGCCCGCGCGAATCTCAATGCCCAGTTTCACGCCGAACGACTCGGCCTGATGCGCAGCCAGACGGATCAGTTCGCCGACGAACCGGGCCTGGCCGTTCCAATCGCTCCCGAACCGGGGCTTGCTGCCGCTCTGCACGGTAACAACCTGGGCACCCAGGGCCCCAGCGGCGCGCAACGAGCCAGCCGCAAACTCTTGTTGCGCGGAGCGGACCATGCGGTCGCTGCTGTTCCACGCGGCCATCGCGACATTCAGTGTCGCCACACGCAAGCCGTCAAGCGCGTCTTCGATAAGGGTCATGTTGGCGTTGCTGGAGGCGGTGGGATCGTAATGCGGACAATACGAGGGGAAGAGACAACAGAGATCCACGACCTCAAATCCAAGCCGGCGGATGCGTCCAACCGCCGCGACCAGTGGCAGCCGCCGGAACGTGAGAGTGGACGCGCCAATCTTCATCGTGAACCACGACTGACTATAGCGCGGCAAACGACTCCCGCCAAACGGTCCACGACGCTATTCTGCCACAGCGGCCAGTGGCACGGTTATGCGCGCTTGCGGCAGAACCGCTCGATGCGATCCAGGCCCTTTTCGATGTTGGCCATCGAACTGGCGTAGGAAAGCCGGACGTGCTGGTCGGTACCAAACGCTTCGCCGGGAACGACGGCAACCTTTTCTTCCTCGAGCAGTTGTTGGGAGAAAACCATCGGCGCCAGACCGAGCTTGCTGACGTTGGGCAGCAGGTAGAAAGCACCCTTCGCGTCGACGCACGTCACGCCGGGAATGGCGTTGAGCCGCTGGAGCATGTAGTTGCGCCGCTTGGCGAATTCCGCCAGCCAGACTTTGAAATGGTCCTGCGGGCCGTTGAGCGCCGCCACGCCCCCGGCTTGCGCGAAACTGGTCGGGTTCGACGTGGAGTGGCTTTGAATGGCGTCAATCGCCTTGGCAATCGGCTCCGGCGCGGCAAGGTATCCCAGCCGCCAGCCGGTCATCGAGTAGGCCTTCGAGAATCCGATCACCGTGACGGTCTGCGCATAGAACTCCGGTCCGGACGACGCAAGACTGTGGTGCGTCGCACCGGGGTAAATGAGGTCTTCGTAAATCTCATCACTGAGGATGAGCACGCCCTTTTCTATGCAGACGCGACCGAGCGCTTCCAGTTCCGCCCGCGTGTAGACCGAGCCGGTGGGGTTCGACGGAGAGTTGAGGATGAAGAGCTTCGTGCGCGGCGTGATGGCTGCGCGCAACTGTTCCGGGGTGATCTTGAACTCTGTGGCGTCGGACGTGGGCAGAATCACGGGTTTGGCGTCGGCCATCTTCACCATTTCCGGATAGCTCAGCCAATAGGGCGCGGGAATGATAACCTCGTCGCCGGGATTGCACGTGGCAAAGACGACGTTGAAGCAGGAGTGCTTTCCGCCGCAGGAGACGATGACCTGGCTGGCCTTGTATTCGATGCCATTCTTGCGCGCGAGCTTGGCGGCAATGGCCTGGCGCAACTCCGGCGTGCCGCTGGAGGGCGTGTACTTGGTCATGCCCTTGGCCAGCGCGGCGGCGGCGGCATCCTTGATGTGCTGCGGCGTGTCGAAGTCCGGCTCGCCAGCGCCGAAACCACAAACATCCTCGCCAGCGGCTTTCATGGCTTTGGCCTTGGCATCCACTGCCAGCGTCAACGAAGGGGTCAGCGCCTTGGAACGATCCGCAACGAAGTCTTTCATGGCTTCGGTCCTCCTGTTTACACAACCACCCGCGATCAACTCAACTTGCCGTAAAACTTCTCCACGGTCTGCTTGAAGTTGTTCTCCTGGAAATTGATGATGCCGATCTCGCGCTTGGCGTTCTCCGGCGAGTCGGAAGCGTGCGCGGCGTTGACCATCACCGACTGGCCGAACTCGCGCCGGATGGTGCCGGGCCCGGCTTTCTTCGGGTCGGTCGGCCCCAGCACTTCACGAATCTTCCGCACTGCGTCCGCGCCTTCGTAGACGACCGCAATGCACTTGGCAAGACCCGGAGCGTTCTTGCGGCCGGGGTCGCATTGGGCTGGCGCGACGCCGGTCATGAACTTCACGATCTGCTGGAAGAGCGCCTCACCGAAATACGGGCCGAGCAGGTTGCCAAGTTTCTCAACGGCATCGGCCGGCAGTTTCATCTCCAACGCCTGCTCCACCGTCGGCAGCACCTTGGCCAGTGCCATGCCTTGCATCTTGGTCAGCAACTGCTCGCGCACGGGACCGTAGAAATTCTCGGCCTGTGCCACGCTCATCTGGTGGACCTTCATCCCTACGATGTAGAGGCCGGTGCTGGAAAACACATCCAGCACGTTGCCGGGCCGGCCGCTGGGGAAACTGAAGTTATCGGGCTTGATCAACACCAGCGTGCGCTGCGGCTTCGCGTTGGCGGGATACTGGATGGTATTGTCCACCAAACCGCCGTCGCTGTCAGAATGACGGGCCCACAGCTTGAGTTTGAAGGTCGCCTCTTCCGGCGTCGGCGCCGCCAGCACGGCCGGCTCAAAATATCTCGCCTCGCCCTTCGGGCCAAGCACGTAGTCGCCGTAGGTGTCGCGAATCGCCACGCCGCGCACCGGACCGGTCGTGACGTTACCGACCACGCTGCGCACGCGACGCACCGCATCGTCGCCTTGAAACAGCAACATCAGCGTCCGCTTGCGCCGTCCGGTCTTCGGATCCGGCATGTAGTTCTCCAGGACATAGCGCCGAATCAACTCCTGCACATCCTGCGGCTGCGGATCGTTCTTCGTGACCCCGGTCGAGGCATATCCCTCCACCAGCTCCTTGCTGGGGGCAAGCATCCGCGCGGCCAACGGATCAAGCGCCGTGCGCGTCATCATACGCGCCAACAAACCGCCCGTGCGCGAAT
>CAZGGF010000440.1:0-2360 GCA_964524715.1 uncultured Verrucomicrobiota bacterium | reverse complement strand
ATGTAGTAGGCCGCCATCCGTTTGCTGATGCTGTTCCAGCCAAAGTAGCCGGTGGAGCGGTATCCAGCCGACGCTTCCCATGTCTCCAGTTCGCGCACGCCGCGCGGCACAACGATGCCGTCGCCGAGTTTGATTTCCATCAGCCAGCCGGTGGAAACAGATGCAGAGTGCAGGGAGCAGGAGCGTTGGAGCGTGGCAATGAACGCATCGGTGGCCACGTCCACACCTTTCACATCGCTGCCGCCAAGGACGATGATGTTGTGGTCACCACCAAATGGATTGTGGATCGAGCGCACTTCGTAGCCGCCCACGCCGGGATAACGCAGGTCGGTGAGCAGGAAATAGCGGTTGTAGAGTTCGCTGATTGTGGCGTTGGTCGAACGGTTGCCGAGCACAATCAGGCTGTCCTTGACTGGCACGGCAGCCTCCGGCGCGTCATCGCCGATGATCGGCACTTTGCAGCCACTCAACTTTTCGATGGCCGCCTGCAACCGCGCCGCCTGTGCCTGATAGATGTCCGACTTTGGCGCGACGATACTGATGGCCGGTTTGCCATCGCGAACAATGTGCGTCGTAAGATGCAGGTCTTTCAGTTTTGTGTATTGCGGCGGCACCGGCAGCGGCACCGGCACTGGCGGCGCCGGCGGCTTCACGCCCGCGATGAGGCGCACGCTGCCGACAAGCACCTTCGGCATCGGCTGGCGATGAGAGTAGATGTAAATTTGCGCAGCCTTCGTATCTGGCGGCGCCATGCCACGGACGGCGATCTCATTGAACTCGTCCGCGCTCTTTGCGAGCAGCGGTACCTGCTCGATTTTCTGAGACGGCAGGAACCGGAGTTGGACCACCGCATACTCATCCGGCGCGTTCTTGACGGCACGCACCCGCACTCGCACCTCGTAACCCAAGGCGGGCTTGATTGGAACGCCTTGTGTTATCCCAACCTCAGCCTCCCGGTCACCATCCTCAATAAGCACCGCCTTCCCACCTCGGCCATCGTCCACGACAGAAACCCGCTGGTCCCTGCCGCGTCCGCCGTAGAGCGTCCAGCCAAGCGGTACGCCGTTGGCGCTGACGTCGTCGGTGAACGCGGAATTTTTCAGCGGCACTTCTGTTTCGACGGCAAACGCCGACACCAAGAATACAAGTGAGGTGACTATGCTGAGACAGGTTTTCATCGGTATATGAAACTCGCGATCTTGGACAGTGAACCGGCCGCAGGCTACGCGATTGCAGCGCTTGAACAAGTCAAAATCTTGCATTCCCGCCCGGTTGGGTCTTGGATAGCGTGACGATCGGAGCCACTCATCATGCACCCAATGCTGCGTCTCATTCCCATCAAGCTTGCCCTCCTGACGGCAATAGCAGCCCAAGCCGCAGTCGCCACTCAGGAGTCTTTCCCAGTTCGCCTCGTCAACGAATCGTGGACAGCGCGACCGGAGCGCGTCTCGTCCTCCAGGCGCGCCGTTGACCATGCAGTCAAGAAAGGCGACGGACTGGAGTTCTCGATCCGAAGCCGCGTCAACGAGTCGCGATCGATGCGATGGAGCACGCCGTTGGGGCAGGCGAAGCCCTCGGCGTTCCGTTTCCTGGTCGTCGAGTATCGGGCGCATGGTTTGCACCGGATGAGGAGCAACCAGGAAATCGTGTCGGCGTGGGTCATGTCCGGCGGCCGCGCGCAATCGGTGCCGCTGATGTTGGCCAACGAGACAATAGACGACAACGGCTGGCATCAACTCATCATCAAGCGCCCGTTTCCCGACAACGCCAGGGAACTCCTGGTCACGCTCGACTCGCGTGACTCGCGTGCCGAATTTGCCCTGCGACGAATGCTGTTCACGAACGAGCCGCGGGACTTCGGCCCAGCGCGCGCTCCGGAGGACTCTGTTACACCTCCCGCGGACGAATTCACGACAATAGACCTGTCGGGCCGCTACGATACAAATCACGACGCGCTGGTTACGCGATTGCTGAGCCGTTCTGACGACCCGGTTGCGCAGGGTGCCGGCGGGTTCTTCACGACGCCAAACGTCCGCGTCGGACGCATTCCTTTTCGAGTGCGGCCGCAGGGTAACAATCTGATCAACCCGCCACCGCGTCCCGCGGCGAACGAAGAATGGATCAACCACTTTGGATTGCGGGTACGACGCGGACAGGTCGCGCCGATCAGCCGCGACGGCGAAACGCAGATCGTGGTGAATTTGCCGGCAACGGAAGTATTCCTGCTGCTGGCCGCCGAAATGCCGAGCCAGCAAAAGGCGTATTTCGTCCGGGAACAGCCCAAGTCGCTCTCGGACGTGGAGAGTTTTGCGGTGGAACTTCGCTACGCCGACGGCACGGTGGAGTTTGCGTTCCCCTAC
>CAZGGF010000439.1:0-4972 GCA_964524715.1 uncultured Verrucomicrobiota bacterium | reverse complement strand
CAAGCCTCTGCCGCAACGTGCGCTGTGACACGGGGCCAACATCACAACCGAGGAGATTGTGGTAGAGCGAATTGTGATGCGCGACGCCGTCCTTGGGATCGTCGCTATGGTAGCTGCTGCACATGCCGAAGCAATCATCGGGCCGAGCCATCACCACTGCGATCGTCTTGCGGTCGCCGGTGGCGTAAAAGCCAAACGGATACGCAAACCAGCGCCCAATGGCCCATGCCACGGGCGAGTGCGTGCCGTATTCCCAACGCCCGTCGAAGAACTTCTGCGCAGCGAAGATGTCGCGCGGCCAAGCGTTGTAGCAAAAGCGCGAGCAGGGATTGTCGAGCGGCTGGGTCAGCACGGCAGGGTTTTTCGGGCCGACGGGACCGCGATACGGCGTCACGGTGTAGAAAGCTGGATTCATCGCCGCATCGAAATAGTTGGAGGTAAACAACTCCAGGTCACGATGCCAGCGAATGGTGTTCTTGATCGTCACTGTGAGATCCACCGCGTTCGCTGCAGCCACGCGGTAGCGCGCCTCAGCTTCGAGGCCGGGCCCGAAACCGGGCGTTTCGGGCTTCGTCAACGGCCAGTGAACCACCAATTCACCGCCTTCAAGCTTGGCGGTGTGTGGCACATCGCGGCATTGGCTGCACCCCTGGTTGCGCGCAAGAACTCGATAAAGATGGAGGCAGAAAAGTTTCTCCAGGACCACCTGCCGGCCTGTGCTCTTCTGGGTGAGCGAGGTGATGCCGTGCAAACGCGTTTCGGCGTTGGCGCTCAGTTCTCCCTTCATTGCGTCGGTCTCAAACGACCAGACCCCGGGGCGGTCGGTGGGTTTCAGTTCATTCATATGAATCTCACTTGTATGCCGGCACGCACGGCTGCGGCATAGGCAGCCGTTTCTTTTCGGAATCGGGCGACACTGTTGAGCGCAAACTGCCGGTGCACAATCAGGTCGTGCACATTGAGTTTGGCCTCCATCATGTGCAGTGTGCAGGCGTCGCACCAACAGGGCTCACAGGCGTCGGCAGGGATTTCAAACTCCAATATGTCGCAATTCTGGTCTGCTGCGGCCCGAACCATCCATGGCCAGACCACCTTGGCGACGTAGGGACCGTTCAGACAGAGCGCGCGTCGCGGCTTGCCTGTGACATCTCGTTGTTGCCAGTCCGGATGGCAATCCACTTCTACGGGATCGCAACAAACAAGGCAACGCGCTTTCATGGGCGCCTGTTCAGTGAGCAATGCAACAAATATCGAAGGAAGTTGAGTACAGAAAGACTATCGCGGCTCGAATACACCGGTGGGACTGCTTCCAAACTGGCCGCCCCCGCCGAGGCCGCGCGACAACCGATCCGGGACGTTGGCTTCGCCTTCTTTCATCTCGGTACAGGCTGTCATTCCGAACGCCATCACCGCCAGCACGAGCAAAACCGCGGCCCGAAACATCCGAACAATCTTCATGTCAGCCACTATACCGGCCTCGAAAAAGCACGCAACTGTTTTCCACTGGCGGCTTTCCAACGGCCAGCGCCCCGTATCCACCCCCTTAAAAAACACCCAAAAAACTTCCCGGAGTCTATTGACAGGCAGTGGCGGCCTCGCTAAGGTCTGCGCGCTTTTGGGCTGGGCGCGTAGCTCAACTGGATAGAGCAGCTGACTCTTAATCAGCGGGTTCTCGGTTCGATTCCGAGCGCGCCCACCAATTCCTTCCGCGAGAGCGGCGCAGGTTGCACAACTTGCGCCGCTTTTCGCTTTTGGAACAGGAAGAACCTGTGCATGCCCACCGTGTATGCCCACCCGGCAAATGCTCTGGCCGCGTTCTTGCCCGCCTCTCCCTCCTTCGTGACGTGGTCGTTTGAACGGTCTTCGTCAACCCGCTCCCCTACCCCTCCACTCTACTGTCAGCGAAAAATCTTGGCTCTGGCGGGCACTGGTCAGGATTGCGGGGCATTTGCAGGGCAGTTCGGTCCAAAGCATGAGATTTCAACAAATCGGCTCCAACCGTTCGACGTGGGTGTTCTTTCTGGCGAAAGAGGCGGCGACTCAGGAGGTGGCGCTGGAGCGTGTCGGGGAGTTGTCTGCAATGCAGGCAGCGGTTGCGGCAAAGTTGTCGGCGCAATCGGGGCTGGAATTGAGCCAACAAGGAGCGACGATGCAGAACAGCATCACCGCATTGTTTGAACCGGCCGCTGGCTTGCAGTCTGCGTCGTGCTTTGCAGTGGATGAACGAACAACGAATGAACACATCAGTCAATACAGGTGAATTGTCTTCGCCTCCGGACTGAGCAGCAATTTGGGGTGAGAAATCGGCGAAGAGCACGGGGACATCTCTGAAAAGCACGGTCTTGGCGTTGCAAAATAGCTTGCACGCCCGCGCCATGATAGGAGAATTGCAGAAACAATCAGGGAAACTCAATTTGCTGCCATGAACAACAGGTTAAATGGGAAATCCCAGATGAGACGATTCGCTGCGCTTGTTGCGGGTTGTGCCCTCATGACAACAGCGATGGCCGTGTTCGCACAGACTCTCGCTCCTGGCTTCGGGCGTGCGCGGCCCGGCCTTGCCTACGTAACCGCCTGCGGGATCGAGTTGGTTTATATCCTGCCCGGCGAGTATCTGAGAGGCAGCGCGCCAGAAGAGAAGTCGTGGGCAATCGCCAGAGGCATCGGCCCAAGTTATGTCAGGCGAGAAGGTCCGCAGCCGCAGAAAACAAGAATCGATCAGGGGTTTTGGCTGGGGCGGACCGAGGTCACGGTTGCGCAGTGGAGGCAATTCAGCAGCGCAACAAGTTACGTGACGGACGCGGAGAAGCTCGGAATGAAGGACGAGAACTGGCACAATCCGCGCAAGGGGTTCCTGCTGAAAAACAATCATCCAGCCACTTGCATCAGTTGGAAAGACGCCGTCGCCTTTTGTAAATGGCTCAACGAGATGGAACAGAAGTCCGGGCGCTTGCCTGTTGGACATACAATTCGGCTGCCCATCGAAGCGGAGTGGGAATATGCCTGCCGTGCAGGCACTCAAACCTATTTCTGGTGGGGCAACACCATTGAGGAGGGCCGTGGACGTACGAACTGCGCTGGCAAAGAGAACGGGGAGGGTTTCTTCGCGACGGTTGACCGTAATCCTGTTCGAGGGCGCAACAAGTTCGGTTTGGCGGACATGTTGGGCAACGTCTGGGAATTGTGTCTGGATGGGTTCGATGGGAAGACGCCTCACGAGGATCTGTGGACAGGAGATGCCGTCACTCATGTTAAACGGGGCGGTGGGTATAATAGTATTCCGGCTAGCACAAGGTGCGCGTATCGTGCTCCCGAGGATATGCCGGCGCGCAACTTTAACGGCTTTCGAGTCTGTTGCGGTGTGCCGCGATAGCGTGCAAGTAGTGAGAAAGGTCGCCGGAGAGTTTGAATCAGCGGGTTCTCGGTTCGATTCCGAGCGCGCCCACCAACTCCTTCCGCGAGAGCGGCGCAAGTTGCACAACTTGCGCCGCTTTTCGTTTGTCGGGAAGACCGTGTTTCAGTCTCCGGAACGAAGACCGCGTCAGCAACTCCAGTTGGGCAATGTTCGTTTTGAGATCGCACCCTTACGAGGCGGCCGCGCTGCTCACTTTTCCTTTTCCCAGAGCGATTCAATAATCTCAAGAGTCCGGTTGACCAGCACCCGGCCGCCTTCCGGGCCTATCAGCGTGCTCTGGGGAATGGCGCCATAGGCACCTCCCTCAACAGAACGCTGGGTTGGGAGGTAGCCACTCCCTCCCGGGCTGGCCAGCTCAACCACGAATGTCTGGACCGCCTTGCTTCGAGCTTTCATCTGCATGCCATAGTCCAAGTAAAGCTCAAACGGGTTGGTGGCAACAGCCACGTCGCCAATCCTGATCACATGGACTCTGATCGGCAATGTGAACTGGGTCTTTTGGAGCTCATAGCGTTCCAATGTGCGCCACGCCCTGGCCAGCAGCCAGTGTGTTCCCGTGATGGAACCATACCAGCGCGGCTTTTGCTTGAGTTCCGGATGCTCCTCGAACTCCTTGTATTTCTTTTTGTATTCAACCAACAGCCGATCGAATGTCTCCCTCACCGATTCAAGTTTCTTGTTATGAAATGTGCTGCGGGGAGTCGTGATGTCCTTCTCGGTAATGACCCTCCTCTTGAGTTCCAGTTGTTCGACCCGATGCTTGAGAACAGGATTCGAGTCGATGTTCTCTTTCATGAAAGGCAGTATGGAGGTGATGCCGTCTGAAATGCGCACGGCAATCTGTTCCATCTGCGTGCGCTTCGTGAGCTTTTCCATGCGTTTTTGTGCCCGTTCATCGATCATGAATCTTGGCGACTGGTCGCCCGCAGCAGAAACCTGCGGCAGGACGAAAATCTTCTCGCCCAAGCGCCTGCGAAGCTCATTGCGAGTCTCGTGCCAGAAATCGGCTGAAATGAGATACCCGTAGGCCGCTTGAGACGGCATGGCAATGTTGATGATGACACCCGTCAGGTTTCCTTTCGCGTCCCAGGTGTAGAGCAGGCCAAGTGAATGATCCTCGTAACCTTCCATGTGACTGAAGTCGGGTCGGTTTGCGCTGCCATACATTTCTGAACTGCCTCCATAATAGGCCGTCAAGCGATTCTGACCCGTTGTGGCGTAGGACAAACCGAAACTGATTCCGCCCGGTTTCCTCCCCTTCCATGCCCGAACAATTGCCTTTGCAATCTGATCTGCTGCGAACTCGACATACTCCTCCGCCGGCATGACGCCCAAATCAATGCCCCATTTTGCCCAGGCGGGTGGGACTTTGATGCCAAGTTTTGAGTGCATCTCCACCAAGTCTGGCGCAATAGCCTGGTCAGGTGCTGTGTGGGTGTGGGTCGCATTGAGGATGATCTTGTCCGTGTTAATCTCCGATGCGGCCTTCTTCACCTTGTCCTTGACCCGATGGAACAAGAAGTCGGTTACCCCCACCAGATCCAATGAGACCATGGT
>CAZGGF010000438.1:0-4983 GCA_964524715.1 uncultured Verrucomicrobiota bacterium | reverse complement strand
GACGGCTTTGAGTTGCGCGGGCGTGGCGTTGCCCGCCATGGCGCCGAGCCGGACGCAAGCGCGGATCAATGCCGCCGTCTTGCGCTCATGGATATAGCGCAGGTCCTCGAAACTTACCGCACGGTTTTCGCCTTCGAGGTCTTCCACCTGGCCGGCGATCAGTTCGAGGCTTCCGCCTGCACGCGCCAGCTCCAGCACGAACTTCGCGGTCGGATGGCGCGGTTGTGGTTTGGTTTGCGCGATGACCTCGAACGCCTGCGTGAGCAAGCCGTCGCCTGCAAGGATTGCAATGCCTTCTCCAAAGACCTTGTGCGAGGTTGGTTTGCCGCGGCGAAAATCGTCGTTATCCATCGCCGGCAGGTCGTCGTGGATGAGCGAGTACGTGTGAACCATCTCGACGGCGCAGGCCGGGGGTATTGCGTCCTTGATCCTGCCTCCAACGGCTTCGCATGCGGCCAACACCAGGATGGGGCGTAAACGTTTGCCGCCGGCTTGAAGCGAGTATCGCATCGCCTTGTGTATCGTGGCCGGGCGCGTTTGCTCCGAGGGCATCGCGCGGTCCAGCGCGGCGTCCACCAGACGGAGGCGTTCATCCAAGTAGCTCTTCAGTTCCATGATGATTCCTGAATTCGATTTTTTCCGGGGCGCGCTGTGTGTATCGTAGCTCCATGCAGTGGTGCAAGCAGAAGTTTCCGGCCCTGGCGATATTGCTTGGAGGCGCGGCGATTTTCGTCGCGGCTCTGACGTACTCGCCGGACGCGAACGGTTGGGGTGAAAACGGCCGGTGGCGGTTGCCGCCATGCTCGTTCAAGACGGTTACCGGCTGGGTTCTCGGCCGTTCGCTGCCATGCGCGACATGCGGTTTTACCCACGCGTTTGCCTCTGCCGCACACGGCCGGTTTGCCGAGGCGTTTCGCGAACAGCCTGCCGGCACCGTGGCGTTCTTTGCGATGCTGGCGATGATGGCGGGCGCAGGTTGGAAACTGGCAACCGGCTCGCCGTTGGCGCGGTTGCGGCGATGGCAATGGACCGTGCTTGCTATCGCGGGGGGAGTGCTACTGCTGGTTGCGTGGATCTACCGGCTCTGGGAAGCGTTTCACACCGGCTGCTAGTCATCACCGTGCTGCTGGGAGCCGGATTGCCAGAACTTGAAGAGTTGTCGCAGTCCTTTCTTGTCCTGTTGTTCCAAGCGGCTCGTGACTCGTTGCCAGGCCTTGGACGGTTTTTCAGGCGTCTGTTTGCGATGCTCTTCCTTGCTGGCGTTGAAGATGAAATCTTCCACCATGATGGACGCCGGGAGATCGGGGTCGCTGACAATCAGTGGCACGCCGATGTTGATGGCTTCCACCACTTGCTCCGTGAAGGGGATTTCCAGTTCGAACGGTCGCGACAACACACTCTCAATCTGGACCCGTTCGAGATCTTTGCGTTTGAAGAGATGGTTCAGCACGAGGTGGATGTTGTTGCGATGATAATGTCGCGACTCGAAGAACTCCAACATGGCGCGCATGGTGGTGAGGGAGGCCATATCGGGGGCCATAATCGCCCAAATTTCATGGGCGGTATCCAGCCCGGTCACGGTGGTGTTGTGCATGTTATCCGGCAAGTCCAGCACCACATAATGATAGTTCTGACTCAGGAGAGTCAGCACTTTCGACAGTTGCTCCGGCTTGAGCGAGGGACGCGACTCGTCGTAATTGGGCGCGGGCAGCACGAACGCACCACTGCTGTGCGGCAACAGCAGTTTGTTCAACATGTCTATTTCGATTTCGTCTGCCGGCACGGTCGAGATCTCGGCCCAACTGGTGCGCGCGGTGATATTAAGCATGATGGTGCTATGACCCGCCACATGCGCCAGATCCACCAACACTGCGGGTTGATTCCACAACTGCGACAGACCTGTCGCCATGTTGGCGGCTAAAGTGGACACGCCCACGCCGCCGCGCAGCGAATAGACGGCAATGATCTTGCCCTCGATTCGCTCCTCCTGCTCTTCCCTTGTGCGTTCGCCAGCCCGGCGCAGCAGCACTTTGATTCGCGCCAGCAATTCAGGCGCGTGAAAAGGTTTGGTCAGGTAGTCGTCCGCACCGGCATCGAGGAAGCGGACTTTCTCATCCTGCGAGCTCTGGGCCGTCAGGATGATGATCGGTATGCGGGCGAATTCCGGTCTGCGCCTGAGACGGCGGCAGACTTCATGGCCATCCAACTGCGGCATCACCACGTCCAGAATGAGCAAATCCGGTTGCTGCTCCTCCACTTGCTGCAAGGCTTCTGCGCCGTCTTGGGCGAGGTGTACTTGATAGCCTTCGCGCTCCAAGGCGTGAGAGAGCGTCCGCAACGTACTGCTGTCGTCGTCTGCAATTAGAATTTGGGCTGCCATAAATCCAGTATTTGTTTGCGAGTAGTGTCTGGTTCAACACGGTGCAAGCCTGCACTTCTTCTTTGTTGCGCCGGTGGGGAAAACTAAGCCATCACGCCACCAAAATCAAAGGTGATGTGTGAGTACGCAGGGCCGCGCTGTAATGGCATCACTTGCCGAGAACCTGTTCTGTGGCGAGGCGGTCGGCGATTTCGATCAGAGCATCGCTGGCCGTGTCTTGTGGCACGCTGGTCACCATGGGCGCGCCTGTCCGCAGAGCTCCCGAGCAGGCATCGGTCGCCGTGGGCACAACGCCCACCAGCTGGCAGCCCATCGTGTTCAACACTTCGGCAACATCCACGGAAAGGGGTAATGGCTGCCGATTGACGATCACAACGCCGAAACGCACTGAAATCAGTCCCAACTGTTGAAGCAAGTCCGCCGTCATTTTGCCTGCCACCACGCACGTCGGTGTGCGGTCAATCACCACCACGACAAAATCGCAGCGTTTTGCTGCCGCCTGGCATGCTGCGGAAGAACAGTTCTGCAAATCCAGGATGACGTACTGGCCCTGGCTGGCCAGGCTCTGGACCAGGATGTCAGTCTTGGCAGGATCGAGTTCCTTGTAATCTTCTGCGCGCTGTGGCCCCAACAGCAGGGCCAGCCCCGATGGCAGTTTCACCAGACATCGCCCGACCTCCTGTGGGGTGATCTTTTCCGGCTCCAGTTTCATCAAAGCTTCGAGGCCGTTTAACGCCGCCCGGCCCTTCTTGTAGAAGAAATGGTCATAGAAAGCGCTGTAGGAGCCGAGCAATTCCGCTGCGATGACGTCTTTGTGTTTCCTGGCGAGCGCGGTGGCGACGTTGAGGGCGACGGTAGTGGTGCCGACGCCGCCGCGGGCGCCGACGATCCCGATTGTTTTCCCTGTCTTTCCTCCCTGAACCTGTTTCAACTGTGCCACCTGCGCTTTGTGCCGCTCGATGGCATAGTACAGGGCGCGGTACAGTGCTTTGGGTTGAACCTGACCCTTGACCAAGAAATCCTGTGCGCCTTGCCGCACCGCTTCAATGGCAATGCTGTCGTCGTTCACGCCCGTCAGTGCCACGACGGGTACATCGGGCGCTTCTTTTCGGACCGCTGTGAACGTCGCCATGCCCTCGCTGTCAGGAAGCATGAAGTCCAGCAACACCAAGTCAACCGTCTGCGTGCGCAGCTTCTCCAGCGCTTCGCTGAGCTGCTCGGCGCGTTGGATGACGAAAGTTCCCTCGCCGGCCTTGGTCAGCGCCTCGGTGATCACGCGCGCGTCCACTGCATTGTCTTCCACCAGCAGGATGTTGTATGCCTTGGTGCTCATGGTCTTTCTTTTCTATTGACGGTGGCTGTTGCCAATGTGTTCGCGAATGGGTGACATCTTCACTGAACTACTCCCGCGTAATGCGGTTCAACTCAACAACAACCCGTTTGAACTCCTCCTCCATCCGGGTGATTTGCTCGCCGGCGCCTTCCAGCTTTCCGGCCCCGGCCATTTGCTCCAATTGCAGGGAGGTGGCCGTCAGGTTTGTGGCGCCGACATTCAGACTGCTGCCTTTGATCGTATGCGCGGCCCGCTTCAGCCCGGTGACATCACCCGTCGCGAGCATTTCGCGCATTGCTGCCAGTCGTTTGGCGGTGTCGCTCTCGAACGCGGAGAACACGTCTTTCAGAAACGCCGCGTCGCCGATCTCGCGCAACCTCTCAATCGCCGCGGGATCCACTGCGGGATTCTCTTGCCCAGTGCCATCAGGTGTCTGCATGTCCAGCCTCCATTTTCACCGCGATCCTGCAGCCAAAGCTGCGCGCGGGACTGCGAACCTCGCCAACTTGTTTTGAACCTCGCTTACGAGCCCGTTGCTGCATCCAATTGCAACTGGCGAGAATGTAGTTTTGGCCACCCGGTTTGTCCATGCAGGAGTTTCCAAAGCCGGTTCTGGATCGGTCGATTCAGTCGATTCTGACCTTGCCAGCATCCCCGTCGGCCCGTAACCTTCGCGGCTTTTCATGCTGACGATTTCCGGAATAACGAAGGCTTTCGGCGCGCGTGTTCTGTTCGAGGACGCGACGCTCCAGATCAACCGCGGCGACCGCATCGGGCTGGTGGGGCCGAATGGCGCGGGCAAGTCCACATTGTTCTCGCTCGTTCTCGGACACGATATGCCTGACGAGGGCGAGGTTGCCATCGAGCGTGGCGCGGCGATCGGCCATTTGCCGCAGGAAAACGTGCCGGTCGGAGACGAGACAGTGCTGGAGTTAGCCACGGCCATTACGCCGGAGATCACGGCGTTGCGGCGGGAGCTGACGGCGTTTGAGGACGGTCACGCCACTGAGACGGGGGAATATCACACGACACAGTCACGGTTCGACGCGTTGGGCGGCTACCAACTCGAACCAAAGGCCAAGACGATCCTGCGCGGGCTGGCGTTTCGAGAGGAGGACTTCCACCGGCCGGCGAGTACGATGAGCGGCGGCTGGGTGATGCGTGCGCATCTGGCGCGGCTGCTTGTGCAACAGCCCGACCTGTTGATGCTCGATGAACCGACGAATCACCTCGACCTCGATGCACTGCGGTGGTTTCAGGAATACCTGAA
>CAZGGF010000437.1:0-22271 GCA_964524715.1 uncultured Verrucomicrobiota bacterium | reverse complement strand
TCGCCTGCAACGCCGGCAACATCGCTCTCTTCCTGGACCGCAAGGTCGCCTACGACCCGAAGAAGAACGAGTTCATCGGCGACGAGGAAGCCAACCGCCTCCGCGGCGAGGCGCTACGCGAACCGTGGCGGTTTTAGTGATCGTCCATTGAACTCATTTCTCAATCTCAACCAGCAATAATAACCATGACGCTCTCGATTCCTCATCTCGTCCGCGGTGCCGCGTTGATTGCGGCGCTCGCGTTCACCGGCGTGCTTCAGGCTGCGCCCATTGACCCGGCCAAGTCCGCCGAGAAACAGCGCGAACTCATCGCCATCCTCAAGTCCGGCGCGCCACCCGCCGAAAAGGCGCTTGCGTGCAAGAAGCTCGCCATCTACGGCACCAGCGAAGCGGTGTCGGTGCTGGCGCCGTTCCTTGCTGACGAGCACCTTGCTTCGTGGGCGCGCATCGCGCTGCAGAACATTCCCGATTCCGCCGCGGATGATGCATTGCGCGACGCGCTCGGAAAACTGCAAGGCAAACTCCTGATCGGCGTGATCAACACCCTCGGCGTTCGCCGCGATGCCAACTCCGTCGGCGCTCTCTCCGCGAAGCTGAAGGATTCCGACGCCGACGTGGCTTCGGCTGCTGCCGCGGCGCTGGGTCGCATTGGCGGCGGGACGGCCACCAAAACGCTGCAACCCCTGCTTGCCAGCGCGCCCGCCGCAGTCCGGCCAGCGGTTGCCGAAGGTTGCATCCTCTGCGCAGAACAATCCCTCGCCGAAGGAAAGGCCGCCGATGCGGTGATGCTGTTTGACGCCGTCCGCAGCGCGAATATCTCGAAACAGAAGACCGCTGAGGCAACGCGTGGCGCGATTCTCGCCCGCGGCGCTGCTGGCGTACCGCTGCTGGTCGAGCAACTGCGCTCCAAGGACAAAGAATGTTTCAACATTGCCATGCGCACGGCGCGCGATCTGCCCGGCCGCGAAGTCGCGCAGGCATTGCTGGCCGAAATGGATCGTGTGACGCCGGAGCGGCAGTCATATTTGTTGTTGGCGCTCGCCGACCGCGGTGACGCGGAGACGCTGGACGTTGCCCTCAAGGCGGCCAAGAGCGCGCCGCAGCCGCAGCAGCTCATCGCGATCAGTGTGCTCGATCGCTTGAGCAACCCCAAATCCGCGCCAGAACTGCTCTCCATCGCTGCCGGCGACGACGCGAAGGTCGCCATGGTCGCGAGGCTGGCGGTGGCCAAGATGCCGGGCGCGGCAGTTGAAGCGGCCATCGTCGCGTTGTTGAAGCAGCCGGGCGAAAACGCCCGCCGCGCCGCGATCGAGTTGATCGCCCAGCGCCGCATTATGAGCGCGCTTCCAGAACTGTTGAAAGTCACTGAGGATTCCAACGCCGCCGTGTCCGGCGCGAGCTTCAAGGCGCTCGGCGAACTGGCTGGCATTGGCGAAATGCCGATGCTGCTAGGCGCGTTGATGAAGGCAAAGGACACGGAACCGGCTGAGAACGCGTTGTCCGCCGTCTGCGCGCGATTGAACCGGCCTGTCGTCGCCAACGTTGCCATCCAGAAGGCGGTCTACGGTGATTTGCCAAACGGTCCGTCGGCCGACGTCACCACCAAGCTCTCGGAGCTTGTAAAGGCTTCTCCCACCGTGCAGGTGTCCAACAAGAATTTTGGCGACCCCGCCGGCGGGCGCGTGAAGCGTATGCGCGTGGAATACACCGTCAACGGCGTGCCGGGCAAGAAGACGGTGCGCGAGAACGACATCCTGGAGTTCACTGCCACCGCCGTGCCACCCGAGTTGGTGGACGCGCTCTGCGCGCCGATGGCCCAGGCGCCGGTGCCGGCGAAACTCGCGTTGCTGCGCGTGCTGCGTTCGGCCGGCGGCCCCAAGGCGCTCGCCACCGTGCGCGCCGCCACCTCCGATGCCAACACTGAGATCAAGGAGACCGCCCAACGCGCGCTCTGCGACTGGCAGACGGCGGATGCATTGCCCGATGTGATGCAGATCGCCAAGACTGCCACGGACAAGAAGTTCAAGATTCTCGCGCTTCGCGGCCAGCTCCGGTTGATTCCGATTCAGGATGCTTCCGACGACCAGAAGCTCGCCTCGCTCAAGGAAGCCATGGCGTTGATCGATCGCGACGAGGAGCGTCGCCTCGCGCTGGCCGCCCTCGGTGGAGTTCCGACCGCCAACTCGCTGGAGTTGGTCATGCCGTATCTGAGCGCCGGTAACCTCAAAGGCGAAGCCAGCATCGCCGCCGTCGCCATTTCCGCGAAGATCGTTGGCCGATGCCCGGCGCTGGTCGCCAAGGCCATGCAGCAGGTGACGATTTCCGATCCGAAACTCGCCCGGCAGGCGAAACAATTGCTGGCGCAGGCGAAGAAAGCCGCAGCGAAGAAGTAAATGAGAAACGTCGTCATCCTTGCCGTTGCCTGTTTCGCCGCGCTGGTCGCGCGCGGTGGCGAACAAACGCTTTTCAACGGCAAGGATCTCGACGGATGGGACGGCAAGCCCGGCTGGTGGCACGTCGAGGACGGCGCGCTTACCTGTGAGAGCACGCCCGAAAACCCGTGCAAGAAGTGCAACTATCTCATCTGGAAGGGCGGCGAACCGGCGGACTTTGAATTGACGGCGGATTTCCGGATGAGCGAGAAGGCCAACTCCGGCATCCAGATCCGCTCCGAGCGCCGGCCCGACTGGGACACGTTCGGTTACCAAGCCGACATGTCCGGCAACGGCGCGCTGGTCGGGTTCGTCTATCACCACAAGCGCGGTTTGATCGTCGCGCGTGGTGAAAAAGCCGTGCTTGCCGCCGACGGCAAGAAGACCGCCGTCAAAATCGGCGACGCGGCAGAGCTGCTGAAGATTTTCAAGAAAGGCGACTGGAATACCTATCGCATCGTCTGCCAGGACCGGCAGGTAAAGCTCTACGTCAACGGCGTCCTGATGGCGCAGGTGACCGACGAGACCCCCGGTGCTGACAAGGGCGGCATTATCGCCCTCCAGATGCATCCGGGTCCGCCGATGAAGATTCAGTTCAAGAACATCGTTTTGAAGACATTGAAGTAGTCGAAACAGAAGAGTCGTGTTGTGAGAATCAATCGCCGCGATTTTCTTAAGAAAACGCTGGTGGCGTCCGCCTCGGTCGCCGCGCCTTGCGTCATTCCCGCATCGGCGCTCGGTCGCGACGGCATGGTGGCGCCCAGCGAGCGGATCTTGATGGCCGGCATCGGTATCGGCGGACGCGGCACGCACGACCTCGGCTGGATGATCGGGGAACCGGACGTGCAGGTGGTTGCCATCTGCGACGTCCGCAAGAACCGGCGCGAAGCGGCCAAGAATATCGTGGATGACAAATACGGCAACAAGGACTGCGCCCTTTACAGTGACATTCGCCAGTTCCTCGCCGAACGGACGGACGTGGATGCCGTGCTGATTGCCACCGGCGACCGTTGGCACGCGTTGGCGGCGACGATGGCCATGCGTGCCGGCAAGGACGTCTATTGTGAAAAACCGTCCTGCCTCACCATCGCACAGGGGCAAATGATTGTTGGGACCGCCCGCCGGTATGGGCGTGTTTTTCAAACCGGCGCGCAACGACTCAGCGAACCCAACCACGTTTTTGCCATCGAAATGGCGCGCACCGGACGGCTGGGCAAGATTCACACCGTTTACGCCGATATCCGTTACCGTGGTGGTTCGCGCCACGACTGGCTGCCCGAGCAACCGCTGCCGCCCAAGGAAGAAGTGGACTGGGATGCGTGGCTTGGCCCGTGTCCCTGGCGTCCTTACAACGCCACCTACGTGAACCACGGCTGGTACAACTTTTACGACTTCGCCACCGACGTCGCCATGTGGGGCGCGCACACGCTGGCCCAGGCGCTCGCGGGAATTGATATGGAGAATGTCTCCACCATCGATTTTGAATATGCCGGACCGGATGCCACAATCGTGACACGCCTGTCCAACGGCGTGAAGCTGGTCCTGATCCGCGTGGACGGCTCGTGCTGGGAACCGTGCCAATACTGGCATGGCGCTTGTGGCGAGCGATTCGACGGCCCCGAGGGTTGGACCGCCGCGGCGGACGGTTATTCGATTACGGATGTATCCAAGCCGTCGCTGCTGCGCGAATACCGGAAGGTGTTGAACGAATACATCGACCGGACGCGGCGGCCAATGAACCACATGAGGGACTTCCTCGATTGCGTCAAGTCGCGCCGGCTTGCAGTGGCCCATCCGGAGATCATGTATCGATCCATGAGCATCTGTCTGGCGGCCGACATTTGCGATGTGTTGAAGCGCAATCTGAAGTTCGATTTCATCAAGGGAGAGTTTGTTGGTGACGCCGAAGCCAACCGCATGCGGTTCCGCGCCAATCGTGAGACGTGGCGCGCGTGATTTTTTGCTAACGAGAGAAGACAGGCTGTTTTGAATCTGATATGGAGACTATGAACATGAGAAACATGAAGTGGATGCTAATGGTGGCCGTCGCCGGGTTGATCGCGCTGCCCCTGCAGGCGCAGTGGCAGATTCCCGCTGATCCCGCGGCCAAGAAGGAATACGTCGCCAAGCTGCTCGTAACAGTGCAAAAGGCCGACGTGCCGCTGAACGAGCGGTTCGCCGCCTGCCGCGAGTTGTCCGTTCTCGGTGACAAGGCCGCCGTGCCGGTCCTCGCAGCGCTCTTGATCGACGAGAAGATGTCGCACATGGCGCGCTACGGCTTGGAGCCTATACCGGATGCATCCGTGGATGCCGCACTCCGCGACGCGCTCAGCAAGGTCAAGGGCCGCCTGCTGGCTGGAGTGATCGATTCCATCGGTGTCCGCCGCGACGCCAAGGCCGTCGAGCCGCTCGCCAAGCTGCTTTGCGACGCCGACCCTCAAGTTGTCTGTGCCGCAGCATCCTCACTCGGCCGCATTGGCAACGCTGCCGCCGCTGGCGCGCTGGAGAAGGCGCTCGGAAGCGCTTCAGGGGCAAGCCTCAACGTCATCGCCGACGGTTGCATTCGCGCAGCCGAAGCGCTGCTGGCCTCTGGCAAGCGCGACAAAGCTGTCGCTCTCTATGACTGCGTGCGTGCCACCAAGACGCCACGCCACATCCGTATGGCTGCGATGCGCGGCGCGATCCTCGCCCGCGGTCCCGCCGGCATCGCGATGCTCATGGAGCAGATCAAGGGCGATGACAACGCCATGTTCGCCGTCGCCATGCGTCTTGCGCATGAGATCCCCGGACCGAAACTGACACAAGCCCTCGCCGCAGAAGTCGGCAAGCTCGCGCCGGAGAAACAAGTTGTCGTTCTGCAGGCTCTCGGCGACCGCAAGGACACCTCTGCGATTCCCGCCGTGCTCGCTGCTGCCAAGGCCGGCCCGTCCAATGTCCGCGTCGCCGCCATCCGCGCGCTGCCGCAAATCGGTTGCCCCTCGTGTCTCGCGTCGCTGGTCACGCTGGCATCCGATGCCGACGCCGAAGTCGCCGCCGCCGCTCAAACCAGTCTCGCCGGTTTCCCCGGCAAGGAAGCGGACTCGACCATCGCAAACCTGATGAACACGCAGGATACGAAAGCGCGTTGCACGGCCATTGATCTGGTCGGCCAGCGGCGCGTTACCAGCGCGATGCCGGCATTGTTGAAGGCCGCCGAAGACGCCGACCGGCAGGTCTCCACCGCCAGCTTCAAAGTCCTCGGCGACATGGCTGGCGCAGCGGAGATTCCCGCGATGATCAATCTGCTCATCAAGACGCAGGCGGCATCGGCTGCCGAGAATGCATTGTCAGCCGTTTGTGCCCGGCAGGCTGAACCGGCGGCGGGCAATGTCGTCATCAAAAAAGCGATCTATGGCGCGTTGCCTGACGGCCCGTCGGCGGAGGTGACAAAGAAAGCCACCGATCTGGTCAAGTCCGGCTCCATGACGCTGGAGGTAAACAACGGCAATTTCGGCGATCCCGCTCCGAGGAAGCCCAAGAAGTTGAGCGTGGAATACACCGTGAACGGAGTCTGGGCCTCCAAGACCGTTGCGGAAGGCCAAACGATCATGTTCACGGCGGCGACGACTTCGCCGGCCTGTGTGGACGCGTTGTGCGGCGCCATGGCGCAGGCTCCGGTGCCTGCGAAACAGGCGTTGCTGCGCATCCTCCGCTCCGCCGGTGGTCCAAAGTCCCTCGCCACCGTGCGCGCCGCCATGCAGGATGAAAACGCAGAGATCAAGGATACCGCCACGCGCGTCCTGTGCGACTGGACAACCGCCGAGGCTTCTGACGAACAACTGGCGCTGGCGAAGACCTCACCGAACAAGACCTACAAGGTGCTGGCCCTTCGCGGCTATATCCGCGCCATCGGTGACGCCAATGTCGACATCGCCAAGCGCCACGCGATGTGCAAGGAAGCGACCGCGTTGATCCAGAACGACACTGAGAAGCGATTGTTGCTCAGCGCACTCAGCAACGCCGGCGACGCCGAGTCGCTCGAGATGGTGATGTCACACCTCGACAATCCTGCGATCAAGGACGAAGCCTGCCTCGCCGCCGTTTCCGTGGCCGAGCGATTGGTCGCGGGCAATCCCGCCGTCGTCGCTGACGCGATGAAGAAGGTTGTGAAGGCAACCAAGAACGAGGGCATTCTCAAGCGCGCCCGCAAAGTTCTCGGCCAGACACGCCCCAAGCCGGCGGCGAAGAAATAGCGCACCCTGCAGAACGACATAGTCAAAGTATTCAGTGCAAACCCTCCGACGGAATAGTCCGTCGGAGGGTTTGCGTTTGCAGTCGCAGTCTCCATTCACGGCTCTCGTCTGTCATCCGGCTTCTACGCTGGAAATAGTGCTGGCACGGCCAAAGCACGGGTGCTATACACGCCCTCAGCTTCCGGCATCTGGAAACCTCGTTGCGGATTTGGTGCAACAACTGGAGAATAACCATGAGCCAACACGATCCTTCCGACTCTTCCCACTTCCATGCCCATTGCTGCCCCTGTGTCAGCCATGCCAGCGACGACCCATCGGTCGTCTCCCGGCGCGGTTTCCTCGGCGGCGGTCTGGCCATGCTGGGCGCGACCGCGCTGCCCGGCATGACTTGGCAGTCGCTTGCCGCGGTCAAGGCCGATCAATCACCCCTCGCCCGCCGACGACCACTGGTAGTGAAACCGATCTTCTTCTACTCCACCTCGTCGCCGCGACCGATGACCAGTTGGCGTCCGTGGGGCGGCGTGGAAACACAGGCGCAGGCTGACGACGAAATGCTGCGTATCTCCGGCGAACTCAAGAAGCTCGCTGCGCGCGCAGATTTTCCTGTCAAATTCCTGCCGCTGACGCCCTTAAAGGGCGGCCCACTCTCATCAGTGGAAGACCTGCAGATAGCGGACGCAGTGCTCGCCTACGCTTCCAGCGGAAACAAATTGCAGGTCGAACAGTTGGCCGACTCCGGCAAAGACGTGATCTTTTTCCTGCGGCACAAGTCGGGGCCTCTTTATCTCTACTATGAGACGCTCAGCCCGTGGACATTGCGCCGCAGCAAGAACGACCGGCTCGCGGCAAAGACGGTCACCGAGGACGACGTGGTGGTGGATAGCGCTGATGAGGTCCTCTGGCGATTGCGCGCCCTGTGCGGCCTGCGCAACACCATCGGCACGCGGATTGTTGCGCTCGGCGGCGCGCTTGGTTGGGGCATCGGCCCGAAGGCGGCTGAAATGGCAAAGGATCGTTTCAAGCTGGAAATCGAAACGATGACCTACGAGCAGTTGAAGACGCTGCTTCAGGAGGCGATGGCCGATGCCGCAGTGGTCAAACTCGCCAGGCAGCAAACGGCCGATTACCTGAAACTGCCGGGCACGAAACTGGAAACAGAGCGCGATTTTCTGGAGCGGGCGTTCGTGCTGACGCAAGTGTTCCGGCGAATGATGAAGCAGGCCAATTGCACGGCGTTCACCATCGGCCATTGCATGGGCGCGCCGATGCCAATCGCGCGCACGACGGCATGCATCCCGCTGAGCCTGCTGAACGACGAAGGTTACCTGGCGTTTTGCGAGTCGGATTTCGTTGTCATTCCGGCGGGCATGTTGCTGGCGAACATCTCCGGCAAGCCGATGTTCCTCAACGATCCGACCTACCCGAAGCACGATGGTGTCATCACGTTGGCCCATTGCACCGCGCCGCGAAAGATGGACGGCAAGCACATCGAACCGACCCGCATCCTGACGCACTTCGAGTCCGACTACGGCGCCGCGCCGAAGGTTGAGATGCGCAAAGGCCAGGTGGTCACCAACCTCATTCCCGGTTTCGAACCGACGCGTTGGGCCGGACTGCTCGGCGAAATTGTGGACGCGCCGTTCCTGCCAATCTGTCGCAGCCAGATCGACATCCGTTTCAAAGCAGAGCCGTTGCAGGTTGCGAAACGCATGGGCGGGTTCCACTGGATTACCGGCTACGGCAACTACACGCGTGAGATCGCCTATGCCCTGCGGCGGCTGAACATCGAGTTCGACAACATCGGGTGATTGAATTCCCCGACGGTGTTACTTCTTCGTTCCGCCGATGCAATACAGGTTTTGCGCCGTGCGAACGAAAAGGCGCCCGTTGGCGGCGACGATGGAGGAGAGCACCGGTATCTCGTCGGTCGTGAAACTGGCAAGAATCTTGAACTCGTCGCCCGCCGAGAGCACCACAATCGTCCCGCGTTCGCCGATGCAGTAGATCTTTCCGTCCGCGCCGGTCGGTGATGCACTGAAGGTCTCCTTCTTGCCAATGCTGCCCTGCCACTTCTTCTCGCCGGTCTTCGGGTCGAGGCAGGCCAGGAGTTGCTTGTCGCCATCGAGCACGAAGAGCTTGCCGCGGTAGGTCAATGGCGTGCAAACATCCGGCATGAGGTCGTCGAGCTTCCATGCGGTCTGCGCGTCGGGCGTCACAAGGCCAGTGGCTCCAGCCTTGATCGCGAGGAAGGGATGTCGTTTGGGCAGGCCAAGATAGATGAACCCCGGCGATGTCGCAGGCGACGTAATGACGCGCCACACGTTTGCCTTGCCGGTATTGAATGAGCCGCAGCGCCAGATCTCCGCCCCTGTGTCGGCTTGATGACCGGTGACACAGTCGCCACCGAAGAGAATGATCTCCGTGCCCCGCGCACCTTCGCAGGGCAGCGGCGTGGCGTAGGATTCCTGAGACTCGCCCACAGCATCGCTCTTGCGAATCTGACGCCAGAGCGTCTTGCCAGTCTGCGAATCCAGACACAGCAAGAACGACTCCCGATTCGGTTTATCGTCAAGTGAATGCTGATAGGTGGGCAGATCTCGCTGGAGCACCTGTACATAGAGCTTCTCGCGGTAAAGCAGCGGGCTGGAGCCGTAAATCCACATGCAGGAAAACCTGCCAAACTCCTTCGCCAGCGCGCGCGACCAGACCTTCCGGCCGGCAAAATCAAACGCTGCGATGTCGCCCGTGGCAAACGTGGCAATGGCCAGCTTGCCATCTGTCACGACGGACGGCGAACACGCGTTGTTCTTGCCCTTCTGAAAATCACCCCCCGGCACCACACGCTGCTGCCAGCGCACTTTGCCGCTGGTGGCGTCGATGCAGAACAACAACAGGTTCTTCTCCGCGTCAGGACTGGTGACGAACACCGAATCGCCCCACACCACGGGCGTGGCGTTTCCTTTGCCGGGCAGCGGCGCAACCCACACAACATTTTCAGTTTTGCTCCACTGCGTCGGCAAGCCGCTCTCTGTTGTGGAGCCGTTGAAAAATGGCCCGCGCCATTGCGGCCAATTCTCGGCACGCGACATCAAAGGAGCGAACGTGGCAAGAGTGAGCAGGAGGATGGGGAGGCGATGAAACATGGTCTTGGGTTCTCCAGTAAATCGTTGTGATCACTCTGTCAAAAAACACCGCCGTCGCAAAGTGGATTCTGCGCCCAACGGTTCCGTTGAGAAGCTGCTTGAACACAAGAGGCGGCTGGTGTCTCATGGCGGCATGAAAACGCTTCGCTTCCCACGTATCGCAGGCATCGGTCTGATCGCCCCGGTCCTTCTCGTGGCGACGGCATCTTTCGGAGAAAACACCATGACTTCATCCGCCAGCAATCAGTACATCGTTTATTTCGGCACTTACACGCTCGCGAAAAGCAAAGGCATCTACCTGAGTCGCTTCGATGCCACGACGGGCAAACTCGGCGCGCCCGAATTGGCTGCAGAAACAAAGAACCCGTCGTTCGTAGCCATCCACCCGACCCACCGATTCCTTTATGCCGTCGGCGAGCTTGCCAGCGTGGGCGGCAAGAAGGGCGGCGCGATCAGCGCGTTTGCGATTGACGCAACAACGGGCAAGCTCACGCTGCTGAATCAACAGTCCACGGTCGGCCCCGGCCCGTGCCACGTCAGCGTGGACAACGCCGGCAAACACGCGTTTGCCGCGAACTACAGCGGGGGCAGCGTGGCCGTGTTGCCGATCAACAAGGATGGCTCTCTGGACAAAGCCTCGGCGTTTGTCCAACACACCGGCTCCAGCGTCAACCCGAAGCGCCAGGCCGGCCCACACGCCCACGCCATCAATCTCGATGCCGCGAACCGTTTTGTTTTCGTACCCGACCTGGGTCTCGACAAGGTGATGATCTACCGTCTCGATGGGACCAAGGGTACCCTCACGCCAAACGAGCCGGCGTTTGGCACCGTACCGCCCGGCTCCGGTCCGCGGCATATTGCATTTCACCCAAACGGCCGCTTTGCCTATGTCATCAACGAGATGCTGTGCACGATGACGACGTTCAGTTACGATGCCAACCGCGGTGAGCTGAAGGAGTTGCAGACGCTCACGACACTGCCCGCCGGCGAGTCCGTCCAAGCCGGCTACAGCACGGCAGAGGTGCTGGTGCATCCGTCAGGGAAATTTGTCTATGGTTCCAACCGCGGTCACGACACCATTGCGATCTTTGCCGTTGATCAGGAGACCGGCAAGCTTACGCCTGTCGGACACGAATCCACCCAAGGCAAAGCCCCGCGTTGTTTCGGCATAGACCCAACCGGCGCATATTTGCTGGCAGCCAACCAGAACACCGACAATGTCGTCGTCTTCCGCATTGATCAGAAAAGCGGAAAGCTGGCGGCGACCGGCCAGACCATCGAGGTGGGCGCGCCCGTGTGCGTGATGTTCATGCCGGTAAAGTAACCGGCGTAGCGCGAGCGGATGATGCGTCCGCTTATTGTTCTTCGGCTTGGGCGCCCTGCTGGCGGACTGGCTCAATATTGACGTTGTTGGACTCGATTCTGATCCACTCGTTGAAGGCGAGGTCGCGCTGGCCGGGCTGGCCATATCCGAAGAAGCGTTCGCCAAACAGCAACCGGTGCCGCAATGACTTCTCCTCGGCAGCCAGTTTCTTGGGATCAGCCGGCTTGCGCTGCTTGACCTGCACAACCAAGCCACCGACGGCCGTGTCAACAAACTCGCTTAGTTCGCCCGGCGCCAGGAGATCGCATGCGGACAACACCAGCCGCCCGTAAGGCAGATCGCGCGGCGGCTCCGACAAGGTAAATGCTGGTGGTGTTAACGGCGTAAGGCCGGCGGCTACAGCCAGTTGGTCCAATGCCGGCTTCGGCTTGGCCGTGGACTCCATTGCGGCCTTGAATTTGGCGTATTTCTCGCGGCCATCCTTGCGCGCCATATCCAACGCTCGCATCCGTTTGAGATCCTCCAGCACTTGCGGACGCGCTGCGTCAAATGTCGGCAACTCGCTCGCCTTCCGCGCAACAAACTGGATGAAATAAACACCGTCCGGCGCCGGCACCAGCTCGTAAGGGCTGTCTGTGCTGAGTGTCATGGCGACTCGTTGGAATTTCGGTGCAGTGATGTACTTCAGATCGTCCTTTTCGCTGAAGAAATCCGTGGTGGCCAGCGCCATACCGCGCTGCTTGACGACCGTGGCGAGATCAGGCTTCTTCTCAGTCGGATTTCGCGGGTCAGGCAGAACGGCGTCGTTGATCTCACTGGCCGCTTCGTTGGCCATCTTCATCGCGCGCGGCCGGGCAATTTCCTTGCGAATCTCGTCGCTGACAGAGGCAAGTGGCTTCACCTGCTTCGTCTTCGAATCCGTATAAACTTCCTTATCCTTGTCGTAACGTTCCTTGATCTCAGCGTCGGTGACCTTCACCTTCGGGAGGTAGTTGTCGATGGCGAATTTCAGGTAATTGACCTTCACTCGTTCCGGAATGCGATAGGTCTCCTTGCTCTTCTCAAACTCATCCTTGATATCCTTGTCTGAGAGTTTGATCTGAGCCGCGTAATTGGTGGCGTTGAACGCAACAACCACGATGGAAAGCTGTTCGTTGGCCTCATTATAGGCCTGCTGCACGTCGAGCGGCGTGACCTTTGCAGTGCTGGCAACAATGTCCTGAAGTTTGTCAATGGCCAGCTGTCCCTGGACGATGGATACGAACTCCTCCTCGTTCAAGCCCCACTGCGGCAGTATCGCCTTCACAAACCGGTCATAGCGTTGCGGGTCGAACCCCTTGTCACCCATGAATACGGGCAGTTGGCGGATGAACTCCACGGCGTTATCCACCGGCACGTAAATACCCATTTTCTCAATCTTGCGCGACACCATCAGTCGTTGCCATGTGGGTGCCTGAAGCTGTTGCTCCATGCGGCGGCGGTCAATCATCTGGCCCTGCCGCAGGTAGTACATCAGGCAGAACGCACGTTGTTGCTGTTCGAATTCCGCGTAGGTCACGGGCTTGCCGTTCATCCGGCCCGGGCTGGGACGCGCCATCCGGCCGGAGGCGTCGCCGCCGGTTTGCGATCCCCAGAACACAAACGTGATGATTATGACCACGGCAACCACCGCCATGGTAACCTTCTGATGACGACGAAAAATGTGCAACATAAAGGGCGGCCAACTTAGCGACGGCGCTCGGAACGGTCAACGAAAAAGGGGCGCAAAAAAAGTGCGTTCACTCCACACTACAAGCCTGCTGATCAGCGTTGTGCAGCGCTCGCAGGCTGTGAAGGCGTCTTCGTGGCCGTAGCACGCTTCAGCAGGCCAAAGAAGTCGCTATCGGTGGAAAGCAGGAGGGTGGTGTCCTTGGCTATGACTTTCCGGTAGGTTTCCATGCTCTTGAGAAACGCGTAGAACTCGGCCGCGTGCGGGTTCTGCGTGTACGCACGGGCATAAATCTCAGCGGCCTTGGCGTCGGCTTCGCCGCGGATGCGCTGTGTCTCGCGATAGGCATTGGATTGGATGGTGTTGAGGTCGAGTTCCTTCTGGCCGGCGATGCGCGCGGCGGCCCCTTCGCCTTCAGAGCGGAATGCTTGGGCGATTTGCTGCCGCTCGCTGATCATGCGCTGGTAGATGCGCTCCAACACCTCGGGATTGTAGTCCACGCGTTTGATGCGCAGATCCAGCAACTCGATGCCGAATTCGGCCAGTTTGCCCTCTGCGGCCTTCTTGATCTCTTCTTCGATCTTGCGCCGGCCAACAGTGATGGACGGTAACGCGCCCACGGAGCCGAGAATGGCGGAACCAGCGGGCGCTTTCAGTGAATCGTCCTGCTTTGGTTTGCGCATTTTGTCGGTGCGAATGATTTCGATCAGTTCATGCTTGGCGACGGCGTTGCGTGTCTCACTGCCGAGGATGTCTTCGAGCCGCGAGCGGGCGCTCCGTTCGTCGCGGATGCGCAAGAAATACTGCATCGCGTCCTTGACCCGCCACCGCGCGAAGGTCTCGACGTAAATGTAAGTCTTGTCTTTGGTCGGGATGCCCACAGGCGCGCCGTCCCATTCAAGGAATCGCTTCTCGATGCGGTTGACAGCCTGGATGAAAGGTTGTTTGAAGTGCAGACCCGGCTCGACGACTGGCTCTCCAACCGGTTTGCCAAACTGAGTGATGATGACCTGCTCCATCATGTTCACCGTGTAGCAAATCTCGCCGAGCGCAAAGAACGCGACCAGTGCGACGAAGATGAGGATGAAGAAACTGCCAAGCTTCATCATTTCACCTCCCCGATTTTCAGCGTCTGTGACAAGGCCGGCAACCATTGCCGCAACGACTCATCCACAATGAACTTGTGCCCCGCTTGCGGCAGGATCTCACCCATCGTCTCGAAGTAGATGCGCGCCCGGGTGATTTCGGGCGATTTGACGTATTGTTCGAGCATCGCATTGAACGAGGCGACATCGCCCTCGGCTTCGTTGACACGCTTGGCCTTGTAGCCCTGGGCAGTGCTGATGGCCTGTTCAGCCTCGCCCTTGGCCTTTGGCACTGCCTTGTTGTATTCGCCGTTGGCGATGTTGATCGCATTCTCGCGATCCTGCTGGGCTTTATTAACCTCGTTGAACGACGCTTCCACCTGCTTGGGCGGGTTGACATTCTTCAACTGCACCTGATCCACCGACAAGCCCAGTTCGTATTTTGAAACCATCTCCTGCAACCGTGTGAGCGCGGACGCTTCGATGTCCTGCCGGCCAATGGTAATGACCTCATCCACCGTACGGTCGCCGATCACCTCGCGCATGACCGCCTCCGACAGGTCGCGGAGTGTCAGACCGGGATTGCGCACGTCGAACAAATACTGTTTCGGGTCGCGAATGCGATACTGCACCACCCATTCCACGAGCGCCGCGTTCAGGTCGCCGGTGACCATGGATTTCTCCCGGTCGGGCTCCATGCCAGCCTGGTCGGGATTGTTGTAGCCAGCGGTGGAGAAACCAAACTCCATCTTCAACTGCCGGCGGGTGGGTAACACAGACACGTCGTCAATGCCGAGCGGCAGTTTGAAATGCAGCCCCGGGCCAACCGTGGCAAGGTATTTTCCAAACCGCAACACCACCGCTTCCGACTCCGCCTCCACCGTGTAATAAGAAGTCCACGCAACCAGCAGAACGAGCGCGCCTACAAGACCGGCCCCGATACAACCAATCGAGGGCTTGTAGCCTCCAACGTCAATAATGATGGGTGGGGTTCTTGGGTCCATGGTTCTGACGGGGGCAAGGTATCGAAGCCGTGGAGAAGATGCAAGGATTCCCGGCACAACGGAAGCTGAAAGAGCTTTGACAACGTCCCGTCTGCCGGCAGAATCGCCACATGAACTTTTCCGACCTCGTACGCGTGTTTATCGTTTCCATTGCTTGCGTGCTGTCCGCAGCCATGGCTCCAGCGGCCGACGACTACAAACCCGGCCCGGATTCGCAACCACAGCCGGGCGTGCCGAAGGGCGAGGTGCTGAAGTTCACTTTCGACAACAGCAGGATATTTCCCGGCACGACGCGCGATTACTGGATCTATGTGCCGGCGCAATACGATCCTGCCAAGCCGGCATGCGTTTATGTGGGGCAGGACGGCGTGCAATACAATGCTCCCGTTGTCTTCGACAATCTCATCGCGAAGAAGGAGATGCCCGTGACCATCGGCGTGTTCATCATGCACGGCAAGGTGAAGGCGACGGGCGATGGCGCGCTCGACCGGTTCAATCGCAGCTTCGAATACGACGGCCTTGGCGACGCCTACGCGCGATTCGTGCTCGATGAAATCTTCCCCGACGTGGAGAAACGGACCACGAGCGATGGCAGGCCGGTTCGCCTGCCGAAGAGCGGCAACGACCGGGCCATCGGGGGCGCCAGCAGCGGCGCGATCTGCGCGTTTACAGCGGCGTGGGAGCGGGCCGACGCATTCAGCCGCGTCTTCAGCGCCGTCGGCACATACGTCGGTCTGCGCGGTGGCGACCGTTACCCGACCCTCATCCGCAAGTTCGACCCGAAGCCAATCCGCGTGTTCCTGCAGGATGGCAGCAATGACCTGAACATCTACGCAGGCGACTGGTGGATGGCGAACCAGACGATGGAACGCGCGCTCATCTTCGCGGGCTACGAGGTCAACCACGTCTGGGGCGAGGGCGGCCACAACGGCAAACACGCGACGGCGGTTTTCCCGGACGCGATGCGGTGGCTTTGGAAAGACTGGCCCGCCCCGGTGAAGGCTGGTGTCAGCAGCAACGCCATGCTGCAAGCCATCCTCGTCCCCGGTGAAACATGGCAGCTCGTTGCCGAAGGCTTCAAATCCACGACAGGTCCGACCGCCAACGCAAAGGGCGAGGTGTTCTTCAACGGACCCCCTGCTGGCGCGCCCGCCAGCCAGCTTCACAAGATCGCGCTCGACGGCAAAGTCAGCGTCATCGTTGCCGACTCGAAACGCGGCGACGGACAGGCGTTCGGCCCCGATGGCCGCCTCTACGTGGTTGCGTCCGCCACGGAGCAAATTCTCGCCTACGACGTTGAAGGCAAAGCGACAGTGATCGCGGACGACCTCAAGGGCAACGACCTCATTGTCCGCCACGACGGTCTGATCTATGTCACCGAATCCGGTTCCGATGCCAAGCCGAGCAAGGTCTGGCTCATCAAGCCCGGTAGCCAAAAACGCGTCGTGGACACCGGCCTCCGGTTCGCCAACGGCATTACGTTCTCGCCCGACCAGTCATTGCTCTACGTGGACGACTACCGCTCGCACTGGGTTTACAGCTATCAAATCGCGGCGGATGGTTCCCTGAAGTTCAAACAGCGCTACTTCTGGCTGCATTGTCCCGACACGGGCGACGACAGCAGCGCCGACGGCATGACCACCGACCGCGACGGCCGTCTCTACGTCACTACGCGGATGGGCATTCAGGTCTGCGACCAGGCAGGCCGCGTCAACGCCATCCTGCCGACGCCCAACGGCCGCGTCAGCGCCATCTGCTTCGGCGGCGAGAACGGCGACACCCTCTTCGCCACATGCGGCGACAAGGTGTTCAAGCGCAAGTTGAAGGTGAAAGGCGCCCAACCTTGGGCCGCACCCCTGAAACCGGTAAAGCCGCGATTGTAGAAACTTACGCTGTTCAAGCTGCAAACTCTCCCGGTTGCGCCGTGACTTTGGCGCGTGACGCAGGCAGTATGCGCGCTGCAAAAATATGACCCAGAACATTTCAGGCAACGTCGTCACCGCGCTCAAGCGCGCCAATCGCGTCGTCGTCATCACCGGCGCGGGCATTTCGGCCGAGAGCGGCATCCCGACGTTCCGCGGCGCTGACGGATTGTGGCGGAATTTCAAGCCAGAAGACCTGGCGACGCCGGAAGCGTTCCAGCGCCAACCGCGCACAGTGTGGGAATGGTATGACTGGCGTCGCAGCCTCTGCGCGCAGGCGCAACCCAACCCGGCGCATAGTGTCGTCGCAGCCATGGAGCGGTTCTATCATCATTTCTTGTTGGTGACTCAGAACGTGGACGGTCTTCATCCGCGTGCTGGCAGCCGGCGGATGGTGGAAGTCCACGGCAGTGTATGGCGGGGGCAATGTCTGAAATGCGGCACGACGTTGCCGTTGGAGCAAACGCCGCTCAAGGAACTGCCGCCACATCACGAGGGTTGCGGTGGCATGTTGCGGCCGGCCGTGGTCTGGTTTGGCGAGCATTATGAGCCAGCAATCCTTCAACAGATACTTGCGGCAGCCGAGGAATCGCAACTGGTGCTGGTCATCGGCACATCCGGCGGGGTGGCGTTGCCGGTGGACATTGTGACGCAGGCGCGGCAGGCCGGCGCAACGATCATCGAGATCAACGCCGAGCGCAGTGCCATATCGCGGCTGGCGCACGAGCGGTTGGAGGGGAAAGCGGGCGAGATCCTGCCGGAACTCTGGTGGCGCGCTCAATTGGCGTATCTCGTTGACGAGATTCGCGAGTGCGCGCAACGAAAAGGCGGGCGGCTCCTGGTCGGCATCGCTGGACCTCCGGGCGCAGGCAAGAGCAGGTTTGCAAAGACGCTGGCCGCAGAGCTGGGGCCTCACGTGCTCGTGCCGATGGACGGGTTCCATTTCAACAACGCACGACTGGAGGCGCTGGGCCTGCGCGCGCGCAAGGGCGCGCCGGAGACATTCGACCGGCTGGCGTTCGAACTGGCCATCAAAGCCCTGAAACGTGCAGCGGAACCGGTGCGACTACCCGTGTATTCGCGCGAGACACACGAGCCGGTGCCAGACGCATTCACGGCAGGGCCGGCAACACCGTTTGTGATCGTCGAAGGCAACTACCTCCTGCACTGGCCCGAAGTGCGCGACACGCTGGACTTGCGGATTTACCTCGACTGCGACCCCGCGCTGGCGCGCAAGAACCTGATCGCCCGCCACCAACGCGGTGGCGCGAGCCAGGAGGAAGCCGTCCGCAAGTTCGAGCAGAACGACCGGTTGAACCGGGAAACGATCGAAGCGACACGGGGCGCGGCGGATCTGCAAGTGTGGCGTGACGCCGCAGGATGGACTGTGACGCGCGCTGCCAGTGCGCGTTGACGAAGCGCGGAGTACTCGGAACACCTCCCGTCACTCACGCGTCCCTTCCGCACCCAGACTCCGGCTCCTGAACTGGAATCTGGCACAGACCGCGCTTAATTCCCTCAGAACTTCACTGCGCAGTATCGTCCGAACTCCGGCAGCGCAAGAAAACCGTCCGCCGCTGGTTTCAATAACACAACCGCACCAAGGTGCGGCGAGTAAAGCGCCGGTTTTCCTCCCAACAGCCATTTGCCGACGCGCAGGCGGAAACCTTCGGACGGCCCGTCGCCGTAATAAACGACGTGGGCCACGCGCGCGCCCGGCAACTGATGGATATCCACAAACGTCAGCGGTTGTTTGCGGTCGCCGCCTTCCAACTCGGCTGCAAGACCTTCCTTCGCCAATTCGTGTACTGTTTTGAGAATGTCCGGTGCGTGCGCCGGCATCGCGGGACGCAACCCGCGTTCGCTTTCGCCTGCCGGCTGCGAGATGCGGCCGGGACATTTCGCGAGGTAGCGGACATTGAGTTTCGAAGCAAGATCGGGCAGCGGCGAACGCTCCCGCTGGCGGAAGTTCTCATCACACTCGCCGCTGGCGCCAGTAATGATGACGCCACAACCGCGTTCGACGGCAGCGCGGATCGCCCCGCATTCGCCATCGCTCAAGCAGGTTTGGCTGGCGATGATGAGCACGTCGCGCGGGCCGAGTTGCGCGAGATGCGCCTCCTTGGCAACGCGATAGGCGATGCGGCCCAAGAGCGCCTGCTCAAAACCCAGCACGCTGTTGTAGGCCGTGCGATGGTCGAACGCCAGCGACCACACCGAGTGATAGACCCAGACGTTGGCGCACGGCTGCGAGCCGGTGTAGAGGGCCTCGTGTGCGCGGTTGAAGCCCATGTAACGCTTCATCGCATCGAAGAATGCTGGCTGCTCGAAAAACGCCGAGCCGTCGCGCTTGTCGCCCGAACGCAACGCCCACGTGGCCGTCAACATATGGCCGCCACACGCGAGACTTTCGGCCATATCGAGTTCGACGGGCTTCGGCTCGCTGGGCAACGTAATGCTGCCCTTGGCGCTACGCAGCCAGTCCGTGGAGAGCGCAATGCGGCCGATGGCGGTGCCTTCCTTCAGGTGGCGCACTTTCGTGACCAGTTCGCGATCGAGCACCTGCGGCATGTCGTGGCTCTCGGCGACAGCCAGATCGAGATAGTCGCCATTGTCCGGCAACAGCCGTGTGCGGTCCTTGCGCCAGAGTGCGGGACAATCCTCATAAGTGACAAACGCCGCGCCGGGCTTGGTGCGGTGAGTGAACTCGCGCAGTTCGCGCAGCCGCCGGCCCATCAGGTCCATGCGGAACCGAATCCATTCCTGCCAGATCGCGTCTTTTGCGTTCCACTGCGACGGAATGCGGACATGGTTGAAATGCGGCAGACCGAAGCGCTCGCGCGGGTTCGGGTTGTGTTCGGTCAGATAACGCCGGAAAGCCGACTGGCAGCCGTCGCAGTGGCAATCGTAGCTCGTGCCGTCAAACTCGACGCCGTCCATGTTCGCTTCCTGCAAGCAGCGATCCATGACTCGCTTCAAGTAGGCGATGAACTCGTCGTGAATCGGACATGCCGACCACCGCCACACTGCGCTACCATAGGTGCGTTTGCTGCCATCGGCCGTGCGTTGAATCCAGTCGGCGAGGTTCGGCACTTCGTCGAGCATCGTTTCATAGATGACGGTGCTGAACTGGTGATAGCCGAGCACGCGAATGCCGCGGGCGTGGGCGCGGCGGGTAAAGTCTGCGGCCCTCGCCATCTCGCCGGCTTCCGCCTTCAGGCCGAAACCTTTGTAGAAATGTGTTGTGACGACGTTGACGCCCGCCGCGGCGAGCTTGTCGAGAATCTCATCGCTGTGCATGCGTTCATACCAGCGACGCACCCAATGTCCCGTTGCGCGCCCGTCGCCGACGCCTGCGCCGTGACCGCCGCGCGCGTAAAGGTCAATCGGCTCCCACAGTGCCCAGCCCCAGCGCGGTTTGCCCGGCCCAATCCAGTCAGGCGCGGCACTCGCCGCAGCCGCGGCGGTTCCCACGCCCCGGCCAAGCCAAAGCGAGCCCGCAGCAAGAGAAGAAGCTGCCAGAAATTCGCGACGATTGAGACGAAGTGCTGTTTTCATGGCGGGACCGCGATCAGTGTTTCGTTGCACGAGGAACCAGACAGTAAATATTCGCCCGGCTACTGTCGGTTTCGCCGGCGTAGATGCGGCCATCAGGCAACACAACCATCGCATGAAAGATGCAGAGTTTGTATTGCGGCAGCACCACGCCATGATTCTCCAACGTGTGTTTCGCCGGATCATATGTAAACAACTGCATCTGCGGGAAACCGCCAAAGCCAATGATGCGGCCACCCGCGCCTTCTGCGAGCGCTGGGATGCGCGATGAGCGCACGGGCTGGCCAAGGAGCTCCACTTTGCTGGCACCGGGTTTCAAGCGGCAGAGGTTGGCCGGCAGTGATGTGCCGAAGTAAACCGCCCCGTCACGCGCGCAGCATGCCGAGTCGAATCCATTGGCCCACGATTTGTTCTTTGCGGGCGACACGGTGCGAAACGGCTCGGTCGGCACTTCGATAGTCGTGCGTTTGAACATCTGGCGCTCGTGTTCGTAGCGTATTAGATAGCAGCCGTCTGTGTGGACGGGCGCGCCTTTCCGCGCGAGCGCGCAGTTCCAACATCCCCACGTCACACCAGAGGCATCGCAGACGAGATTGTGATGGGCCATCTGTGAAATGCGGCCGTAGTCCGTCACCGTGTGCGAGGCGAGATCGTGGACGAAAAACCGGTTGCCGGGAATGGTATAACCCGCAACGTAACGTCCGCGGGGGTCCATCACCATCCCCTGAATGGCCTCGCCGCGCACCTGCGGGCCGAGATCACTGAGTTGACCACTGCCCGGCTGGTAACGGAACAGACGCCCGCCTTCGTAGCCATGGCTGTGAAACTCCATCGGGTAGCCATCTGAAATATTCAGACCCTGCCCGATGTAGAGACTGCCGTCCGGCGCTTTCACGAGCGCGTTGTGAATCTTGTCGAGGATGCCGTGCGTCTTCGGATCGTCCGGGAAGATCTCGCCGAGATCGCGGATCGAGTCATCGGCCGGGTCGAGCGCCGCCAGCACACGCCGCTTGCCCGTCAGCCCGCAATAGACCAAACCGTCTTTGCCCAACACCATGGCTGTAACCGCATTGGCCTCAGCCACTGGCACGCGCATCTCCTTCACATCATAGGCTTTCATCGAATGCGACGTGCCCGCTCCGAAACATCGCGCCCACGGCGCAAACATGGCCGTCGTCGAAACCGCGATGGATTGCTTCAAGAAACCGCGCCGGGTGAGTGATTGTGTTTTCATGTGAATGACCTCACGACTTCCATCGGCCCTGCCGTCACTTTCCGTCCTGGTTGCCTTCCACGCGAGCCGTGGCTGGCGCAGCTTCGCAACCGTTGGACAGCAGGTTCTGAACGATCCAGTTTCCGCGGCCGCCCTCGACTTTCAGCGACGGGCCGGGTTTGACGTCGCGCCGATCGTCGCGAACCATGCAGCCGGCGACTTTGCTGTTCGTCACATCTTTCAGCAACAGACCCGCATTGTCGCTGTCTAGAACTATGCAGTTGGCGATGTTGAACCGGTTGCACTTCTCGATCATCAGCGCCGCTGGTTTCCGCCACGCCCCGTTGATGTGCAAGCCGTCCAGCGTGCAGTCGGACGAACCGCGGAAGACCACGCCGCCATTGACCTTGGCGGCATCGCCGTAACCGTACATCGGATTGCGGTCGAAATTGTTCGGGCCGACGACGATGTTGGTGCTCTCCTCCACCAGCAAGTCGTGCTCATAGCCCATGTATAACGTGTTGCCGGTGATGGCCACGCCGCGCGCGTCGCGAAGGTGGATATTCACCTTTACGTCGCTCAACACATTGCCGGTGATGGTAACGTGGCCCCAACGCGCGATCGGCTGGCCTTTGGCGTCATCGCCGCGGCCG
>CAZGGF010000436.1:0-5509 GCA_964524715.1 uncultured Verrucomicrobiota bacterium | reverse complement strand
CTTGATGCAAGGCGGGATGGGGTTGATCGAGACTTGCTCTCCTCGATCTTGAGAGATAATCTGACGATTGTAGGTATTCATGTTGGCGGGTGTAGCCTTTCATGGCTCGCCCGCCAATACCCATGTCATCTACATCGAAATCCGCATTTCACAACCTTTTCAACGGCTTCTTGAGACCTGAGCCCCCCGGAACTTCATTTTCTCCTCCCACAAGGTGCATGGAAGATATTGATGATGCAAAGCGGCTCTCTCCAACAGGCCGATGATATAGTGGATAGCCAATTCAGAGAATGAAAACTTTAGTGTTCTTCTTAATAGCGATCAGCATCTTCGCTCAGTCGGGTCGCGCCGCAACGGAAACCGATGCAGCACTTCTACAACGAGTTCGGAAAGACATGCAGGCTCAGGGTATTCCTGATGTTCGGGAAGAAATTGCAGCCGCAACTCCCGAACAACGAAGGAGATTGATAGCTGCCATTTGCCAAGTTATCGAGGAGGAGTTCAATACCCCTCAAGCGTCACGGAAAGGGGATGGTATTGGGGTGTTGGGTCGATGTGCGCTTGCCCTCAAGAATGCTGGAGACGAGAGCGCGACGATTGCTGCTTTCGGGTCCCGTCTGACGCAAGTTGGGTTCAACGCCGAAGGAGCGGTCATCAGTGCGTTGATTGTGTGTCGCGATCCGAAAGCTGTGGAAGCACTGGCCGCTCTGGGGCGTTTTCGCTTGAAGCAGGTCAAAGAATTGGTGCCCCCATTACGCTCAATCGCATCGGCCACTGATGAGCAAAAAAGGGCTGCAGACAACATCTTCGATAGCCTAGGCGACGTAATCGCAGGGTTGACATTCGGTGCCAACAGTTCCGGCAAGCCGATTGCGCGTGAGTTTCGTGACGAGATCGTAAAGTTGATAGAAGGCTCTCCATATCAGAAAGAAGCTTCCAAGGGTCTAGCGGAAATTGATTCATATCTGCGAGAGGCCACTGAAGCTCTCCCTTCCGGAAGCCGTACATCGGTTGCGGGTCAGACAACGCACGCGAAGCAGTTTCAGCAAACCAAGACAGAGCGGTCGGCAGTCGTGACATTGTCCACACAGAAGCAAGGCAGGAGCAGCATTACGACAGCGATTGCTGTTGTCGTTGTCAGTTTAGTTATTGTCGGACTTCTCATCTGGTTCCTGCGAAAAAAGTGACGCGTACCGAAATCTATGAACGATCCAATCGAACTTCTTGTGGCGGCACGGGCGTCGTGTGAGGGTCGTGTTTGAATTTTCCCTACATTGCTGATATACTACACTTGTCAGAGGGGCAGTGAATGAAGTGAGGGGAAAACCAGAAATCATTTCGGGCAACTGCGGCGCTGTCCATAACGAAGCTTGGAAGCTGTCGAGCAGGGGGTCGCACGAAAGCGCGCCCATGGGGGATAGGAGCAACTACGTTCCGCACTCGTGCCGGATGCGAGTTGTCATGCAGGCAGCCCGAAGGAGGAGGATTGAACATGTACAGACAAAGGGGATTGGGCCTTATTGACCCAGGCGGACGGGGTTGCATCCATGGAAACCAGACCATGGCAACAGTGGCAGACGATCCGAGTCAATCCGACCTTCTCCGACCGTATCCGACCGAATCCGACCAAAATAGTGTCGGATTTTCCTCCGAGTGAGACAGGATGGCCCAGATTTGAGGCAGGCGCAGTGTTGCATGCGAGACCGGTCCGGCTGACGGGGGAGGGCAGGAGGGTGATGTTGAACTGGTGTCTAAGAACGAAAGGATGAATTCATGTTGGAAGCTGTGGTTGGCGGTTCTGGTTCGCTTGAGTTTTCGGTCATGGCTGCTATCATGCCGCGACTATGGAACGGATATTTTTGGCGTTGGTCGTGCTGGTGCTCGCCGTAACGGCGTGCACTGAGCCGACCGGAACCGGTTTCATCAGCGACGACAAGAACCCGTGGCTGAAGAAGGCGGAGGCGGAAAAGCTGCGGCGCAACTACGCCGAGGCGGCTGAGTGCTATGAGCAGGCGCTCAAGCTCAACCCGGATTCGGCGGCGATCCACTGGGCCGTTGCGATTCTCGACGAGCAGCAACTCAAGGATCTTGCCGGCGCGATTTACCACTACCAGCGGTTCGTGAAGCTGAATGTGGACCCGGAGCGCGGGAAGATGGCAAACGTGTTCATCGAGCGAGCGAAACGCAACCTGATCGCCTCGATGCCCAATTCGCCGCTGGAGAATGCCAGCGAGATGAACGATCTGTTGCAGAAAAATCGCGCGCTTCAGGACGAGTTGGACAAGCTGCGCCAGCAGTTGACCGAAATCCAGATGAGACTGGCGAACCAGCCTCAGGTGACAGCGGCCGCGCCGCCACCGCCACCGTTGGAGCCGAGCGTTTCCGCGGTTGCTTCGAACACGGTCGCCGTGGCGTCTGCGCCTCCGGCCCCGAGCAATACGACGACTGTGGCTCCACCCGCTGCTGCGACGGTCGCCCCTCCGGCGACGCCGGTCCAGCCGGCAGTTCAGACTCAACCGGCGACAACGGCATCGCAGCCCCCGGCGATCAACCCGAAGAAAACGACCAGCTACAAAGTCAAGGCGGGCGACACGCTGGCCAGCATCGCCCTGAAGTATTACGGCGACCGCAACTTATGGACGCAGATTTACCGCGCCAACCGATCGGCGATTCCTGACAAGGATCGCCTGATGCCCGGCACGGTGCTCACGATCCCGGCGAAACGATCGCGGTAAGAGCAGGGCCGGCGGCCATGCAGGATGTTTCCTTGCGAATGAAACCTCACACGACTATGCTGGTGCAGCAATGAAAAGGCTTGCCATCTATCCCGGCAGCTTCGATCCCATCACGAACGGCCACCTCGACGTGGTTGAGCGTGCGATACGGCTTTTCGACGAGGTCATCGTGGCTGTGGCCGTCAATATCGGCAAGGAGCCGCTGTTCAGCGTCAAGGACCGGCGCGAGATGCTCCGGCGTGCGGTGGGGCATATGCCCAACATATCGGTGGATAGTTTCGATTCGTTGCTGGTGGATTATGCCCGGCAGAAGAATGCCGTGGCTGTGGTGCGCGGACTGCGGGCGGTGAGCGACTTTGAGTTTGAGTTCCAGATGGCGTTGATGAACCGGAACCTGCAGCCGCGGGTGGAAACGGTGTTTCTGATGCCGAAGGACAGTTACGCGTATTTGAGTTCGAGAATGATCAAGGAAATCGTCCGGCTGGGCGGCAGTGCGACGGGGTTTGTGCCGCCTTTTGTCGAGGAGGCGCTGCAACGCCGCCTGGGGAAAGGAAGCCGTAGATGAAAATCAATCTGAGGAACTTTCCCGCTGAGGGGCGGGATTACGAAGGCGAGGATCCAGTTGAGATTCTGGATGTCAAAGACCCGGAATACCGGTTTGAATCTCCCATAAACTACCGGTTGCACGCACAGGTGCTGGGTCATGCCCTGGTGGTCACAGGCCGGGTTTGGACCCGTGTGGGCATGACTTGTGTGCGCTGTTTGAAGGATTGCGAGCAGGCCGTGGAGGTGCGGGACTTCGTGGTGCACCGGGAAATAGCGCCAACGGAGGATTTCGCGGACTTGACGGAGAATCTGCGGGAAGATACTTTGCTGGCTCTTCCGCAGAACCCGTTGTGCAGTAAGGATTGCAGGGGCCTGTGCCCCGTCTGCGGACAGAACCTGAACGAAAGAACATGTTCGTGCGCGAATCAGGCGGCCAGCGCCGGCTCACAGCGAGTCGGCGAGGGCAGCACGGGAACGCCTTGGAGCGCGCTCGATCGGATTAGAATCACGAGGAAGTAACAACATGGGCGTTCCAAAACGCAAGACGTCAAAGAGCCGGCAGCGAAGCCGGCGCAAGGCCAATAGCTGGCGCGCACCGCAGACGGGCAAGTGCCCGCAATGCGGCAGCAGCGCACAGCCGCATCGGGTGTGCCCCTCTTGCGGCTACTACAAAGGCCGCCAGGTCGTCAGTATCAAAGCGGGCGCCTAAGAGCTGCCGCTGGGTTCGCGCGGCATGCCGGTTTTTGCCTTTGAAGATTGCCGTTGATGCGATGGGGGGAGATCACGGACCGCAGCCTGTTGTGGAGGCTGCGGCGACGGCGCTTGGGCTGTATCCACAGATCGAGCACATCTTCCTGGTCGGCATTGAGAAGGACCTCAATGAGAGACTCGCGGCGTTGCCGTACGATCGGTCGCGTCTGAGTGTCGTCCACGCCACCGAAGTGGTGACCATGGAAGACAAGGCCGTGGAGTCTGTCCGCCGCAAGCGGGATTCATCGCTCAGCCGGGCGGTGGATATGGTGAAGGATGGCAAGGCGGACGCCGTCCTGTCGCCGGGGAATACCGGCGCGTTCATGGCGGCGGCGCTGATCAAGCTGCGCACTCTTCCGGGCGTCGAACGGCCCGGTTTGGCGACGGTCATGCCGTCGCTGCACGGCAAGTTCCTGCTCCTTGATGTAGGCGCCAACGCGGATGCACGGCCGCGGCATCTCTGTGACTACGGCGTCATGGGCGAGATCTATGCGCGGCAGATTCTCGGTGTTGCAAACCCGCGCATCGGCCTCTTCTCCATCGGCACTGAGGAGATGAAAGGCAATGAGTTGACCCTGGAAGCGCATCGGCTGCTGAAGGACAGCCCGATGAACTTCTTCGGCAACATCGAAGGGCATGATCTGTTTGCCGACAAGGTGGACGTGATTGTGACCGACGGTTTTACTGGCAACGCTGTGCTGAAGAGCTGCGAAGCCACCTCCCGGCTGGTTCACGCCTGGATGAAGGAGGAACTCTCGATGAACCCGCTGCGCACGATGGGCGCCTGGCTGGCGACGGGAGCCTTCAGGGATCTCAAGAAGAAAGCCAACCCCGACGAGTACGGCGGTGCCATCCTGCTCGGCACCAACGGCATTTGTATCAAAGCGCATGGCAAGTCCAACGCCAACGCCATCTGTTCCGCCCTCCGCGTTGCCGCTGATGCCATCACGCGCCAGGTCAACAAACTCATCATTGAAGAAATTCGTTTGACGCATGAAAAAGAACACCCCGCGCAGCCCGCGCCCACAATTGCCGCCTAGAGCCGTCTCCATTGTCGGCACTGGCAGTTACGTCCCCGAACGCGTTGTCACCAACGCGGAATTCGAGGCCCGCAAGGAACTTGCAACTTCCGACGAATGGATTCGCACCCGCACCGGTATTCGCGAACGCCGGTTTGCCCGCGATAACGAATTCACTTCCGACATGTCTGCCGAGGCCGCGCGCCGTGCAATGGCTCAAGCTGGCGTCAAGCCGGAGGAAATCGACCTGATCATCGTTGCCACCATCACGCCCGACATGCCGTTTCCGGCCACGGCCTGCCTTGTGCAACACAAGATTGGCGCCACCCGCGCCGCGTGTTTCGATCTGGAGGCCGCCTGTTCAGGCTTTCTCTATGCGCTGGAGGTTGGCCAGCAATTTGTCGCCGCTCACACCTACAACACCGTCCTGGTCATCGGCGCGGAAAAGCTCTCCTCCAT
>CAZGGF010000435.1:0-16562 GCA_964524715.1 uncultured Verrucomicrobiota bacterium | reverse complement strand
GGTCTGATTGATGTGCTCAACAAGCACTTCCAGAACACACTGCACATCAGCAAGGCGCAGTCGGGCCTCGTCCAGTTCGCCAACTACATTGGCTACTTCCTGATGGCGATTCCGGCAGGCATGTTGGCCAAACGCTTCGGCTACAAAGGCGGCATTATCATTGGTTTGGCGCTCATTGCGGCCGGCGCATTCTGGTTCATTCCAGCTACCCGCATCGGCACCTACTGGGCGTTTCTTACGGGCCTGTTCGTCCTCGCCACAGGCATGACCTGCCTAGAGACAATCGCCAATCCCTACACCACCGTACTCGGTCCGCCGGAATCCGGTGCGACGCGTATCAATATGGCCCAGACTTTCAATGGCGTTGGTTGGATTCTCGGACCAATTGTGGGTGGTCATTTCATCTTCGGCGGCGGTGGTGAAGGCGCGACCGGCGCCAGCAATGCCGGACTTTACATCCCTTACTTGGGAGTTGCCGTCATCGTAACCGTAATTGCGATCATCTTCGTCTTTGCCTACGTGCCCGACCTGCAAGCAGAAGAAGAAGGTAGTGTGGCGATCGCGAACGGCGCAGGCACCGATAAACCGCTGTGGCTGCGATGGCATTTCACACTCGGGGTACTAGCGCAGTTCCTCTATGTCGCGGCGCAGACAGGCATCTTCAGTTTCTTCATCAATTACGTCGTCGAGAATGTACCGGGCATGACCGACCTGACCGCAAAGAACTGGCTTGGCGTCGGCGGCTTCGGCCTGTTCATGCTGGGCCGTGCCTGCGGCAGTGCTGTGGTCAGCATGACCAAGCCGCACAAGGCTCTTGCCATCTATGCGGCGATCAACGTCGTGCTTTGCGCGATAGTGATGGCCGTTTTCAAACAGTTTGGCTTCACGATATCCGGCTTGTTTTGCAGCATCAGCGTCTTCGCGCTGTTTGGTTCGTTCTTCTTCATGTCCATCATGTTCCCGACGATCTTCGCTCTCAGCATCCGCGGTCTCGGCGAGCACACCAAGTTCGCGTCGTCACTGATCGTGATGAGTATCGTCGGTGGCGCAATCGCCCCGCCGTTCATGGGCTGGCTGGCGGATGTCTATAGCATGAGGTTGGGCTTTATCTTGCCGACGGTGTGCTTTGTGTTCATTGCCCTGTACGGTGCTTACTGGCCGAAACTCGAATACAAAGACACTGGGCACCAAGTCGCCGAGTAAGTGGCGGCGCTGCGACTCACACCGACGCGCCGGCCAGCAGTGCCAGCGAACCAAGACCGTAGAACGTGTATTCCACGTCGGCTTGGTCGTCCCACGCGCCCGCGCGAAATCCGCCTGAAGGCATCGTGAGCGATTCCACAAACCGGCGCGCTGCCTCGCAGTTCACGCGGTCCATCGCGCCGAGTTCTTCCAGCGTCAGCAATGCGGTGAACGTCGAGAGCAAATCCGCCGCCGGCGCGCTGCGGTTGGCATGGAAGCCGCCCTCGACCGGCGATTGCAGCGCCGCCAGCGTGTTTGCCGCGCCCTGCGTCAGTCCGGCATCGGTGGCGAGCATCCCCGCCAATGCCACGGCCGCAGCCGTCGGGTTCGCGCCGCTGCGTTTCATCATCGGCAACTCCGCGAATCCGCCGTCGTCGCGCAGCCGGTCCTTGAGGAAACCGGCGATCCGATCCGGCGACGGCAACGGCCGCTGAATCATCTCGTAAACCAGCGCCGCCAGAAACGTGTGGTAGGTGCTGCCCATTGCCCCGCCGGCCTTTTTCGCGTAGCCGCCGTCCGGGCTGCGATGTGCCTCCGTCGCCACCGCGACACCGTCCGCCCAATCCGGCTGTTTTTCGCCCAGCACATCCAGTCCACCCGCCGCCTGAATCAGCCGGCCCGCGTAGAGTAGCGACACAAGATCAATGAGGTGTGCCGGCTGGCCGACATGTTGCCGCACAAACATCGCCGCGCGTTCGCACACATCAGGCTGCAACACCCCAGCTACGGCCAGTCCGCGTAACGCAAATGCGCTGTAGTAAAGGTCCGACGCTCCCTCGCGACCAGCGAATCCACCGTCGCTGCGCTGGCTCGACAACAGAAACTCACGCGCCGCTATGACGCGCTCGGCAGGCAGGTTCACCATGCCGGCAGCCAGCCGCAGGTGCAATTGCTCCAAATAGGTCATGTCGGACATCGCCGCCAGATTAACGCGAAACCCGCCACCGGTTCCAACTATTGCTTCAGCAATAGCCGCCGAAATATCTCCAGCGTCTGCTCCGCCATTTGCCCGGCGGTGAAATCCCGGTGCACGACTTCGCGCCCGCGCCGGCCCAGTTCCTCGCGCAGACGCGCGTCCGACACCAGCCGTGCGAGACCCTCGGCGAGCGATTGTGGATCATCGGGCTTTACCAACAAGCCTCCACCGGTCGCTTCCGCCAATTCTGGAAACACGCCGTGTGCTGGTTCCACAAAGGGCACCCCGCAGGCCAGCGCCTCCAGCACCGGCAAGCCCTTCGACTCGCAATAGATCGTCGGCATTGAGAAAACATCGAGGTTCCGCAGGAAGTCGATTTTGCCCACACGATCCGGTTCTCCGACGTAATCAAACTGCTCTGCCAATCTCCACGCCGTCATGTTGCGCCGGATCTCTTCGAGATGCACGCGACCGGCCTCGCCGAGATAACCGCCAGCCCGCAACCGCGTCAACCCGACGCCAGGCATCTGCCGCAGGAGGCGGTAGGCTTCGCATAGTTGATGCAATCCCTTTTCCGGCGCGATTCGTGCGAAATAGCCGATGGTGACCGGGGCTCGGGGTTCGGGGTTCGGGATTCGGGATTTTTGTGCAAAACCTTCGAGATTGAGGCCGGGCCGGACAACGTAGATGCGTTCGCGAGGCACATCGAGGAACTTTGCCATGAAGTCGCCGTAGTAGCGGTTCATCGCAATGAACCCGTCCGCGTCGGAGCACCGTTCCCGCAGGAGCGCGCGTGCCTGCGAGCGAGACGGCTCGGGCAGACCGTCGAGAAAAATGTCCTCGCCCGGCAAACCGCAGACCACCGGCACGCGCAACTCGCGCTTGATGGCGCGCGCCGCGCCGGCCAGCAGCGCATTGGTGAGACAGACGATCTGCGGTCGGACTTCCTCCCGAAGCCACGCGATGAGTTTGCGCAGTTCCTTTCGCTGGTTGCCCTCCTCGCCGCGCAACATCGAGACCGTCAGCGCACCCAGTTCCGCCGGCTCCGTGCCGCTCGCCAGCCGCGAGGCCAGTCGTAGCAACGCAGGCGAATCGAACACACGGTCCAGCCACCACGGCGTGTGTCGGAACAGCGCGGACTTCTGCTGCAGAAAGACGTTGATGCCTCCGAAGAACACGCGCGGCAGGCTGACGTTCACCTCGTCAGTACGCGTCGGCGTGTAGGTTGGAATGAGAGGGACGTCGTGGCCGAGTTGGGCAAGCGCCACGGCAAGAGTGTTATCGTGAATGCATGCCCCGCAATACATCCCCGCTGCTCCGGCTGCGATGTAGGCGATTTTCATCGATCAGCAGCGGCACCATGCCGGCCACTTTACTGCCCCGGCGGCAACGGCGGCAGATCGCGCTCCAGCAGCGTGTTCACGAAAAACAACAGCAGTTCGCGCAATGCGTCGGGTGTCGCGCTCTCGGCGACGGCCTCGCATCGCTCGCGATACTTGCGCACCATCGTCTCAGCCTGCTCGAAGACATGGTGTGCGGCATAGATTTGCCGCACACGGTGGATGGCGCACTCACACTTCTCCGCATCGCTGAGAATCTCGTGCAACTCATGCTTCTGCACCGCCGTCGCCTTCTCCATCGCCAGTGCCAGCAACAATGTCGGCCGGGCGCTCAGCACGTCCTGGCCGCGCACGAGCTTGTTGTTGTCGTCCCCATCCCAGTCCTCGAGGTCGTTGATAATCTGGTAAGCCACGCCAAGATTTCGCGAAAACTCGGCGACAAGCGATTCGCGGCTGTCCAGCGGACCCGCCAGCCTCATACCGGCGTAAAGAGCCGCCTCAAACGCGGGCGCGGTCTTGAGCGCGTAAATCTTCAACGCGTCAAGCGGCTTGATCTCCATGTTCCCGCCATTGCGCCAAAACAACTCCGCGCCCTGGCCCTCGGCGAGTTTCTCGTGCGCCTGCGACAATCGTTCGAGGATGTCGTTTACCGCTTCTGCGCCGAGCGTCTTCGCCTCGCGGCTGACCAACCGGTAACCGAGCCCAATGAGGTAGTCGCCAATGTTGATCGCCGTCGGCACGCCGTGCCGGCGGTGGAGTGTCTCGCGACCGTAACGATATGTGTCGTCGTCCTCAATGTCATCGTGCAGCAGGGACGCCTTGTGAAAAACCTCCATCGCCATCGCCACGCGCCGGACCGCCGTGGGAAGCTCCACCGGCACGCTCATATCCGCGGGTCGAACATTCTTGCCGCCATTCATCGCGTCGTAGGCCGCCAGCGTGATGAACGGCCGAAACCGTTTGCCGCCCGACGCGAGCCACTCGTAGCCAAGCGATTCCGTCGCCCCGATGGGATCAGCGTCACCAGGGGGCGTGACGCGGCTGCGCGGGGCGAGCGCGTGAAGCTGTGATTCAGCGAACATCTCGTTGGCGGCACGCAAGAGCGGCAAGTAGGTCCGTGTGCGTTTTGGCGCGGCAGTGGCGCGAAGCTTCACTGCTTCGCTGACCCAGTCCACGTCCACCGTAGTCGCCGCACAGTCGTTCGACAACAACGGCACCGCCAGCGACGGCACGCCGACCTTGAGCACCTTGTCGAATGCACGCTCCAGCGCGTTCAGGCAGGCGATGCCGAGTACGGCGTCCACTTCACCGCTGGTGAGCACCTTCAACATCGCCGGCGTTCCCTCAGCCACAAGCACCTTGTAGCCGAGTTCGTCTGCGGTAAGCTTGAAGTCCGCGATGACGCAGCCACCACAACCGGTGCAGTTCAACCCCGCGGCGTCGTAGTCCGCCGGGCATGTTTCGGTGTGCTTGAGACAATGTGGCAATAACAACAGGCGCCGTTTGAAATCCACCGCCATGAATTGTTCGCGCCAGAATTCGTTGCTGATCGCCACCATCGTGAAACCGAGGTATCCCGGCGGCAAGCCGATCGCCTGCATCAGTTGCTCGGCACGACCTCGCAACACTTCCTTTGTCAGTGGGCGCGACCGGTCGAGGTTTGCCGCCACACGCACCGCTTCGAGGCGGATCTTCAGCCGCAGTTCTTTTGCCGGGGGAATCAGCTTCAGGTGCGCCGTGCTCAAGTCATTCGCTTCCGGCTCGCGGCGTCTGGTGCTCGCCGAGCCGGCTGCTGGGACTTTCTCTGTTCCGGTCGCCATAGAATGTGCAGGTTGTATCCTAACCGGTCGCGGACTTTCGCGCACCCGTTTTGTTTGCTGGCTTGCGGGTCTCCGCCAGCCGGAACGCCTCGGCCCCGAAAATCAGCGGGTACAGCTTCTCAAAATACCAGAGTTTCGCAAAGTAAAACCCGATGGGTGACGGCTCGCCAACCGTACCCGCGTCGAGTCGCGCCGCCAGCCAGCACAAGCCGCGTCGCACCGCAATCCTGGCATCGTTGCAGTTGCCCAACGCTGAAACCGCCAGCGCCGTTTCCTCGACGCTCGATGGCGCGCCTTTCGCTCCGCCCCAGCCCCCATCGTCGTTCTGCGCGTCAATCAACCAAGCCCGACCACGCCGCGCCCCCTCATCGCCACTCAAACCGAAGGCCTCATACGCCGGCAGCACACGCGCGGTTCCATAAACAGGATTCTCGTCACCAGCCACATGCTCATTGCCAAACCACAACGGCAACCACGAGCCATCCTGCCGCTGCTCGCGTGCCAGATGGCGAAACCCCGCCCCAATGGCACGGTCCATGTTCATCCCGCATTGGTTCCGCCACGCAGCCAGCGCGCGCAGTGCATGCGCCGTGAGGTCGGCGCCGCTGCGGTCGAATGGCAGATTTGTCCAACCGCGGCAAAATGTTGGCCAACCTCCATCGCGGTTCTGCAGGTCCAGCAGCCAACGCACACCGCGCCGCGCCGCGTTGCACGAGGCGTCGTTCCTGGGCAACCGGCTCAGTGCCAGCAATGCGCCGGCTGTATCATCGGCGTCGGGCACGCTTCCAGGCAGATGAGTCCACCCCCAGCCACCTGGAGCAGCATTGGTGTAAGGGTGAATGTCGCGGAACTGGCAGGAGAGTATCCAGTCACGAGTCTTCTCCGCATCCGGAACGTCTCCATCCAAACTGTTCACCGTCAACGTGGTCAGCCAGCAGGAAAGATTGCTGTCGATCGGCCAACTGCCGTCGGGCCGCACGGAATTCACAAGGAACCCGACCGCCTTCCGTGCGACCGGGTGCTCAGCGCGACCCGACGCGGCCAGCGCCATCGTCACGAAACTTGTCAGAGGGGTTGCTTCCAGGAACCCGCCGCTGCCGGGCTGGATCGATTCCAACACTCGCAGACTTTTCTCAACCGTCAACGCTCGCATGGCGCGAGTCAGCGGATTCCGCGGCGGACGTTTTGCAAAGCGAACCTGGCCGATGGCAATCAACGCCGGCAAGGCGTAGCTCACTACCGGCAACCGTAGTGCAGCAAAATACCGCGCCGGGACGCACGCCAACTCAAACGGGAGCGGGTCCACTTCGCTCCAGTCGGCAAGACCGGCCAACGCGCATGTCATCAGGATCGGGACGGCGAATGTCTTGTCCTTGCCGTAGCGGGCGCGCACCGCGGCGATGCCGCCGGTGCGATGAATGTAGCTATCCACGAGATCAAGACACCGACGATATTCAACTGACGTGCCGGAGACATGGAACGCGGCGCGAACGAGCATAGTGGTGGAAATATTGCTGCGGCTTTTCGGCGTATCGCCCCAACCACCGTCGCTATTTTGGTGGTTGGCGAGATAGCGAAGACCGTTGCGGATCAACGGGGAATGTTCAGATACGCACGCAAGCGCACAGACCGCTGTTGCGGTCGAGAGCGCGGAGGTGGAAAGTTCGCCCGGCCAGAAGCCTTCGTCATTGCGCTCCGCCAGCAACGACTCCCGCGCAATGCCATTGCATCGCTTGATGTCGGCGTCTGCGATGGGTTCGCTCACATCGTCGCTTCCAGTTTTGGTTTCGGTTCCCACAGTTTCTTTGCACTCCACGCAAATTTCGCGCGCCATTGCACGGACTGAAGCCGGCCGGTCACCTGGATGAACAGCCGTTTGCTGATACCGCTGCCGGCGCCAACCTGGTTATCCCAATACATCTTCGGAATCCATTTGAAGTTCAATTCGTAGCCAAGTCGGAACAGCCGCCAATGGTCGGGCGTCATGTCAGCAATGGTGAACGCCTTGCCATGCTCCGGCAGCACCGGCGCATGAAAAATCGGAAAGACGCAGAGCTTCTCGTGATACAACCTCTCAATCAGCCGCACGGTCTGGTGCACGTCATCGCGCGTCTCGCCGGGCAGGCCAAGAATGACACTGATGAACGGGAAGAAGCCCGCACGCACGACACGCCGGCAGGTTTCTTCGCACAGATCGGCCCATTCATTCGCCTTCCACGGACGGATTTTGCCGCCGCGCATGTTGCGCTCCAGCAACCCGCCGCTGGCAGTCTCGACGCCGAGGTTGAGCCAGAGGTAACGGTGCTGCTGCCCCTCGGTCATTATGGAATAAATCTCACGCAGGTCATCGTCGCTGTAGCGGGCGGCGGAGATGATGTTGGCATGATCAAGCTGGATGAGACGCAGGCCGCGCAAATCCCGAATTTTTCGCACGAGAGACTTGAGTGCAAGCGGGTTGACACCGTTGACGTGGCTCGGCGTGCCGTAGCGGAAGAAATCCTCGCTGATGAGTACGATGTTGTCCACGCCACCGGCCAGATTGGTTCGCACATCGGCGAGAATGGTCTCCTCCGGAAGATGCAGCATCGGCTCGGCCGCAACGGTGCAAAAGTCGCACCCCTTGCCGCAACCACGGCTGATCTCGACCACGCCCATCGAAGTCGGGCCGACAATGGCCGGGATATCTGTCGCTGCCGGCGTGTTGGCGTGAACGAACGCCGGCGGTTCACCACCGCTGGCGAGCTTCTGAAACAACTCCGCCACCACGGCCTCGGCGTAACCGGTGACAACCGTATCAACGCCGAGTGCGGCGCGTTGCTCTTCGCGTTGTGCGAACTGCCATGCGCCAGCGCCGCCGGTGACAACGCGGAAACCGAAGCGCTTTTTCAGTTCCTGAACCTGCCGAAGCAGCGATTCAAACCACAGTTCGGTATAGAGCCGGCCTCCGGCCATGTTGGTCATGGTGGTGTTGCTCATGCCTAGGCCGAACGGATCGCCTGAAGCAACGGCGACGACTTTCGTGTCGCGACCCACGACAGTGGCGAGGTTTTCTGGCGGCACAATGACAACATCTTCCCGCGAAAACCCGCCGCGCAACAAGCTGGCTTCGATCCGCCGCAGGCCGAGCGGCGCTTTGCGGGCGCGTGGCCCGGCGGTAGGCACGGGTGGCGAAAGAAACCGGCGCATGACGAACGCCGGCACGACATCCGTCTGCACCGTGCCCATGATGCCGTCGAACAACGTCGGGTAGTCCGCCATTAGCGTGCGATCCGCTGAGAGAACGATGGGGTAACCGTCACGAAGTGAAGAGGGCGAGGTCATCGTGTGAACGAGAATAGACCAAGACCGGGTGATCCCTTGTACCCTGGCGTTCTGTTCCGCCCGCATGCCTCCAGGATGTCGTTGGTCTTCATTTCCATTCTACAGCTTTGCGTCGTCCAACGCGTCCATCAGTTTGTCGAGATTGTCCTTGGGTTTCGTTTCCTTTTCATCGCGATGCCGCGAATCGGTCACGGCCTTGCGGCCATCGCCAGTCAACGCCGCGTTGCGTTCGTCAGCGGCAAGTTGGACGGCCGCAGGCGCGCCAAATAGTTCTGAAAGATCGAGCTTCTGCACATCGAGTCTGGCGCCCGGCGCACCTGCGATGGCTGGCGTGCGGTGCATCGGGAAGATGATGGCGTTCTCCGGACAGACCCGGCTGCAGGCGGGGCAACCTTTCTTGCAGTTGTCGGGACTTTCAACGACCAAGCGCCCATTATCGTCTGCGTCGTAGACGCCGAAGAGGCAGAAGTCGAGGCACTCCATGCATTGTGTGCAGCGACCGTAGTCAATAACTGGATACCAGCGGTGGAGGGGAGGAGACTGGATGCTGGATGCCGGTTGCTGGATTGGCATCGAGTCAGGCGGGATCGGCCGGTCCTGCGTCGCCGACGGAACCGCGCGGATCTCGCGAAGGATGCGTTGTATTTCCTCCACGTGCATTGCGACGTTGTCACCATCGCGAAGGTCCAGCGACCAGACGGTTCGGGCCGGCGCGTCTGGACTGCCTTTCATCGTTTCTTCCGGCGAGTCAGGCGCCAAGTCGGCACGATGAAGCTGGATCTTGCCACACTGGCCTTTGATACCCAACCGATCCAGCGTCCAGTGGATGGCGCGCGGATAGAGCCACGCGAACACCAGCAACGGACCAGTAACCGATCGTAATGACGCCACCACTGCGTCCGCCTCGGCGAGATCGTAAAGATGCGGCACTGCTGCGGATACCACGCCCGGTTCGCGCGCAATGGCGGTGATGATTCCTTCCTCCAACTCGTGCTTGCGCGGATCCTGACCGGGTGACCTGCAAACGATGACGGTGAGGGTGTTCATGCAGTGGCTTCGTCGGGAGCTTCTATTGTGCGTTCTTTTTCTTCAGCAACGCCTGTGCTTTGGCCCAGCTTGTTTCCAAGTACCGGACATAGTCCGGCGGCTTCATCACGTCATCGGCTTTCGTCGTCATCTCGAACAGCCAGCCGGCACCGTACCCATCCTCGTGTATCACAGACGGATCAGCAAGGGCGTCGGGGTTGAAGCGCGTGATCGTCCCGTCCGAAGGCGCGTAGAGCGCGGCAATGGCCTTGGCGCTTTCGACGGCGCCGATCTCGTCTTTCTGGCGAACAGTCGCGCCAGCATCCACCGCCCACTCCAGAAAGTAAATCTCTCGCAGCAGGCGAATCGCGTAGGCCGAGAGGCCAAAACGAGAAACGCCACCTTCCGCGCTCAACCACATGTGGTTGAGCGTATAACACCGGTCAGTGGGAAACCGCGCCGCGAAGTTTCCCATCATGAAAATGAGTTCGTCTGGCATGATGCAGCGCCGCGCCGGTTTGTGTCGTCATTCCGCCGCGGCAGGGGCGAAACAATAGACGCTGCCATCCCCCGAGGCAACCACAAGCCGCCCGCGCGCAGCCACGGGTGAGGAGTCCACGGCAGCGCCCGCTGTGAACTGCCAGCGTTTGGCCCCGGTTTTCAGGTCGAGCTCGTAGAGATTGCCATCGTGCGAACCGACGAACACGCGCTCGCCGACGATCAGCGGCGACGATTCCACCTTCGACTTCGTTTCAAAACTCCAGACCTCCGCCCCGTTTGCTGCGTCGAAGCAATGCACGTGTTTATCACGACCACCGACCACTACGCGATCTCCCGCCACCGCCGCCGACGAGTAAAACTGCACCTCCCGGTCCTTTGGCGCATACTGCCACGCAATCTTCGCAGTCTGCCAGTTGACGCAGACGAACTGGTCGCCGAGTGTCCCCAAAAATGCGCGCGCGCCTGCGATAGCCGGCGATGCAGCCGCGTAAGCGCCCAGTTCGCAGTTCGACACCTCCTTGCCAGTGCCCACGTCAATCGCACGCAGATAGCCATCGCAGCCTGAGATGAACACCTTGCCGTCCACAACCGCCGGCGTCGCGTGAACACGGCCCGCCGTCTGGAACTTCCACGCCAACTTCCCATCGGCAATATACAAGCAATAGAGATTCTCGTCGTAGGAGCCGAACAGCACGCGGTCGCCGACACAATTCGCCGATGACATGATTTCCGCGTCGGTGCCAAACGTCCAGTTCGTGCGTCCGGTCGCAGCGTTGATCGCGTGAAACATGCCGCTGTCGTCACCAACGAAAACGATGCCGTCGCACACCGTGGGCGACGCCTTCACCGCGCCACTTGTGCGACAGGTCCAGCGCAGCTTGCCGGTGGCGAGGTCGATCGCATGCAGGGCGTTGCTGTCGGAGCCGATGAAGACGGTGCCGCCAACGATGGCCGCCGATGATTCCACGGAATCTTCAGCCTTGAACGTCCACGCAAGTTTTAGTTTCGGGGCCAAAGAACCAGCCGCAACGCCGGTCAGTTGCGGGTTTCCGCGGAACATCGGCCAGTCGCTTGTGTCGATGGTGGTTTGTGGTGATGCCGGCTTTGCGGCGCGGGGATCATCCTGCCGGCCGCAGCCGCAGACCGCCACGACGCACGCAGCAATCGCTAATCGAATGAGAATTTTCATATCCATCGTGAACTTCGATTGAACTGAACTTATCAGGGATGCCCGGCGCTTTCAAACACCGCGGCGTGATTGCGTGATTGCCTGGAGCGGCTGGACGTGATATGCGAGTCACAACCTACCAACCATGAAACGACGAGACTTCTTCAAGACCTCATTGGCCGCAACGGCGCTTGCGGGCATCCACAACACACTGGCTGCCGACTGCGGTCAGACCCAGCGCGAGTTCTATGAACTTCGCGCTTACACACTGAAACCGGACAAGCAGAAACTGACGGAGGATTACCTTGGCGGCGCGCTCATCCCAGCGCTGGGCCGGCTCGGCGTCGGTCCGGTCGGTGTCTTCCTAGACGCACCGGAGTTGAATACGCCGCCGGCTGCGAAGCCCGGCCAACCCCAGCCCCCGCCTGTGCCCACACCCCCGTCGCTCTGCGTCTTGATCCGCTACACGTCGCTCGATCAGATCGCGACGATAGCAACGCGGCTTGCGGGAGACGGAGAGTATCAGAAAGCTGGCGAGGCTTACCTGCGCGTGCCGTCGTCGGACCCGGTGTATGACCGCATCGAAAGTTCGTTGCTGCTGGCGTTCGCGGGCATGCCGGTTTTGGAGAAGCCGGCAAAACAGGCGCGCATCTTCCAGCTCCGCACTTACGAGAGCCACAGCGAGGCGGCCGCCAAGAAAAAGATCGAGATGTTCAACAAAGCAGGCGAGATCGCCATCTTTCGTCGCTGCGGCCAGAAGCCGGTGTTCTTCGGCGAGACGCTCGTCGGCCAGCGGATGCCGAACCTCACCTATATGCTGACGTTCCCCGATGACGACGCGCGCAAGGAGGCGTGGAACAAATTCCGCGCCGACCCGGAATGGCTGAAGCTGAAGGTGATGCCGGAATACGCCGACAAGAACATCGTTTCAAAGATCTGGAATCGCGTCCTGAAGCCTGCGTCGTATTCGCAAATCTAAAAAGCGCCGGTTCAGTGAAACTTCAACTGCCGGGCAAAGGCTGGCGGGACGTTAAAAAGGACGAAGCGGCTGCGGATGTGATGGCGGTGCAGGAACTCGGCCATGACGGCAGCTACACGGCGGAGGCGCTCGCGTTCAGCTTTGCCGACGAACGGCGACTTGAGACGGCGGATGGCGGCGTATTCGAAGTAGCTGGCGGTCGCGCCGGGTTTGGCGACATCGCGCAATGTCTCAAGAATCCCACGGACCAGTTCCGGAGGAAAGTTGTTCAATGGCAGTCCGGCGACGATGAAATCGAACGTCGGCTTCCGCTTGATGTCCTGGATCGGTGCGCAAACGATCTCCACCTGTGAGTTGCCCCCGAAACGTTTCCGGAGCAAGTCTGCGAACTCTTTGTTGATCTCGTAAACGACCAACCGATCGCCGGGCCGAAGCAGTTTCACCAACCGTTGCGTGAACGCGCCAGTACCTGCGCCGACTTCGAGGATATTCACCGGCTCGTGGCCCGGCCGGACGTGGTCGGTGATGGCGTGCGCCAGGAATCGAGAACTGGCGGTAACCGCACCGGTGTGGGCGAAGTTGCGGACAAACTGCTTGAGGAAGACGAGCCGGTCGTTAAGAGGCATTGCTGGTTTCCGTGGGCTTCGGCGGTGGTGCTGGCAGGGCAGGGAGGCCGGAACGCTTGAACATCAGCGCGCCCAATGGCGGCAATGTCACCTTGATGGAATATGGACGGCCGGCTTGTGGCACAGGCTCCGCCACGGTGCCGCCCGCGTTGCCAACATTGCTGCCACCGTAGAATCCCGCATCGGTGTTGAGCAACTCCCGGTAGAATCCCCCGTCGGGCACGCCGACGCGATAGTCTTTGCGCACCACCGGCGTGAAGTTGAAAATACAGACGATCGGTTCGTTGTCCGACTTGCCACGCCGAAGGAATGTGACCACGCCACTGTCGGCGTCGTGAAAGTCTATCCACTCAAAGCCATGGTGCGTATGGTCCTGCTCCCACAATGCCGGCTCAGCACGGTAGAAGTGGTTCAAATCCTTGACGATACGCTGTAGGGCTTTGTGCCGGTCGTGGTCAAGGAGGTGCCAGTCAAGGCTGTGCGCGCAATCCCATTCCTTCCACTGACCCAGTTCAGCGCCCATGAACAACATCTTCTTGCCGGGATGCGTTATCATGAACGCCAGCAAGAGCCGCAGATTGGCCATCTTTTGCCAATCGTCGCCGGGCATTTTGTTGAGCAGGCTGCGTTTGCCATGCACCACCTCGTCATGCGAGAGCACGAGTACGAAGTTCTCGAAGAACGCATAGACCAGGCCGAACGTCAGGTTGTTCTGGTGATAGCGGCGATAGATCGGCTCTTTGGCAAAGTAATCGAGGACATCGTGCATCCAGCCCATGTTCCACTTGAAACCGAAACCAAGGCCGCCGAGATAGACGGGCTTCGAGACACCGCTGAACGCCGTGGATTCCTCCGCGATCATCATCACGCCGGGGAACTGGCCGTAGACAACCTCGTTGGTGCGCTTCATGAACGCGATGGCTTCGAGGTTCTCGTTGCCGCCGTATTGGTTCGGGATCCACTCGCCGGCCTTGCGCGAGTAATCAAGGTAGAGCATGGAGGCCACCGCATCGACGCGCAGGCCATCAATGTGATAGCGGTCAAACCAGAAGAGCGCATTGGCAACAAGGAAGTTGCGCACCTCGTGGCGGCCGTAATTGAAGATCATCGTGCCCCAGTCCTGGTGTTCACCCTTGCGCGGATCGGCGTGCTCGTAGAGCGCCGTGCCATCAAACCACCGCAAGGCGAAGTCGTCCTTCGGAAAATGCGCCGGCACCCAATCCACGATGACGCCAATGCCGCGCTGGTGGCAGCGATCCACAAAATACATGAAATCGTCGGGCATGCCGAACCGGCTCGTCGGCGCATAGTAGCCGGTGACTTGGTATCCCCACGAGCCGTCGAACGGATGCTCCGCCACCGGCAACAACTCGATGTGCGTGTAGCCCATCTCCACCACGTAATCGATCAACTGCTCCGCCAAGTCGCGGTAACTCAGAAACTCATTATGCGCGCCGCGCCGCCATGAGCCGAGGTGAACTTCATAGATGCTCACCGGCTGGTCCAGCGGCGCGGTTTTCGCGCGCTTCTCCATCCACTCGCGGTCCTGCCATTCATAGCGGTTGATGTCCCAGACAATGGACGAGGTCAAGGGCCGGACCTCGTGGTAGAACGCCATTGGGTCCGTTTTCAACCGAAGGTGGCCGTCGCGCGTCTTGATCTCGAACTTGTATTTCTCGCCTGCCTTCAGCCCGGGGACGAACAACTCCCACGCGCCCGACGCACCAAGCGTGCGCATCGGATGCCAGCGTCCATCCCAGCCGTTGAAATCTCCTACGACACTGACGCGCCGCGCGTTCGGGGCCCAAACCGCGAAATGCACGCCGCTTACCCCATCCACCGTCATCACGTGTGCGCCGAACTTCTCCCACAGCCGCAGGTGATTGCCCTCGTTGAACAAATGCAGGTCCAACTCGCCGAGGATCGGCCAGAACGAATAGGGATCGCGTGTGACGCGCTGTTCACCGCGGAAATCCGTGACCCGTAGTTCATAGCGGAACAACTGCTGCCGGTCCGGAATCACCAGCTCAAACAGGCCATGCTCATGCACGCGCGTCATCGGCCACTCGTGCCGTTCGCCGTCCAACTCGGCCACGACGACCTCCTTCGCGTCGCGCAAGAACGCCCGTACCACCACCTGCTTTTTCCCCTGCCGCGTGAGCAAATGCGCTCCGAGCAGGCTGAACACGTCGTGCAAGTCCGTATGCAGGATCGCGTCCACTTCTTTCTTATTCAAAGTCTGGCTCATGCTGTCCTTGATGATGGACGCATCCTACCCGCCTCGCAGCCCCAACGCCACATCAAGTATCAGGAATTCACAGGTGGCCCATCGCAGCCTGCGACTCTGTCGCTGGAATGATGATCTCCCGCCCCGGACTGGCGAACCGCGGATTATCCACGTTCAGTCCCCACTGATATCCCGCTTTCAGGCAATACTGACAAACAAATCAACTGAAGCCAGGACACTCGGTCTCCGCACCTTATCTGGCGGAGCATCGCGTCCCGCCAAGCTGGCTAATTCTTCAGCCGACTCACACCATTGGCGGTCGCAAACCATATGTGGCCGTTCTCGTCTTCGGCCAAGCCAGTCACGATGTTGTTGCCGAGTCCGCTATTGAGAGTGTTGTAGCTTTGCCATTTCCCATTACTGAGCAGACAGCATGCGCCACTATCCGTGGCAAACCACACGTCCTGTCGTTTTGAAACGAGTATGCCTCTCACGCTGGATCGGATGGGGCTGTTGTTCTTTCCATAAACGACTGCCTTCTCTTTCTCCAACAACACAACTCCTTTCTCTTCTCCTCCAGAAACTGCAGCCCACATGACACCATCGCGTCCGGGGCTCAACGCCATGATCGTGCTTTTTGCCGGAAACGGAGTGGGTAGCTCGACGCGGTTCCATTGGCCATTCGCCAACTTGAAGAGTCCGGCACTGGGAAAACCGGCCCAGATAGTCCCGGACGAATCACTGGCAATGCTGCTGGTGGCATTGTTCGGAAGCCCGTCCTGTTTTGTGAGCCGTTGCCATTTGCCTTCCTTGCACATGGCCAATCCACCCCGCCATCGATTGACAGACCATAGCTGCCCCTGATGATCCAACGCCATGCGGCCCCATCTTTCGGTGGAACTTCCGGACGACTGGTCCTTGGTCTGGCCAACGGTGAATTTTGACCAACTCCCATCCTGCCTGCGAAAGAAAAAGCCGTTTCCAGAAGCAAACCAAAGCCCGCCATCGCGATCCGCGGCAACCGCATAGGCTCCTTGCATGCGTGATACTGCATTCGGAATTTTTTCCCACTTGTCCGCATGGTTGCGGCACACACCCTGAAGGCAACCCACCCACACATCTCCTTCCCGGCACATGACCGTGGTTGCCAGCGGGTACACGCCGTCGTTGATCGAGAACGATTTCCAATTCGAATTGGATGCGTCTTTCGACTGCACCGTGAATCCCGAGGCGAGGCAACCCCGGAAGCCGTTGCTCTTGGTAACGATGATGTCGTACACGCCTGAAGGCAGGCTTGCCGGCAGCACCACACGCAGACACGCGCCCTCACCAGACAATACCTCCAATGAGTGTGTCCCCATCTGAACCTTGCCACCCGCCAGATTCTGCCCGCGAA
>CAZGGF010000434.1:0-4183 GCA_964524715.1 uncultured Verrucomicrobiota bacterium | reverse complement strand
TCTGCGCGCAGGCCCGCATGGGCGAGGCCGACATGAGCAAGATCGAGATCGTGGGCGAGCCGGTGGCGAGACACGTCAAGTCCTACAAACTGGCCAACAACGTCGAGAAGCAATTGATCTGGATGACGCCGCCGAAAGCGGAAGGCTGAGTCTTCGCGGACGGGAACGCGTTTCAGAAAAACTTCAGATACGGCCGTCCCTTCGCCTCGCGCAACAGCAACAACGCCAACTCGCGCGCGTGGTAGTCGCCCCACATCGAGCTTTCGCCTCGCGGAATCTTCGAACCGGGCGGCACATGGTCCCAGCCATTCGGGCGATGGTAGATGGAGTGCAGCAGCAATCCTTCGTGGGCCGGCTTGGTGGAGAGATACGGCTCGGCGAGGAGCGTATCTGTGACCGTGAGCCCGGCCTGGAGGTAGCGTCTGCCTTTCGCGCCTCCGAGATAATTACCGAGGCGGACGAGACCCTGGGCGGCGATGACGGCAGCGGAACTATCCACCGGCTCGTGATCGTTGAACGGGTCGGCGGGGCGGTCGAGGTAGTCGCCGAGCTTTGCCAGACCCGGCGCGCCGGTGTCCCAGTAAGGCACGCCATTGGTCGGCGTGTGCTCGATATAGAAATCCGCCGTGGCCAGCGCCGTGTTCAGCAGCATGCGGGTGACGACTTTGCGCCCGCCAAACGGTTTTAACTCCGCGTCGTCGAGCGTCTGGAAGAACTCCAGTTGCTCCGCGTAGCCACAGATGATCCACGCCAGCCCGCGCGTCCATGTCGAAAACGGCGAATAACCCTGCTGCGAATTGGGGCAGCGATAGTTGCCGTCGTTGACGTTGAAGATGCTTTCGTGCGCCACTCGGCCGCGCACGTCGTAGGCGTCGCGCCCCCCGCCGTAATAGACATTGAACGTTGCCGTCGTGTCGGCATGTTCCACCAGCCGCGCCAGCAACGAAATCTTCCGGTCGCCTTCGCCCATCAACACGTGGCCCAACTCATGCGCCACCGCCAGCGCGCGCAGCGAGCGGATGGTGTCCGCGAAAAGCGAGTGCGGACCGTTGAACGTATGGATATAGCCGCGCTCTGCCGACGGATGGCCCGGGGCACGGTTGAGCATCGTCCGGCTCGCCGGGTTGATGGGGGTCCACCGTGCGGCCTGTACGGCGCCGGATATCTTCAGCGCCAGTTCGTAGAAGTTCTTTTCCCACTCATTGGCGTTCATCCGTCCCTCGCGCATCAGGCGCAGGAGATTGCCGTACGTGGAGACGTTGTTGAAACCGTGGTCGTGAACGCCGATGTGGCTGACGTGCGTCGCCATCAACTCCACCGTCTTGCTCCGGCCAATGGCGAGAAACTTCTCGTCGCCGGTGGCATCGTATTGCAGCACCGCCGAACCGAACTGGAACCCCTGTGTCCACTCCGTCCAGCCGCGTGATGTGTAACGTCCGCGCACGGTGAACACCGGCGTGCCGTTCGCCGGATTCCACGCGCGTTGAATCGCGAGAATCTTCTGGCCGGAAAGGTCGAACAGCCGTTCCAGCTTCGGTTGGAGACTCTTCGCGGTGAGCGAATGATTGATCTTGATCATAGGTAAAGACCTCGGCAGCAAAACTATTCCTGCGGGGAAGGGAGCGTCAACCTTTTGCTTTCGTCGCCGATGAGTTGAAATCGTGATGTGCGGAATAACGGCGTTGGTGCTATATAAAAGGACGTTGTGAACCGGATTTGTCGAATGCTTTTTGCCGCGTTGCTTGTGGCGCTGGGTATGGCCGCCACTGGCGAAGTGGCCGCCTGCAATGTGCCCGTGTTCCGCTACGCGTTGGAACGCTGGCCGGCGGATGTTTATCGCGTCACGGTGTTTCATCGCGGAGAGCTGGCTGGCGCGCCCAAGGACATCGTCCAAGCCCTCACCGCTGCGAGTGAGACGGCCAACCTTGTTGTCACCGATGTGGACACGGCGAAAGAAATCCCGGCGCATCACAAGGCCGTGTGGGATCTCGTCAAGGATGGGGCCTTGCCGGCTATGGCGATCCAATATCCGGCCAGCACCCAGACGGATCAGGTGGTGTGGTCCGGGCCGTTGAACCTTGAGAACGTCCGGAGCCTCGTGGATTCGCCCGCCCGCCGCCAGCTTGTCGAGCGCCTCCAAAAAGGCGAATCGGGAGTCTGGCTGTTGCTCGACAGCGGCAACGCCGCGCAGGACAAAACAGTGGCCGATATGCTCGTCGCGGAACTCAAGCGGATCGAGAAACAAGTGGAGCTGCCGCCACCCGCGCCCGGCGACCCGAACATAAGCACCGAGTTGCCGTTGCGTATCGCATTCTCGGTGCTGCGTGTGTCGCGCAGTGATCCGGCGGAGCGGATGCTCGTGCGGATCCTGATGGGGCTGCGTGAGGAGATTGCCAAGGAAAAGGGGCCGCTCGTCTTTCCAGTATTCGGCCGCGGTCGCGCGCTTGACGGTTTTGCCGGCGAACAGGTGACAACCGAACTGATCGAGAGCGCGGTCACTTTCATCTGCGGCGCCTGCTCGTGCGAGGTGAAATCGATGAATCCCGGGGTGGACATGCTCGTGGCGACGGATTGGGACGCGGCGCTGGTGGGCCAGGCGGTGAAAGACCCGCCATTGCCGCCGTTGATCAGCATGTCGGCGCTGGCTGCGGCGGGCCAGACGGGGCAAGTGAAGCAGGCGGCAGTGGTCGCTCCGTCCGCCAGTGCGGCGGCTGAACCGCCCACCTCGCCCTTGATTCGAAACATCGTGCTGGTTCTGCTGGCTTTGGCCGTCGTCATCGGGGCTTTGACCGCCGCGCTCATGCTGAAGAAACGAAACCACTGATATCCATGAACATCGGCCGGCTCATCATCCGCGAGATTCTGTTCCGCAAACTGAGCTTTGCGCTCGGTGTGCTTTCAGTGCTGGCGGCGGTGGGATGCCTCGTCGGCGCGCTGACCAGCCTGCGCCAGCATGACCGGCGCACGGAGCAGATCATTGCCGCCAAACAAGCCGAGACGCAGGAGAAGATGGAGCTGCTCACGGATGACTACCGCCGCATCACACTCAAGCTCGGGTTCAACGTCCTGATCCTGCCGAAAGACCAGAAGCTCAGCGACCTCTACGCCGAGGATTACGCCTCGAAATACATGCCGGAGGAATACGCCACGCGCCTCGCGAAAAGCCGCGTTGCCACCATCAATCACGTTTTGCCCAGCCTCCAACAAAAAGTGAAGTGGCCGGAGACGGGTCGCACGATCCTGCTCATGGGTGTGCGCGGCGAGGTTTATCTGCACAGCGCGCGCCAGAAACCGTTGCTGCAACCGGTGCAGGCCGGCACGATCGTCCTCGGCTCCGAACTGCACCAAAGCCTGAAGCTCAAAACGGGCGACAAGACCCGGCTGATGGGGCGCGAGTTCACCGTTGCGAAGCTCAACGAAGAGCGCGGCACCAAGGACGACATCACGGCGTGGATCAACCTCGCCGAAGCGCAGGCGATGCTGGGCAAGGAAGGGTTGATCAACGGCATCCTGGCGCTGGATTGCACATGCGCGGACTCCCGGCTGCCCCTCATCCGCGCCGAGATCGAGAAGATTCTTCCTGATACGCAAGTGATCGAGTTCGCCTCGCAAGCCATCGCGCGCGCCGAGTCGCGACGTCGCGCTTCGGCCGAGGCGGAAGCGGCCATCGAACGCGAGAAGCAGGGCCGCGCGCGGCTGCGGAGCGAGCGCGAATCGTTTGCGGCGGTGCTCGTGCCGCTGGTCGTGATCGGTTGCGCGGTCTGGATCGGTTTTCTCGCGCTGGCGAACGTGCGCGAGCGGCGCGGCGAAATCGGCGTGCTGCGGGCGCTCGGCGTGCGGGCGCGGCAAATCCTCTGGCTGTTCCTGGGCCGGGCAGTGGCGATGGGCGTGGCGGGCGCGGGCCTGGGCTATGTGGCCGGGCAGGCGGGGGTTGCTGGCATGGAGTTTGACGCGCCCTTGCGGGTCGCAGGGCTCGCCGGTGCGCCCTTGCTGGCGACGCTGGGTGGGTGGGGTTCGGCGCTGCTGGCCTCCCCACGGGGCCCGGGCAGCCTCCGGGGGCGGGGGGGGGCGTCTCGTTGCGAATCGGCGCGGGCGAGTTTGGGGCAGGGCAGGGACCGGGCGGCCGCGGCAAGACCACGTTGCTGATGGCTGCCGGTGTCCTGATGCAGCCGGACAGCGGCAC
>CAZGGF010000433.1:0-4123 GCA_964524715.1 uncultured Verrucomicrobiota bacterium | reverse complement strand
CACGGCACATGCGGAGATGATCGCCATCACGCAGGCTGAAGAGAGCATCGGCGACCGGCGCCTGAACGATTGCACCCTCTACGTGACGAAAGAACCGTGCCCGATGTGCGCCGGGGCCATTGTGTTGGCGCGCGTGGGCCGTGTGGTGTTTGGTTGCCGTGACGAGAAAGCCGGCGCAGCCGGCACGGCGATGAATCTGCTGAACGTGCCGACGCTGAATCATCGTCCACAGGTGCTCGGCGGCGTGCTGGAGGCGGAGTCCGTGGAACTGCTGACGGGTTTCTTCAAACGACGCCGGGCGGAGAACAGTCAGTCGTAATTCACACTCCAGCGGCTTCGCACGGTGCCAGGATGGCGTCGGACATGCCGTGGAGGACCTTCTTGTCCTGGGGACACACCGTCGCGAGCACTCCACCCAGGCGGACATTGTCGCCGCCGACAAAGTAGTAGGGGCAAAGGCGCGCCCGTCCGCTCATCGGTTGGAGCTGGTTCTGTTCGAGATCGGCCCATTCCGCTTCGACAACTCGGGATCGGTGGAACCGTTGCAGGATGTGGGGTTTCACCGGGAAGCTGCCGAGGGCATGTTCAATGGCGGCGGTCCATTCGCCGGCGGAGACATCGTGGCCCACCGTCACACTGCGAGCACCCCAGGCGCTGGCGTCAAAACCGGAAATCTTGATGACCAGTTCGCGCTGTTTTTGTGAGAACCGCGCCATCTCCCGCCAATCATGAATGCCAAGTTCAGGAATCACAGCGTGCGGGGGCAGGGGAGTGGAGTCGAGAATCCATGTGTAGGGGATCACCTGTTGCAATGACGCAAAAACCTTCTCGCCGAGTTCCTGTCGCCAGAAACTCTTCAGCGCCGCATGCCAGAAGAATGCGAAGAGCATCTTCTCCTCCAATTGCGGCTTGAACGGCGGCGTGACGGCGATGCTGCCGGCACAGGCGGCTTCGAGCAACGCTGTTGAGTTGGGCACGTTCTCCATGTCGAACAACTCGAAGAACCGGTAGACGACATCCGGCCACGCACCGTCGCCGAGGTTGAGTTCCTCGGGCCTGATGACACGCACCGCGAATTGTTCTGCCGATAATTGCCGCGCCAGCCATTCCATCTCTGGCCGATAAGTGGACGCCTCCTCGCTGACGGCAATTTGCACCGCCGGCGTGGCAAGACCGGCATCGGCGCGCAACATCTCGCAGAATCCGTCGCGCATCCCACGCGCACTGCCGATCACGTTATCGCCAAGCGCGCTGTAGGTTTGATTGAGCCATGCAGTCAACCCAATGCCGCCGGGAACAGAGTCCAATTCGGTGATCTTGAACTGGGCGCTTCCGTCGCCGCCATCATCCTGTACGAGAATGTCGGGCCGAATGACACGGGGTGTGGCGGCCTTGAAACGGTTGTTTCGCGACGCCTCGACAAGCTGGGGCGGTTTTCCCGCATCGAGATAATCCGCAATCCATCGAGGCAGCGTCCCCCGCACGCTGAACCGATAGAGCAGGTTGCAGGCGCGGTAAAAACTCAACAATTCGGGACCGAGCGATTCCAGACGGCGGGCCAGAGTTGACGGGATCGGAAACGCGCGGGGCGCAATACGCCACTCGACCGCTGCGAACAACCCGCGCTCCGGCATGGCTGCGACAACGGTGCGCGCACGATCGAGCCGGCCCTGAACGTCGGCGGCGCTCATTCGCGAATCTGGCCCGTGCCCTCGCCGAGCCATTTGTATGTGGTCAACTCCTCCAAGCCCATCGGCCCGCGGACGCCAATTTTGTCGGTCGAGATGCCGACCTCCGCACCCATGCCAAATTCACCACCGTCGGTAAACCGGGTGCTGGCGTTGTGGTAGACGGCGGCGGAGTCCACCTCGCGCAGGAAGCGGGCGGCAACGGCACGATCACGGGTCACGATGGCGTCGCTGTGCTGCGAACCGTAACGGTTGATGTGGGCAATCGCGGCATCGACTCCCGCCACGACGCGGACATTGATGATCAAGTCACCATACTCGGTGGACCAGTCGGTTTCTGTCGCGGTCTTTGCGGCAGGCACAATGCCCCGGGTCGCGTCATCGCCGCGGAGTTCGACCTTCCGCGACAGCAACGCATTTGCGATGCGGGGCAAAAATGTTTTGGCCGCCGCCTCATCGACCAACAATGTCTCCATCGCGTTGCAGACGGCGGGACGCTGGCACTTGGCATTGAGCACGATCCGCTCAGCCATGTCGAAATCAGCGTCGCGGTCGACGAAAACGTGGCACACGCCTTTGTAGTGCTTGATGACCGGCACGCGGGCGTTTTCCGCAACGGCGCGGATGAGCGCCTCACCCCCGCGCGGGATAACGACATCCACCAGCCCGGTCAACTGCACAAGTTCACGCACGGCCTCGCGGTCGGTGGTCTGGACCAGTTGCACTGCGTTGGCGGGCAAGCCTGCGCGAGAACCGCTCTCGAGCAGAATGCTGGCGATGGCGCGGTTGGACTGAATGGCTTCCTTGCCGCCGCGCAAGATGACAGCGTTCCCGGCCTTGAGACAAAGGCCGGCTGCATCCGCCGTGACGTTCGGACGGGATTCGTAAATGAAAGCGATCACGCCAATGGGCACGGCGACCTTCTGCAGGCGCAGTCCATTCGGACGGGTGCGGTCCTCCAGCACGCGTCCAACAGGATCGGGGAGGGCCGCCACTTCACGGAGCCCCCGGGCCATCGCCTCGATTCGCTTGTCGTTGAGCGCAAGCCGGTCCAGCAACGCGGCGGAGAGCCCCGCAGCGCGGCCCGCAGCGAGATCCTGGGCGTTTGCCTTTTGGATGGCGTCGCGTCCGGCGAGCAGCCCTTCGGCCATCGCAGCAAGACAGCCGTTCTTCTGTGCCGTCGTCAACACGGCCAGCCGGTGGGCTGCGATGCGCGCCTGTTCTCCAAGCAATCGTATTTCTTCGTTCAGTGTCACAGCAGAATCACAGTAGCACCAAGTCGTCCCGATGGACAACTTCCGGCTTCGCTTTCCGTCCAAGCACCGCGGCAAGGTCAGATGCCTTCGCAGCGCATATCTTCCGCACGTCGGCGGCGGAAAACCGCGCCACACCACGTGCAAACTCGCTGCCTTCCTGGTCGCGAAGTGAAACGACCTTGTCGGCCTCAAACTTGCCACCCACTTCGACCACGCCGCGCGCGAGCAAGCTGCAACCGCGGGTGATCAATGCCTGTTTGGCACCGGCGTCCACCACGAGCCAGCCTGAGGGACGGTGGTAGAACGCAATCCAACGTTTGCGTCCGGCCATCTTTGTCTGGGAGGCAGCGAAGAGCGTGCCGATGTCCTTGCCGGCCAGCACGTCAGCGAGCACGCCGGGGGAGCGGCCGTTGGCGATGACCAGCGGAATGCCCGCCGCATGGACGATCTTGGCCGACTGCAATTTCGAGATCATGCCGCCGACGGATTGTGCGCTGGCAGCGCCGCCGGCCAGTTTCATGACGTGCTCGTCCACACGCGCCACGAAAGGAATGCGCTCGCCTGTGCCATCGGGCTTCGTCATGAGGCCCTGGGCGGTAGTCAGAATAACAAGCAGGTCGGCGGGCAACAACGCCGCCGTCAACGCAGCCAGCCGGTCGTTGTCGCCGAAACGAATCTCGTCCACAGCAACCGTATCGTTCTCATTGATGATCGGAACCACGCCGCGCGACAGCAGCGCGTCAATGGTATTGCGCACATTGAGGTGGCGGACGCGGTCGCTGAGGTCGGTGTGGGTCAGCAGAATCTGGGCGACATGCAGGCCGTGTTTCCGGAATGCCTCCGCATACAGCGACATAAGCCTGCACTGGCCGATGGCTGCACACGCCTGAAGCTCCGGCAGGGCCGTCGGCCGGCCGGTCAGGCCCAGTTGGCCCATGCCGGCGCCGATGGCGCCGGAGGAGACGACCACCACCTCGATCGAATGACTGCGGAGCGCGGCAAATTGGTCTGCGAGCACGGCCACTCGACCCAGGTCGAGCTGTCGCTCGGCATTGGTCAGCAAGCCGGTGCCGATCTTTACAACGATCCGTTGCGGTTGATTAAGGGCTTTGAGCCTGTCCATAAAGCACGCATTCCTATCAGAATTCTGTCTGGGTTTCCACTTCTTAGGTTTCTTCT
>CAZGGF010000432.1:0-8199 GCA_964524715.1 uncultured Verrucomicrobiota bacterium | reverse complement strand
GGATCGTCAGTTACTCGATGCCACCGCCTTCCCGCATGACCAGATCGTGGTGGGCGCTGCCCTCGGCTATGCCAATAGCAGCACCTATCTGGCCAACGACGGCCGGGTCGATGTCAACAGCGTCCAAGGCACCCTCTACGGGCTCTGGTACAAGGAAGGCTGGCACGCGGAAATGGCGGGCGGCGGCGGCGCCAACATTTATGACACCAAGCGGCACGTTCTCGGTCAGGACGCCACCGGCAACCCGCAGGGCTATGATCTCCAAGGCATGATGAACGGCGGCTACGATTGGCATCTCGACGAATGGATCATCGGACCGCGTGCCAGTGTGCAGTACACCACAGTAAACATTGATGGATTCACTGAAAGCGGGTCGCTGGCGCCATTGATAATCGATTCGCAGAATTATGATTCGCTGCTGTCGCAAATAGGCATACATGTGTCGCGGCCGTTCAGGGTGGAGAAAACATTGTGGATACCGGATCTGAGCCTGGGCTGGCAGCATGAATCGATGGACAGCGTGACGTCGATCAATGCGCAGTTTGCAAACGGGTCGGGATTCGTATTTCCGTCGCAAGGGGTGCCGCTGGGACGGGATTCGGCGGTGGTGGGACTGGGGTTGACGGTGCAATGGTCGAGGAACTTGTCCACCTGCCTCACCTACAGCACCGAACTGATGCGCAACAACTACTCCGTACAGAATGTCAGTGCAGGCGTCTGCTTCACCTTCTGACAGTCCATGGTCTCGCCGATGTTCGTGCGACGGACGGCACGCGGGAAGAGTCCGTTCATATTTTCAGTTTCCGTCCGAAACACAAAAACACACCAAGGGGGATGCTTCGTATAGCCCTAATCAAATGCTGCGAATGCGGAAAAGAGATGATAAGGTCATCGCGTTGTTTCCAGCATGACGACATCGATTCCAAACCGTTGCGTTGCGCTCGTGTGGTTGGCTGCGCTGATGTTCTACGGTTTTGCGATGATGCCGGCTTGCGCCGAAGACTGGCCGCGCTGGCGCGGGCCGCGTGGCGATGGGACTTGGAACGCTCCGAAACTGCCGGAGAAATGGCCCGATGCCGGGCTGCAACAAGTGTGGCGTCAACCGGTAGGTGGCGGCGATGCAGGCGTGGTGGTGGCCGGCAACCTCGTCTGCACGATGGACCGGCAAAAGGAGCCGGAGGAAATCGAGCGAGTGCTCTGTTTTGACGCAGCGACCGGCAAACTCCTGTGGACGCACTCGTATCCGGTGGCTTACGCGAAACTGCAGCATGGCAACGGCCCCCGTGCTGCGCCGACATTCCACGATAACCGTGTGTACTCGTTGGGCGCGCTCGGCCGAGTGTGTTGTCTCGACGCGGCAACCGGCAGGTTGCTGTGGACGAAGGATACAGTGGCCGAGTGTGGTGCACGTGTTCCGATGTGGGGTTTCGCGGCGTCGCCGTTCATCTTCGGCAACCGCGTGATTGTCCACGTCGGGGCACAGCCGGATGGCAGTTTTCTCGCGCTCGACTGCAAAACTGGCAAGGAAGTCTGGCGCGGCGTGCCAGACCGTGCCGGCTACGCCACGCCGATCCTTATTCAACATGCCGGCCAACCGCAGCTCGTTTGCTGGACGCCGGAGAACATACGCGGTCTGGACCCGCGCGACGGCAAATCGCTCTGGGCCGTGCCCTACCGGGTGACTTACGGTGTCTCGATCGCATCACCGGTTTTCCACAAGGGCATCGTCCTTGTTGCCGGTTACTGGGAAGGTTCGAGAGCTGTTCAACTCGGGCCGGGGCCGACGGACGCGAAGCTGTACTGGGAGGAAAACCAATTCTTGCGGGGAGAAATGTCGCAACCGCTCTGTCGCGATGGCTATGTCTACCTTCTCGACAAGACCCACGGCATGACCTGCTTCGAGGTGAATACAGGCAGGAAACTTTGGGACGACGCCAACCAGATGACCCCCAAGAGCCGCGACCCACAGGCGAGTCTCGTCTGGCTCAACAACGCCGACCGCGCGGTCATCCTCAACGCCAGCGGCGAGCTAATCCTCGCCCGGTTGAACCCTGCCGGCTACCACGAGCAATCGCGGACGAAGATCATCGGCAAAACATGGGCGCATCCGGCGTTTGCCGGTCAGTGTGTGTTCGCGCGCAACGAAAGCGAGTTGGTGTGCGTCAAACTGCCGAAGCCATAGACGAAGGCACGTCCCTTCCCGGCGAAGAACAAATAACATTTTCCGATTCAGTTTCGCGACGACATCGGTAGAATCGCTTCATGGTTGAGCCGCTGGAGCATTTCAACTTTGTCCGCGATGTCATGGACCGCTGGGCGTCCGAGCGCCCGGATGCGCTGGCGTTGTGGGTCGTGGACAGTCCCGGCGGCAACGAACGAAAGTTTTCCTTCCGCGAATTGGCCGAGAATTCCCGGCGAGCCGCGTCGTTCTTCGTGCGGCAAGGCATCCGCCGGGGCGATCGGGTTCTCGTCGTTCTCCCACGCGTGCCACAATGGTGGCTGGCCATGTTGGGGTTGATCCGGCTCGGCGCGGTGCCGGTTCCGGGCACGGCGCTGTTGACCGCCAAGGATATCTGGTTTCGGGCCGAGTCCTCCGGGGCGAGCGCAATCATCACCGATGGCGACGGCGTGGCGAAAGTCGAGGATTTCCGCGGTGTCTGCATCCTCGTGAACGCCACGAGCGCTGCAGCCGTGCCGGCCGGTTGGGTGGATTTCGACGCCGGGTTGCGCGCGGCAGACGCCGGTTTCGATCCGGAACCGACGCGCAGTGACGAACCGGGCATCATTTACTTCACCAGCGGTACGACCGGCCAACCCAAAATGGTGATTCATTCGCAGGCCAGCTACGGGCTCGGCCATCGCGTGACGGGCAAGTTGTGGCTCGATTTGAAGCCGGGCGACGTGCTGTGGACGATCTCGGACACCGGCTGGGCCAAGGCGGCGTGGTCGAGCTTCTTCGGACCGTGGCAGGCGGGCGTGTGCGTGTTCACGCTGGGCTCGGGCGGAAAATTCGGGCCGGCGACGGCGTTGCAGATGCTGGCGGAATATCCGATCACGACGTGGTGTGCGCCGCCGACGGCGCTGCGGATGATCGTGAGGGAGGATTTGTCACGCTGGCGGTTTCCTCATCTGCGGCATTGTGTCAGTGCAGGAGAGCCGTTGAACGCAGAAGTGGTGAATGCATGGAAGGCTGCGACAGGCTTGACCATTTACGAAGGCTACGGCCCGACCGAGTCGGTCGTGCTGGTCGGCAACTTCCGGGCACTGGGTCATGAAGTGCGTCCGGGTTGGATGGGCCGTGCCACGCCGGGCTTCGAACTGGCGGTGTTGGACGAGCAGTTGCAGGAAGTGCCGGACGGGGAGGAGGGCGAGCTGGCAGTGCGTGTCGCGCCGCGCCGGCCGGTCGGTTTGTTCTGCGAGTACTGGCAGAATCCTTCTGAAAACGCAGACCGATTCCGCGGCGACTGGTACCTCACTCACGACCGGGTCATCCGCGACGCCGACGGTTACTTTCGTTTCGTGGGCCGCGACGACGATGTGATCAAGAGTTCCGGCTATCGTATCGGGCCGTTCGAGGTCGAAAGCGCGCTGATCGAGCATCCGGCAGTGCTGGAAGCCGGTGTCGTCGGCGTGCCAGACAGTGTGCGCGGCCAGATTGTGAAGGCGTTCGTGGTATTGCGCCAAGGCGTCGCCGCCAGCGACGCGCTCCGGGTGGAGTTGCAAACCCACTGCAAGCATGCGACCGCACCCTACAAATATCCCCGGGAAGTGGAGTTCGTTCCGTCATTGCCGAAGACGATCAGCGGCAAGACGCGTCGCGCCGAACTGCGACAACGGGCGCGTTAACAACCCATACACGCCCGCGGGGTGGACGGGCCATGGTAAATCTGATAGGGTCGCGCTGATGTGCCGGATATGGGTTCTCACGTTGCTTCTGGCGGGCGTTGCCTTCGCGGCGGAACCGGTGACGCGTTCTTATCCCCTTGGCATCGCCGACCCCGAGGAAGTGATGGAACGCGCCAAATCGCTGACATCGCCAGCGGCCAAGGTCTGGCTGAACCCGCAGCACACCCAACTCTGTGTCACCGACACTCCCGACCGGCTCGCGTCCATCGTCCCGTTGATCCAATCGTTGCAGCGGCCGCCGCGCAACATCACGCTTCATGTCCGCTATCCTGATTTCGTCACACTGCCGAACGCGACCCAAGCCGCCGGCATCTCCGGCGGCGACCGCACGGGGTTGACCGGCATGCAGTCCAGCCCATTCGGCCCCGGCAAGATACGTTTTGGCGGTCCGCCGCCACCGGTCGCCAATCCCGGCGAGCGCCGCGGGGCGCCCGCGCCGGAGTCAAAACCAGCCGCCAATGAGACCTCTGTCGTCGTGCCTGGCGGAAAAGGCGCATGGTTGATGGTCTCGCCGTCCGCTCCAGACGCGGGCTGGCTGTTCCAGTGGGGCATGGGCCGCAATCTCTGGCCAGCCACACCGCGATGGACGCAAGTGAAAGCAAACCTCTACGTCGTGCCGAAGCTGCGTGGCGAGTCCATCCGCCTCCAGATAATGCCGGCGATGAGCTGCATGGCCGGTGTCACGCTACGCCATCTGGCGCTTGAAAGCATGACGTTGGAGAAGACAGCCGCCAACGGCGAAGAGGTTGAGGTCAGCAGCGCGTCGGGTAGCGGCGATGAGTTTTACCGGCATTTCTTCATGACCTACGACCGCAACCGCCAGCCAGTGCCGATCCAACTGTGGATCACTCCAACGGTGCAGTAGTCCAAAACAGGCTTGCAGAAACCACGGGTCTGTTGCCACGCTTGTTCCCGGTGTTCGACATTTTACGGTCCGAGACTTGATCACGGTATGAGTCCTGAAGAAAACAAAGTTCTCGAGTACTACAATCAAGCACAGGCAGCGCGCCAGGCTGGTGATAATGGAACCGCGCTGGATCGTTTGCGTTCCTGCCTGGAGGTGCTGCGGTTGACGGCTGATCGCTTGTCGCAAGGCCGCGTGTGCGCGCTGATGGGCGATATTCACGCCAGCGCCAATGAGCCGGCCGAAGCGCTGGCTTGCTTTGAGTTGGCGTCGAGATGTCTCACCGATGTCGAGGTGAGGCGCGAGCGGCTGATGGTCATGTTCCGCATGGCCCAAGCGGCGCGTTCCGTCGGTCAGGACACGAAGTCCTTGGAGACCTATGACGAGATCATTCGCGTGACCCAGATTCTTCGTGATGTTCGTTCCGAGGGATTGGCCCGTGCGTTGCGCGGTGAGGTCGTCTTTGCCCGCGGCGGCCAAACGGATGGGTTGCATCAGATGCTGTTGGGTTTGATCCGCCTGCGAACCGTGAAGGCGCCGGAGATGAACATGATCATCGAGCACATCCGCCATTACGGCAGCATGGTTCCCCGCAAACAGTACGAATCCCTTCTGGAAGAGAAGATGGACAGTCCCAGTCTGAAAAAGAAACTGCTGGCCGAACTGACACCCGCTGGTTCGAACCAGAAGTAGCATCCTGCTACGATGTCAGGCTGCCTTTGCCTCCCACACAGTGCGTTTGTGCATTCTTGGCGCTTGTGGGAAAGCGGATTTGTTGGCATGAATGTCGTGCTTTGAAAGCGGCCATGCATAGGAAAATCATTGAGAATGCGGCTCGTTTGCACGCCGTCGAAACGGTCGGCCATTTTGCCAGGCTCGACGTGAAGCGGCATGAGCGCACCGGTATCCCGGAAGCGGTGTTTGCCGCCAGCAAGACCCACCAGCAGGTCGTAGCCATCCTCGCGCGATTGGCGGAAGCGTCGGGCCAGACGCTGGCCACCCACGTGACTGACAAGTGCGCGACGCTCGTCCGGCGCAAGCTCGGCAAACGGCTGCAGCTTGACTACAACCCGCTGGCGCGGACGCTGGTGGCGCGGCGGCGCGACTTTGTGCCAAAACGCACGGGCGGCCGTATTGCCGTGGTGGCTGCGGGCACGGCGGATTTGCGCGTCGCGGAAGAAGCGCGTGTGACGGCCGAGCTGATGGGCTGCGAGGTGCTGAAATTCTACGATGTCGGCATTGCGGGCATCCACCGGTTGATCGAACCGCTCCACCAGATGCACGACGCGGACATTGCCTGTGCCGTCGTCTGTGCCGGCATGGAGGGCGCGCTGCCGGCCGTCGTGCGGGGATTGCTGCATGCGCCGGTGATCGGTGTGCCGGTCTCAACCGGCTACGGCTATGGCGGTCACGGTGAAGGAGCGTTGATGACCATGCTCCAGAGCTGTGCGCCGGGCCTGACGGTAGTGAACATTGACAACGGTTTCGGTGCCGGAGCGACAGCGGCGTTGATTGCAAACCGACTGGCCGCGAAAGGCCGTGAAGCGTAACGCAGCAGCAGGAACCGTTGGAATTCGAGGACGAGGACGATGAACGACAAACCTTTGGTGATTGTGGTCATGGGCAGCAAATCGGACTGGGACGTGATGAAAGGCGCAGCCGACACGCTGGCCGAGTTTGGCGTGGCGCACGAGTGTCGCGTCATGTCGGCGCATCGCACGCCGGGACTCGTCACCGAATTCATCTCCACCGCCGAACAGCGCGGCGTCGAGGTTGTCATCGCCGCGGCGGGCGGCGCGGCCCACCTGGCGGGCGTGGCGGCGGCACACACGGTGTTGCCGGTGCTCGGCGTGCCGATGGAGACCAAATCGCTCGGCGGACTGGATTCGTTGCTCTCGACAGTACAGATGCCCGGAGGCATTCCCGTGGGAACCCTGGCCATCGGCTCCGCCGGCGCGAAGAACGCGGCGTTGCTGGCCATCGCCATCCTCGCCAACTCGCGGCCGGAACTGCGCGAGAAACTGAAGGCCTACCGCAAGAAACAAGCGGAAAAAGTGATGGCGGAGAAACTGCCGTAAAGCGCCGAGTATCGGGCGTGGAAAGAACCACGCTTTGCGCTTCAGCCTTTGTGTTCCGCGCCTTTCATGTGGCGGTGCACGAAGAAGTAGTAGATGCCGCCGAGCACCGCTGCTGCGCCAGCCAACCACATTGCGATGCGATGGAATTCGCCCGCCATCAGCCGCTCATCCTGCCCCGCGATGACGCCGACGTAACAGAGCACGGCGCTCCAGATTGCCGAACCGAGCACGGTGTAAATGGAAAACTTCACGTAGTTCATTTCGACGATGCCCGCCGGGATGCCGATGAGGTGCCGCACCACCGGCAACAGCCGCGAGACGAAAATGCCCATCGAGCCGTAGTGCGCCGCCCAGCGTTCCGCGCCGTAGATTTTTTCCGGCGAGATGAAAATATATTTGCCGTAACGCAACACCAGCGGCCGGCCCAGCCATCGCGACGCCCAATACATCGCCGTCGCGCCCATCCAGGAGCCAATGGCTCCCGCGATAACAAGGCCGATCTGTGCCGGCCAACCGGTGAAATGGATGCCGAGAAACTGCATGCCGTTCTTCCACGCCAGATGCGCGGCTGGCGGGAGGACAAACTCGCTCGGCAGCGGCGCGATGGAGCTTTCAACCGCCATCAGCAACGCCACCAGCGGAAAACCGCCCGAATCCAGCGTCGCCATATACCAGTCAATCAGAGGTTTGAACATAGTGCCTCCTTCCTACATGAAATTGCCGCACCGCGCCAAGCTTCTTGCGCATCGAGCTTGTGGCGATTGTCGGCGGCGTTGCAGCGCGTTGCCGTATCGTTTATCCTTGGATCACGGTGAAACGGCTTTTCATCATACTTTCCGTGATGACGCTTGCTGCGGGCGCAAGGGCTGACGTGACCGACGCGGAGGCTGTGGCGCGCGATATCGAGTGGCAGATCAAGAACCTCGGCGCCGATTCCGTGGTGCTACACGATCTGGCGGTGCAGAAACTGGAACGCTACGGCATGACCGCAGCCGATGCGTTGGTGCGCGCGCTGTCGACCGCGCCGGCGACGGTGCTGCCGCACGTGCGCGAGTTGCTGACACGCCTGCCGCTCGGCAGCGCCGACGACCCGCCGGAGGTGGCCAAGACACTGCAGAATTACAGCCAGTTGCAGGCCAGCAGCCGCCGGGATGTTGGTTATCGGCTGACGGCGATGCCGATTGAGAAATCCGCGCCTGCGTTGTTGCGCCTCATCGCCTACGAACCGCATGAAACTGTCGCGTGGCAGCTGGCAATCCGGATGCGCCCCTGGGTATCGAAGTGTCGGGGCATGATTCTCGCCGCGCATCT
>CAZGGF010000431.1:0-13001 GCA_964524715.1 uncultured Verrucomicrobiota bacterium | reverse complement strand
GTGCTACCTGGTATTTGGCATGACGTGGCGCGTGTCATTCCTGGGGCCCTTCGCGTTGCCGCTGGTCATCGCGCTTTGCACGTTCGGGTTGTTTCCAGGATTGGATCACGGCCGGACGGAGACACTGCAACGCAGTGTCTGGCTGAGCTTGCATGCGACATTGGCGCTGCTGGCGTACGGAGTCTGGGGACTGGCAGGCGTGACCGGCGCGATGTATTTGCTGCAGGAGCGGCAATTGAAAACGCACCGATTGCGGCGGCTGTTCCTGCGATTACCGGCGATTGAGCGCCTGGATCGGATTAACTTCAGGTTGTTGTTGGTGGGGGTGGTGCTGCTGGGTGTGGGGATCGCGTTAGGGTTCGTGGTAGGCGTCGAGTTCATGAAGAAGGATGTGCCCAAGACGCTGTGGAGTTGCGTGGTGTGGGCGATCTATGGCGCGCTGGTGTTTGCGCACGCGACGCACCGTCTGCGGGGCAGGAAGATCGCGCTCGGCTCTGTCGCAGCGCTCCTGTTTCTTCTGGCGACGTTCGGTCTCGTGAACATGTTCTCCACGGTCCATCGATTCTGACCATGCACATCGTCGTCGCTGGCCTCAGTCATCAAAGCGCGCCCATCGAGGTGCGGGAACGGTTTGCGTTCACGCCCGGCATGCTGGAGCGGGCGTTGCCGTTGTTGCGCGAGGTGCCGGGGTTGGATGAGGGGGTCATCGTTTCGACCTGCAACCGGGTGGAGATTTACGGCGTGGCCGCGCAGGCGGCGGATGCACACCGCGCCATCGGTGATTTTCTGCATCACTTTCACGGCTTGACCGACCGGGTTGAAACGGGAATCTATCGGTATGAGGAGCCGCAGTGTGTCGAACATCTCTTTCGGGTGGTCTCCGGGCTGGATTCGATGGTTCTGGGAGAAACAGAGATTTTTGGCCAGGTGAAGAAAGCCTACGAACAGGCGCTCTCGGCGAAAACGACGGGCAAAGCCCTCAACCAGCTTTTTCAGAGGGCGTTCCAAGTGGCGAAGAAGATCCGCACGCAAACGGCGATTACCCGCGGCAGCGTGTCGGTGGCCTCGGTGGGGGTCGAACTGGCGGAGAAGATTTTTGGCGACCTGGGCGCGTCTCGCGTGATGATTCTCGGCGCGGGCGACACCAGCGAGAAGGCGGCGCGGGCATTGCTCAGCCGGGGTGTGCGCAGCGTGCTGGTGTCCAACCGCACGTACGAACGCGCCGTGGCGCTGGCAACGGAGTTGGGCGGGCGCGCGGTGAGGTTCGACAATCTTGGCGAGGAGTTTGTTGGCGTGGATATCGTCATCAGCTCGATTGCCGCGAAACATCAGGTCTTGACGCGCGAGAGTCTCGGCGGCCTGATGGTGGCGCGTCAACACCGGCCGTTGTTCCTGATTGACCTTGGCGTGCCGCGAAACATTGACCCAGTCGTGAACCAACTCGACAACGTATATCTCTATAACGTGGACGACCTGCAAGGCATCGCAGACGATAACATGCGCGCGCGGCGGGAAGACCTGACCCGCTGCGATCAGTTGATCGCGGCCAACGTCGCGAAGTTCCAGGAATGGCTGCGCCGCCTGCCGCCGGGTGGATCAAAGCCCAACGCACAGGGCGGCCCGGCGGATTCGTCCTCAACACCGATAGTCTCCCACTAATGGATCCCGCGTTTCAACCCATCATCCTCGGCACACGCGGCAGCGCACTGGCGCTGGCGCAGACGCATCAGATGCTCGACATGCTGCGACGGGCGCACCCGTTGCTGCGTTTTGATTTCAAAATCATCAAGACCGCCGGCGACCAGAAGACACGCCCGGCGGCGCTGCCGGACAGCGGGGTGAAAGGACTGTTTACGCGCGAGATCGAAGTGGCGCTCGTGGGCCGGCGCGCGGACATCGCGGTTCACAGCTTGAAGGATTTGCCAACCGCACTGCCTGCGGGGTTGATTCTGGCTGCAACGCCGAAACGCGCGGACGCGCGCGACGTGCTGATTTCGCGCGGGCCGAAGCTGGCGGAGATGCCGCAGGGCGCGGTGGTGGCAACAAGCAGCCTGCGGCGCCAGGGGCAGTTGCTGGCGTTGCGGCCGGATTTGAAGATTGTGGAAATTCGCGGCAACGTCGAAACGCGGCTGCGAAAGCTGCAGGAGAACAGCAAATGGCACGGCACGGTGTTGGCTGCTGCAGGACTGGCCCGGCTCAATCTGAATCTGGCGGATTGGGGATTCGTCGCGCATCCTTTTGCGGTGGAAGAGATGTTGCCAGCGCCATGCCAGGCGATCCTGGGTCTGGAGGCGAGGGCGGACGACGAACGAGTATTGTCGATACTGGCGCCCATGCTCGATCTCGCGACGTTTCAAGCGGCGACAGCCGAACGTGCTTTTTCGCACGTGCTGGAGGGCGGTTGCCGTACGCCGATGGCGGCTTATGCGGAAGTGAAAGGAAACAAATTGGTGCTTCGCGGCGCGGTGTTCCACGAAGATGGCCGGATGAGGTTTCGCGGCCAACTTAGTGGCGATGCGCGTAACGCGGAGCGCATTGGAAAGACGCTGGCAAAGAAAGCGAAAACGATTTTGAAATGAAGGGCATTGTTTATTTGGTGGGCGCGGGACCGGGCGACGCGGGATTGCTGACGCTGCGCGGCGCGGAATGTCTGCGGCAGGCGGAAGTGGTGGTCTATGACTACCTGGCAAACACCGCGCTGTTGCGCTGGTGTCCGCCGGAGGCGGAGATTATCTACGCCGGCAAGAGCGGCTCGCGGCACGAATTGGAGCAGCACGAGATCAACGCGTTGTTGGTAGCCAAGGCGAAAGAGGGGAAATGCGTGGTGCGGCTCAAGGGTGGGGACCCGTATATCTTTGGGCGCGGCGGTGAGGAGGCGGAAGCATTGGTTGCGGAAGGACTGGCATTCGAGGAAGTCCCGGGCGTCAGTTCGGCGGTGGCAGCGCCGGCTTACGCCGGAATCCCGGTGACCCATCGCGGGCTGACCTCGGCGGTGACGATCCTGACGGGCCACGAAGACCCGACGAAACCGGAGACTGCGATCGATTGGGAACTGCTCGGCAAGCTCGATTCGACCAAGGTAATCCTAATGGGTGTCGGCAATGTCGGGAAAATCGCCGAGGCGCTGCGGCGGCATGCACCGGCGGATACACCGGTGGCGATGATTCGATGGGGTACGACGGGACACCAGCGGACATTGACCGGTACACTGGCTGATATCGCCGGGCGCGCGGAACAGGCGCAGTTCAAGCCGCCGGCGGTGATTGTGATCGGCAAGGTTGTGGGTTTGCGTGACCGGCTGAACTGGTTTGAAACGAAACCACTATTTGGCCGTCGTGTGATCGTTACGCGTACGCGCGAGCAGGCGAGCGAGTTGTCACGACGACTGCAGGACTTGGGCGCGGAGGCAATGGAGATCCCGACGATCAAGATTCTACCGCCAAAGTCGGAGAAGATCCTTCGCGAGGCGCTGGAGGGCATCGGCGAATACGATTGGTTGGTGTTTACCAGTCCGAACGGCGTCGAGCACTTCTTCCGTGTGTTCTTCAAGGTCTATCGCGACATTCGCGAAATTGGCGCGGTGAAGATTGCTGCCATCGGACCGGCGACCGCAGAGCGGCTGGAAGCGTTGCACTTGCAGGTGGATTTGCAGCCGGAGAAGTTCGTTGCGGAAGAAGTTGTGAAGGCATTCGAGAAGGAGTTTGACGTCGAGAACCAGCGATTCCTGTTGCCGCGAGCTGATTTGGCGCGCGACGCGCTCCCGGAGGGATTGGAGGCTCTCGGCGCGATTGTGGATAGGGTGGAGTGCTATCGCACGGTGCCGGAGACGGCAGATGAAAGCGGGAACCTGACGCGGTTGCTGGAAGAGGGGGCGGATGCAATCACGTTCACCAGCAGTTCGACGGTGGAGAACTTCTGCAATGTGGTGAACCTTCGCGACCTGCTGGCGAAGTTCCCGCGACTGAAACTCGTCAGCATCGGGCCGATCACGTCGGAGACTCTTCGGAAGCGCGGCTTCAACGTGGATGTGGAGGCGGCACAACATGACATTTCCGGCTTGACCGAAGCGGTGAAGACTTTGCTAATGGCTGGCAACGCATGATTATTAAAACGCTCCAGCAAGCGCGCCGCACGGTCATCGTGGTGATCAGCCTGACGTTGTTGATCGGAGGAGCGATGTTGTTTGGCATATTGCAGCCGGAGATGGCGAGTCTGAAACGTATTTCGATTGAGGTGGTGGGCGGCGTGTTGCTGTCGGCTGGCGGTTTGCTGGTATTGTCGCTGGTGCCCGGGATGCCGGGACCGCGCCGGCTGCTGAAGATTACTTTTGGATTTCTCATGTTGATCGCTGGATTGATCACGGCGATACCAGGTGTGCCGGGGCCTGGGTTGGTTATCTTGCTCGGAGGGTTGGCTGTGTTGGCCGGTGAATTTGTGTGGGCACAGAAGTTGTTGAACCGTTTCAAAGCCAGTGCAGAGAAGTTTAAGACCGTGGTGTGGAAAGGCGGTTCTTCTTCGAACGAAAAATCCGGCAATCGTGCGGGTTGAAGCAGAATGAAAACATGAGGAAGAACAGCACTGTGGCGTGAGGCTGTTATACAGCCGTCCACGGTTGATGGGCGTATCATGAACAGAGGTTGCAGGTTTTTGATGGTGTCAATGATCGCGGGAATTGCGGCCTGTGCGAAGTTGTCGGCGGGGGAGATTCACGAAGCGATCAGAAGCGGGGACGTGGCGAAAGTGAAGGAACTGCTGGAGGGAGATCCCGCGATGATCAACATGGCGGAGGAAGGGCGGACGCCGTTACACATGGCGGTGTATCGTGGCCAGTTGAAGATGATGGAGCTGCTGTTGGCTCACAAAGCGGATGTTCGTGCCAGGGATAATCATGGCCGCACGCCGTTGCATGATGCGGTTCTGACTGGCAGCAGGGAGGCGGTGGAACTGCTTCTGACGCACAAGGCCGACATCAACGCCAAGGATAAACAGGGTGCCACACCTTTGCATTGGGCTGTGAGCCGGGGAAATGTCGGCATGGTCAAGCTGTTGTTGGATCACAAGCCTGGCGTGAATCTGGAAGACAATCGTGGTCGCACGGCGCTGGATGTAGCGTCCCGACCTGAGATGGTTGACCTTCTTCGTTCGCACGGAGCCAAGAGCAGCGACGAACTTCTGCGGACCAAACGCGGGCAGACTGGCGGGCCGACTGTGCGTTGATCTGTGGTTGTGAGGGCGCAACACGCGTTCCGTGGGTTCAGCGAAGATGCTTGGCAGGGAACGAAAAACGGAATAAGAATTCTGGCTCTTACGCGCCATGCGACTAACGGTTACCAGAAAAGTCACGCTTGGATTCGCAGCATCGCTTGTTGTTATGAGCGCGATTGCGGTGATTTCCTTCCTGAGCACACAGCGGCTTGTTGAAGATATCGAAGACGTTGCAACGACCTACCAAGTGATGAGCGAGGTGGGTGACATCCGCAACGTCGTGAGTCGGATGACTTCCAGTGCGCGCGGTTACATCATTACCGGCCAGGAGGAGTTTCTGGAACCGTTCTGGGAAGCCCGGGGAATGATGAGCCAGCAGGTCGCTGAGGTGAAGGAGTTGATAAAGGACAAGCCTGAGCAACAGCAGCGGCTGGAGGTCATTGAGAAGTTGATGAAGGAACAGGTGATTTATTCCACCAACTTGCTCGCCATTCGAAGGGACAAGGGGTTTGAGGCGGCGGAAGAGGTGGTGAGCCTGGGCGAAGGGAAGAAACGCGTCGGATTGATCGTGGAGATGGTTAAACAGATGCGGGATCATGAGAGGAACCTGCTGGCGGAGCGGAAGGAGATCGAGAAGGACAGTGTCTGGCTGGCAAATGGACTGATCATTCTTGGCGGAGTGCTGGCGGTAATCATTGTGACGTTTGCGAGCATCATCCTGAGGCAGGACATCCGGGAGCGCGAACGATTGGAACGCGCCATGTTGGAAATTGGCGACCGAAAACAGCAGCAGATGGGCCACGACCTGCATGATAGCGTATGCCAGGAGTTGGCCGGGATCGCTTTCATGGGGCAGGTCATTCAGCGCAAGTTGGTGGCGCACGGGCTGGAGGAGGCAGGCGAGGTGGGGAAGATGACGGAATTGGTCAGCAAGGCTGCGAAACACGCGCGAAGTCTCGCCCGAGGGTTGCAGCCGGTGGAGGTTGAATCCAACGGTTTGATGGTGGCGCTGGATGAGATGGCGACGAATACGCGCGAGATGTTCAACATTGAGTGCAAGTTTGAGTGTGAGGGGAAGGTGTTGATTGAGGACAATATCGTTGCGGTTCACCTGTATCGGATTGCGCAGGAAGCGGTGCACAACGCGATCCGGCATGGGGGCGCAAAGAATGTGATCATTCGCTTGAGGACTTCCAAGGACACGGCGACACTTGAAGTGCGCGATGATGGCAAGGGAATGCCGGATGTATTGCCGGAAAAGAAAGGCATGGGCATTGAGACCATGCAATACCGGGCCAGGGTTATCGGGGGAACTCTCGAGTTCCGCCGGGCACCGTCGCGGGGGACAATGGTAAGCTGCACATTCAAATTAGTTGCCCCGAAGCAGTCGACCGGGACGAAAGTGATGAGCGCGGTATGACGGGAGCGAAGAATTCACAGACATTGCGCGAGCGAACCAGGGTGTTGTTGGTGGATGATCATCCGGTGCTTGCCGAGGGGCTGAGCCTCATCATCAACAACGAAGATGATTTGGAGGTTTGTGGCTGTGCCGAGGATGCTGGCAGTGCGATGAAACTGGCTGAGTCTACCAAGCCGGATCTGGCTATCGTGGACATTTCCCTAAAGGACTCCGACGGCATTCATCTGGTGAAGAACCTCAAGGCGCGGTATCCCGATCTGCTGACGCTGGTGCTTTCTCTGCACGACGAAGGGCTCTATGCTGAGCGCGCTTTGCGGGCGGGGGCAAGCGGCTACGTGATGAAACAGGCGCCATTGGCGACTGTGCTGACGGCGATTCGGAAGGTCTTGGATGGTGGCATCTACGTGAGTGAAAGAATTTCCGACCAGATGCTTGCCCAAGCCAGGGGAGCAAGGTCGAGTCGGGCTGTTTCTCCGATTGAGCGGCTTAGTGATCGGGAACGGGAGGTTTTTCGCAAGATTGGGCAGGGATTGGGAACGAAGGAAATCGCCGACCAGCTGCATTTGAGCATCAAGACGGTTGAAACCTATCGGGCACACATCAAAGTGAAACTCCAGATAGGCACCGCAGCCGAGATGATTCAAAAAGCAACGCTTTGGGTGAGGGAAGATAGCGGCGGCTGATCACGACGCGGTTGGATAACAGGGGGTCGCGGGGCTGATTTGACTGGAGGGGGTGAAGGGGCGGCGTTCTGCTGCCGTATCTCATCTGTGGATTCCATCGCTTGAAACTCGTTGCCTTCTGAGGGGGTATGAGGGTTTTACCCTAGGGTTTCACCCGATGGCACGAGTCATGGACGCCCCGACTGGTCTGGCGGGGGGACTTGGCGGACACTGTGGAAGCAAGAAACAGTGAACATGACCACGTCAGCAACACCAGAAAAGCAGTCCAGGAAACGGAAAGTACTGCTGATTGACGAGCACCGCGTACTACAGGAGGGGCTTCGCAAATTCATCGATTCTCAGCCGGATCTTGTGGTTTGCGGAGTGGCTGAGTCTGTGCCGCAAGCTGAAGCCGAGGTGGAGGTGGCGCGGCCGGACTTGGTGATCATCGACATTTCCCTGAAGGGCAAGATGAGTTTCGCTCTCATCAAGGAGATCAAATACCGGCACCCGGCGATTCCAATCCTGGTTTTTTCCATGCAGAGCGAGTCGGTCTATAGCGTGGCGGCGAGGCAGGCTGGCGCTGCTGGGTTTGTGGCAAAAACAGAGCCGCCTGAAAAATTGCTGGCGGAGATTCACCGCGTGTTGACGTGAGAGTGTGTCCGATCTGCGAAAGGACTTGTATGACCAGACTTTCGATTGTGATCCCAGTGTACAACTCCGAAGCGACCCTTGAGCGACTATGCGAAGAGCTTATCAAGGACTTGGGTTCATTGTTTCGCCTGCAAGTTGTATTGGTTAACGACGGAAGCCGTGACGGTTCGTGCGCAGCGTGTCAGAGGCTTCGTGAACGATATCCCGAAGTGGTCGATTATATCGCGCTGAGCAGGAATTTCGGGGAACACAACGCAGTGATGGCCGGACTCCATTACGCCGATGGGGATTACACGGTCATCATGGATGATGATTTTCAGAACCCGCCGCTGGAGGTGTTGAAGCTCGTTGAGAAGATCAAAGAAGGCTATGACGTGGTTTACAGCCGGTACAACGGGAAGATGCATTCCGCGTTCAGGAATATCGGCAGCCGGCTGCACAACTGGATGGCCACGCGCGCACTCGGCAAGCCGGCGGACCTTTACCTTTCCAGCTTCAAGATTCTGTCGAAGTTCATGGTGCGGCAGATCATTCGATACACGGGGCCGGATCCTTATTTGGATGCCATTGTTCTTCGGATCACGCGCAGCATCGGGGTGGTGACTGTAACGCATCAGTCGCGTAAAGAGGGCGTGTCTGGCTATAGCTTCGGCAAGCTGGTGTCCCTCTGGGGAAACATGTTCGTAGCGTTCTCCCTCTATCCCTTGCGGCTGGTTGCGCTGCTGGGAGTGGTCATGTCGGTGGTGGGCTCCTTCTACGGTGTCTACACGTTGCTGGCGTGGATGACGCCGTCAATCAAAGATCCGGATACCTTCCAGAAACTCAACGCGGCCAACTGGTTCTTCCGTGGCATGGTCTTGCTGGCCATTGGCATCGTTGGCGAATACGTGGGGCGCAACTACATGCACGTCAACAGCGATCCTCAGTTCGTGGTTCGTGACGCACAAACACGATACCCGCAGGAGGTGCCGGTTGTGCCAACCCATTTTAGACCGCATCGGCAGGAGTCAGAACGCCGGCGTCGTCCCCATGATGAACTTACGGTTCCCTAGCATTGCAGTCGTCGTTATCGTGGTCACGGGCGTATTGCTGTACGGACATACGCTTCCGTTTCCGTTTGTCTTCGATGATCACGTTTATCTGGTGCAAAATCCACTGGTCAAGGACGCTCACAGTTTTGCCTACAATGGCGATTTTGTTGCATTCTCGACCTATTCACGAAGGGCGGGGCTGGATCCCGATCTCTCCGTCAACTTCATTCTGCGCCCGGTGACCTATTTCACCTTCTACATCAATTATATCATTGGAGGGATGAAGCCCGCAGGGTTCAGGGCCGTCAACATCGCCATTCATTGTGCCAATGCCGTACTGTTTTTCATAGTCTTGCTGCATCTCTTGCGCGAGTCGCGTAAGTCCGGTTCGTTGACCGCGGTTTCCGAGAATTTCATTTCGTTCGTTGCTGCGCTCTTCTTCCTGGTACATCCGCTTCAAACGGAGTCGGTTACCTACGTTGTGCAACGTTTCACTTCGCTGGCTGTGTTCTTCTACCTGTTAACGATTCTGACCTATTTCATTTCCCATTCCACCGTGAACAAAATCACCGCGAGATTCTTTCGTTGGACGTCTGTCTTCGTGCTGGTCGTTGGGATGTTGTCGAAAGAAGACCTGTTTACGGTGCCCTTCATGCTGGTCGCGTTGGACTGGCTTGTAATGGGGATTCCTTTGAAGCTCGTGTGGAGACGGACGCTTCCGTATTTTTGTTGTTTGCCGATTATTCCCGCGCTCATTGGGCTGACGGCGTGGGCTCAGCAAAGCGGCACTGCAAGTCTGGCTGCCGCAGTCAACATCACCAACCCGTATCCGGACCCGAACTATCCATATCACTATGCGCTGACACAACTGAGCGCGGTACTGACGTACTTGCGGCTGATCCTTGTCCCGTATGGGCAGAACTTGGATTGGGAATATCCGCTATCGAAGTCATTGTGGGATACACAGGTTATTTCATCCGTGGCAATCATTGGTGGGATACTTCTGGTGACGTGGTGGTTGTATTACAAACGCCAGGCGGACGCACGTCGTTCACTGATCTTCTGTTCGGTCATTTGGTACTTCGTGACGATTGCGATCTCTTCCAGCATAATCCCGCTGCCGGATGTGATGGTCGAGCATCGTTGTTACATCGCCACCATCGGTGCGTTTACGGCGATGGCTTGCTGTATCGACATCGCGCGAACTTATTTTGTGGACCGGCAGGTCCTTTCGCGTACCGTTGCGGTATTTGCGGGCGTGTGGATTCTGGCATTGATTGGGGCGACGGTGGCGCGGAACGAGGTGTGGCGCTCCGAAATTTCAAACTGGACGGACGTCATATCCAAGAGTCCGGGGAAGTTCCGACCCCTTATGAATCTGGGTGTTGCCTATGTCGAGCATGGCAAGCCGCGTAAAGGGATTGCGTGTTTTCGAAAGGCGCTGCTGATAGAACCTGCCCTGATCTGCGGTTACGAGAATCTGGCAACCGTGGAGAACTCATTGCAAAATTACGGGGAGGCGCTCATTGTTACCCAAGTGGGTCTGAAATGTGCTCCACAGAGCATTAAACTGCATTTCAACCAAGCGGTGGCGTACAATGGACTTGGACAGAAACAGAAGAGCGTCGAATGGTTCAAGAAATCGATCGGAATCTCTCCTGCGCACAAACAATCCCATCTTGCTCTGGGTATGCTGTACTCGGAACTGAAGCAATACGACGAGGCTCTGAAACATTACAAGATTGCCGCATCGCTTCCGGCGTTTCGGGAGTTCGATGCGCAACTGCGGTACAACATTGCGCAAATGGAGCAAATGGTTCGACAGCACGCCGGCCCGCCCATGGCCATGGCTGGCCAATGAGCCGGGGGGATTGACACTTTGCAGACCGGTCTTCCGGGAGCATCTGACAGATGGAAGCAACTGAATACCATGCGATGTACGCCGCTGAAGACCGCCATTGGTGGTATGTGGGTCTTCATGATCTTGTCGTCCATTCGGTTCAGGACGAATCCGCCTGTCTGAAGCGTCCGATGAACATCCTCGACGCGGGTTGCGGCACCGGGCGGTTGTGTCAGCTCATGCAACCTTTTGGCCCGGTCACCGGTTGTGATATGCATCCGCTGGCTTTGGAGGCGACTGCCAGACGTGGTGTTGTGAGGGTATTGAACTGTGATCTGACGACGGACGATCTACAGGCAGAGGCGTACGATCTCATTACCTGTATGGACGTGTTGTATCACCGCGGGATAACGGACGAGATCACAGTGCTGCAAAAACTACGCCGGAGCCTGAGGAAAGGGGGGCTCCTCTTGGTTCAAGTGGCGGCTTTCGAGTCTCTTAGGGGCCGGCACGACCTGGCTGTGCACACCCGGCGGCGTTACCGGCGCGACGTGGTGGTGCGGTTGCTTGAACATGCTGGTTTCACGGTGGAGTTTGCGACCTATCGCCTGCTGCTGGCGTTCTTGCCTGCGCTGTTGTGGCGTGTTTTTACTCGATTGTTTCCAGTGCGCTCAGGCAACGGCAAGACCCTTTCGGATATTGCAACAGCGGTGCCTCCATTGATGAATCGATTTCTGACAACTGGCGTGAAGGTGGAGAATCGTCTCTTGATTTCCGGTGTTCGCCTCCCCTTGGGAACATCGGTGTTTGTGATCGCCAGGAAGTAGCTCAGTCCCAGTACGCCTTCTTGTGGCGGCGGTAATAATCGAGGCTTCGCGCCAATCCTTCGCGCAGGTTCACTTTGGGGTGCCAATCAAGGTCGGTAGCGATCTTGCGGAAGTCACTGTAGTAGTCGCCGATGTCGATCTTCTTCAACTCGTCGCTGAACGGCACGGTTTCGTATTGCCCACCGGCATTCGTCTCAACCAGAAGCGCGGCCAAATCCTTGAGCGAAATAACCTCCGGGCTGCCGAGGTTGTAGACCTTGCCGACGGCCGTGTCAGAGGAAGCTGCCAGCAGCATGGCGTCCACGACATCGTCCACGAAGTTGAAATCCCTGCGTTGTGTGCCGTCGCCGAACACCCGAATGGGATGTCCTTCGATGATTTGGCGCAGCCAGATGCCAAGAAAGGTCTGGCGCGCATCCTTGACGCGCATGCGAGGGCCATACGTGTTGGTCAGCCGCAGGACGCAGCAGCGAATCCCGTATACTGTGCAATAGAGCAGGTGATACATCTCTCCCGCAATCTTGTTGATGCCGTTCACGTCCACGGGATGCAGGGGGTGCTCTTCGTCCACCGGGAAGTACTTGGGTTTTCCGTAAATCTGCCGCGTCCCGGCAAACACGATGCGAATGCCCGGGTTCACGTGCCTGCATGTCTCCAGGATTGAGAGTTGGGATCTGCAATTGATTTCCAGATCCACTTCCGGCTCCCTCATCGAGTCGAGGTGACTCGTTTGCCCGGCGAGATTGAACAGGAAGTCGTGACCTTCCACGAGATGGTGCATCGCGTAAGGGTCGCGGACATCCGAGATGTTCACGCACACGCGGTCCCGGATGTCGCTGATGTTGAAGAGGTTGCCACCGTATTCCGGAATAAGGCTGTCCACGAGAGTGACTCTTGCCCCCAAGTCGAGCAACCGGTGGGCGAGGTTGGAGCCGATGAAACCCAAACCGCCTGTGATGATAACCTGCCGGTTTCGAAAGAAACGCGCCATGGTTTCGCGGCTGTTCGCTATCGTTTGAGGGTTGTCACTCAACGGTCGTCAGTGTAACTGTGCACGAAGATGAAAACAAGCGGCAACGGCTGTCGTTTTGGCCTGCAATCCTGTGTGAGTGTTCACCCGCCCGTTGCCTCATGGATAAATGACACCGAAGGGCACTGAGTAGGCAGGAATGATTGACTCAGGCATTCGTGTTTGTTGGACCGTTTAATTTCTCTGTCAATCCCCCTCCTTGCGGGGGAGCGCCCTGCGGGGGGTGGGGCGTGGCGGGGAGGCGCGCCAGCGCCTCACCGCGGAGCGTACCCACCCGCAGGGCGGGGCAGAACTTCCGCCGCCGCCAGGATCGGTTTCAACCGGCGTTCCAA
>CAZGGF010000430.1:0-6199 GCA_964524715.1 uncultured Verrucomicrobiota bacterium | reverse complement strand
CGCCGCCCATTGCGTCGGCACCGACTTCGCCGGACGCGACAACCTCGCGCAGCTCATCCAGGGCGTCCGCATTGCGTTCGAGATCTCCCTGCTCACCAGCGCCATCCTGATCCCTCTCGGCTTCCTGCTCGGCGCGCTCGCCGGTTACTTCGGCCGATGGGTGGACACCTTCATCATCTGGTTCTATTCGGTGGTGGACTCGGTCCCCAGCATCCTCTCAATCATCTCCATCAGCTACGTCGTGGGCCGCGGCATGAAAGGCATCGTCTTCGGCATGGGCCTTGTCGCATGGGTCGGCCTCTGCCGGCTCATTCGCGGCGAATACCTCAAGCACAAGCAGCGCGCCTACGTTGCCGCCGCGCGCGCGCTCGGCGCGAGCCATGTCACTGTGATGCTCCGCCACATCGCGCCCAACGTACTGCACATCATCATCATCGTGTTCACACTTGCCTTCCCGCGGTTCATCCTCACCGAAGTCATCCTCAGTTACCTGGGCGTCGGCATCGTCGGCGAGCCGAGCTGGGGCGTGATGATCAACGACGCCAAGCAGCGCCTCTGGCTGGGCGTCTGGTGGGAACTCGGCGGCGCCACTGCCGCGATGTTCTTCCTCGTGCTTGCCCTCAACATCGTCGGCGACGCCCTGCGTGACGCGCTCGACCCGAAACTCAAGTCAGCCGGGGGAGGAAAGGCATGAGCCAGCCATCAAACCAGCATCTGCTCGAAGTCCGCAACCTCCGGATCAGCTTCTTCACCGACGAAGGCGAAGTGCGCGCGGTGGACAACATCAGCTTCTCGATGAAAGCCGGCGAAACGCTGGCGGTCGTGGGCGAGAGCGGCAGCGGCAAGGGCGTGACGGCGATGGCGTTGACGCGGCTCGTGCCGGCGCCGCCGGCGCGCTACGTGGGCGGCGAGATCCTGTTCAAGGGGCGCGACACGCTGAAGTTCTCGCCGGAGGAACTGCGCCGGGTTCGCGGCGCGCAGATCAGCTACATTTTTCAGGAGCCGGGCACGTCGCTGAATCCTGTCTTCACGATCCGCTCGCAGGTCGCCGAGGCCCTCGAACTGCACCGGCGCGACGTGCACGACGTGGACGCCGAAGTGGAACGGCTGCTCTCGCTGGTGGGCATCCGCGACGCGCGGCTGCGGATGAGCGATTACCCGCATCAACTCAGCGGCGGCATGCAGCAGCGCGTGATGATCGCGATGGCGCTGGCGTGCAACCCGCCAGTGCTGGTGGCCGACGAGCCCACCACGGCGCTGGACGTGACCATCCAGGCGCAGATCATGGCGTTGCTGAAGGAGCTGAAGCAGAAGCTCGGCATGGCGATCATGCTCATCACGCACAATTTCAGCATCGTGGCCGACATCGCCGACAACATTGCCGTGATGTTCCGCGGCAAGATCGTGGAGTATGGGCCAACGCAGCGCGTGCTGCGTCAACCGCAGCATCCTTACACAAAAGCGTTGCTGGAATGCATCCCGCGGCTGGGAGCGCGGCGAGAACGGCTGAAAACGATCAACCATGCGGAGTTGGGAGCGTGATGCAAACGCGGATCGCGAATCGCGAATTGCAAATGTCGGAACGATAAACGGAAGAAGCAACGATGGACGCGGATGAATTGAGAAAACGCACCAAACGGTTCGCGCTGGAAGCGATAAAGCTTGTCAGCGAAATGCCAGCTACACAGATAGCCCGGCATGTGGGCGGACAGTTTGTGCGTTGCGCAACTTCGGTCGGTGCGAACCACCGGGCCGCGAATCGGGCGCGTTCGCACGCGGAGTTCATCGCCAAGATTGGAATCGTGGAAGAAGAGGCCGATGAATCCTGCTTCTGGCTGGAGTTGATGACTGAAGGCCGGCTCATGCCAGCAGCGCGCGTTGAATCTTTGCTGAAGGAAGCCCGGGAACTGACGGCGATCTTCACCGCGTCCGGCCGAACCGCGCGATCCCGATCCACCAGATCCATCCGCAATTCCCAACCCACGAGTGACAGTTCCTCCGCGATTCGCGATTCGCGTTCCGCGTTTCGCGTTACCCCATGAGCTTGATTACCGTCAACAACCTCAAGGTCTACTTCCCGATCATGGGCGGCGTCATCCGCCACAAGATAGGGGAGGTGAAAGCCGTGGACGACGTGAGTTTCACCATTGAGGCCGGTGAGACGATCGGTCTGGTCGGTGAGAGCGGCAGCGGCAAGACCACCGTCGGTCGCGCCATCCTGCGCCTGTTGGAGCCGACAGCCGGCGAGATCATTTTTGACGGCCAGGACATCACGCACGCCTCGGACCGTCAACTGCGGCCACTGCGCAAGCAGATGCAGATGGTGTTCCAGGACCCGTTCGGATCGCTCAACCCCCGCATGACGATTGCCTCCATTGTCGGCGAGGCGCTGACAATCCATTTTCCGGAAATGAAGCGGCCCGACCGCCGCGACCGCATCGCCGAGCTGCTGCGCCGCGTGGGCCTCAAGCCCGAACACATGAACCGTTACCCGCACGAGTTCAGCGGCGGCCAGCGGCAGCGCATCGGCATCGCCCGCGCGCTGGCGGTGGAGCCGAAGTTCATCGTCTGCGATGAGCCGGTGAGCGCGCTGGATGTGTCCGTGCAGGCGTCAATCATCAACCTGTTGCAGGACCTTCAAGAGCAATACAAATTGACCTATCTCTTCATCGCACACGATCTGGCGGTGGTGGAGCACATCAGCGACCGGGTGCTGGTGATGACGCAAAGCAAGATTGTCGAGGCAGCGAGCGCGGATGAGATTTACCAGCGGCCACAACATGCTTATACTCAGAAGCTTATCGCAGCCGTACCCAGGATTCTTTGAGCACGATTATGGTTGAATATCCCCATGCTGGGGCCGTCAAAAAGGTGAATTTACAGGGCTAAGTTGACCATCAGGACGAACAATCAAAGATTGTGTGCACCTTCCGCTGTGGCGGTCGGCGTCGTGTTCTTGCTCTGCGCCATCATGGCGACAGCGGCCGATGCCCCTCCGTACGCATTTCAGCCCAACACGCCGTCCCCAGGCAGTGGAGTCGTCCGTGTCACGGGCGTTGGATTGCCACCGGGTGCCTATGCGGCCCGCGGACAACAGCGTCTGATGGCCGAGCGCGCCGCCATCGTTTCGGCCTACCGGAACCTGGCACTCGCCCTGGGACAGGGTTCGCAAATCGGCGCCGACGGGACGCGCTACATGACGGTGTCCGGCTATGTTCAAGGTGCACAAATCACCCAAACGCGCTATTATCCTGACGGACGAGTCGAGGTGGATTTGACGCTGGAGGTGCAACATCCTCCATCGGCGCCGGCCATCGAGCCGCCACCGATGCCTCGCCCGCCGCCTCAAAAGGTGGAGACACAGAAACGCCAGATTTCGGAAAAGGAATGGCTGGAACTTTACAGGCAGCCGAAGGAGAATAAGCCGTAAGTCGAATAGGAGAAACTATGAAACCAAATCATCGTTGGATGTCATGGTCGGTGGCAATATTGCTGTGCGCGGCGATCGCGCCGGTTTGGTCGCAGCAATTCCATCCCGGCCAGGAAAAGCTTCTGGCCAAGAACGCGGCGCTCCGCGACGGGCAACGCAATCTTCTGGAGCAGATCAAAGGTCTCCGAATCGACGGCAGCAGCACCGTGCGCGATTTCGTCACCCAGAGCGACCAGATCAACACGGCGATGATGCACGAGCTGCGCGGCGCGACCATCGTGCCCGGCTCCGAGACGTGGGACGGCGAACTCTATCGGCTGGAGGTGCAGGTGACGATCCAGCAGGTCCGCGCCGCCATCGAGCAGATCCAACGGACTTATCCCAGCGGCCGCACCTATGTCACCGAGAACATGATCACGATGAACCGTGAGGTCCTCATCAAGGCGCAAGGTCAGGGTTCCACACGCGCCGCGGCGATGGGAGCGCCACTTGGAGCCGTCCCGGGAGCCGCACCCGGAGCCGCACCCGCTCCGGCTCCCTACATGGGCACGGCGGCCATCGTGCCAAGGCAGGTGCCGCCCGGTTGGGAAAACGTGACCGTGCAGGGCCGGCTGCTCGCCGAGCGCGCGGCCAGGGCCGATGCCATGCGCAAACTCGCCGAGCGCATTCGCGGCGTGCACATTACCGCCAACACCACCGTTCGTGATTTCGTCACACAGTCGGATTCCATTGACGCCCAATTCCGGGCGCGGTTGGTCGGCGCACGCCAGGTGGGCCCGACGCGGTTCCTGCCGGACCAGACTTGTGAGATGGACCTCGAGGTGAGCATCCAGGATGTCACCAAGTGGCTCACGGAAGTGCAGGAGTGGGCCGTGCACCCCGGAGCGCATCATCTGGATCACCCGATTCGCACGTACCAATTCGAGCGGATCATGGACTTCAGCCCGGAGCGCGTGCTGCGCGAGACCGGCGCTGGCGTTCCGCGCGGTGACACGATTCGCGGCGCGGCGCCCGCGAGCAGCTCATTCGCGCCTCCGCCTCCGCCGGCGCAGGCGCCGGTCGGGGTGGTCTCGGCCAAGGGCAGTGGCGTTCCCAGGGAGGGAGAGGCCGGCGCGGCAGCGCGCCTCAGCGCCGAGCGCGCCGCTGAGGTGGATGCACGCCGCAACCTGCTCGAAAAGGTCCAGGGCGTGCGGATCGAAGGGCAAACCACGGTGAAGGACTTCATGGTGCAGAGCGACCAGGTCCGTGCAAGTGTCCAAAGCGTGCTGATGGGCTCGGACCTCGGCGAACCGAAGTATATGAGCGACGGCAGCGTCGAGGTCATCGCTTCGATATCGTTGGACAAGATTTTCGCCATCGTCCGTCCGGGGGGACCGCCGCCAGTCGTCCGTGCACAGCCGGTGCAGTAAGAAGAGCAGGGGGATTCGCAGTTCTTCCGTCAATCGTCAGCCACCAGCCGTACATCAGGTCACTTCCGCGCGCAGCACATCCTCTTCCGCGCGTTTCCCTTCGGTCCTGAAGCAACCATGCAGGCGCCAGCCGCTGTTTGCGGCATTGTGTCCGCGCCTGGTGTGGTTACAATAGTCTCATGCGAATCATTGCAGGTCTTGCCGGAGGTATCCCGCTCGCCATGCCGCGCGGCGCGGGCGACGTGCGCCCCACGCCGGACAAAGTGAAAGGCGCGGTGTTCTCCAGCCTGGGTGAACTGGTTGTCGGCGCGCGCGTGCTCGATCTCTACGCAGGCGGCGGCGCGCTCGGCATCGAGGCGCTCAGCCGCGGCGCGGCCAGCGCGACGTTTGTGGATCAGTCGCGCTCTTGCATTGCTGCCATCGAAAAAAACCTCGCGTCCGCGCGATTGGAACCCGCCGCCACGGTTCTGCAATGCGATATCCACCGTGCGTTGCGCCGGGTGGAAGGCGAGCCACGTTTTACGCTCGTTCTTGCCGACCCGCCTTACGCGAAGATGCCCGGCCGGTCATCGCTGGCGCAGGAACTTCTCGATGACGCCGATCTCGCCGCCGTGACGGAGCCGAACGGCTGGCTGATCCTGGAGCATTATAAGAACGACGAGTTGAAACCGCCTCCCGCGTGGCGATTCAGCCGCCAGCAACGGCACGGAGACACGCTGGTGAGTTTCTTCGCGCGGGCGGAGGCTTGATGACTCTCCGTCAGCGCGCCGCGCCGGTGCGCCACCAACCGTAGACATGCGGCGAAATCTCCTTCTTCGCTGCGATGAAATCCATCACTGCCTGCCGCACAGGGTAATCGATCTCCACCAGTTTCGCCCCCGGCGCATCAGCGATGGCGCGGAGCCGTGACTTGCGCGTGCCGGCGCCGGCGAGGTCGAAGCTGTTCACCGCCACGCGCAACCGCCGGTCGGGCGCGAACGGCTCGCCAGCCCGGTCGGTCATGGAGATGACCCGCTGGCCGCGCGGCGCGGTGATCCGCAGTGCGAGCTTCATGCCATAGACGCCGGTGAAATGATACCGCGAGTAATTCGCGGCATTTTCCTCCAGAATCTCCCGCAGTTCCGCAGGCGTGACCTCGAACACGCCGATGAAATTTTCAAACGGCACCATCGACCAGCAGTCCTCAATCCTGACCGGTCCTTTCTTCAGGCCGGCCAGTTCGTTCAGGACGCCGTGAATCACGATGTCCGCCGGCTGGCCCGCACGCTGGCAGCGGTCGAGGATTGCTTCACAAAGCAGGTTGTGCACCGGCGTCTCACGGGCCGGCGCGCCTGCGATGGAAAACTCCTCCGTGGCCGTG
>CAZGGF010000429.1:0-3470 GCA_964524715.1 uncultured Verrucomicrobiota bacterium | reverse complement strand
GAAACATTGTGAGCAGCGATGTTGTTCTTGGCTTTTGTGTGTGAATCATGAAAGATGATTTGCATAGTTGTACTCCCTTCGTGACAACACAAACGCAAGGTGTTCTGTGCAGACGAGCACGCAGGCCCGGCACGCGCGTGTTCCAACAGCGTGACGGTGGGACCGGCGCAATAGCCACTGGCCGTGTCCTCAAAGTGGCCACGCTGGTATTTGCCGGTATAGCGAAACGAACCGTCGGGCTTCTGGCTGGCAATGATTCCGCGAACCTGCGACGCCTTCACCTTTAACCACTCGTTTGCGCGCCCGGTGACGAAGTAGATTGCTTCGTTGCGGATGTGCGAACCGCCCAACACCAACTTCGGCAATTGCGGCGCCGCGCCCGTGAGCCGCCAGATCGTCGATGCGTGGTCGGCAAACGGCTGCCGCGGCCAACGAGGCTCGGCACAGTGTCCCCACCCTGCATCGGTCTTCAACGGCAACCCGGTTAACGCCTTCAGCGAAAGCGCAGTCTGTGCCTCGCGGCTGCGTGGCGCCTTCGGCAGCGGCGGCAACCCCCGCTCTTTCACCACCCACAAAATCGCGTCCTCCAATGGCGCCGGCTTGCGCACGAGGATGGTCGCCTCGATTCTTTTGCCGCGCAACGCAGCACGATGCCCCTCCACGCCTTCGAGAAAGTCCGGCGCGGCAAACACCGGCTGCAAAGCCATATCGCGCCACGTCATCGCCGTCAGCCCGCAGTCAGTGACAAATGCCATCAATGGCATCGTGACCTTCAGCGGGTCCGGCGCGAAGCGAATATGCTCTTCCGTCTCGATGTCGAGCTTCGAGGAAGATCGCTCGCCTTTGCCGAGATACTCAAGCCCTGCGAACAAGCCCTGCTCCAGCGACCCCAGCGCGCGCAACACCGGACCTTCGCACGGCGTATCACTCTGAACTGCGATTGAGATTTCCTCGTCACGCAATGTCAAAGCCGCGTTGACACCGTCGCCGACAAACTTCAGCGGGTTGCCTTGCCCAACCAACTTCAGCTTGGGCACGACGCCATCACGCCAAACCAACGGAGCAATGAAACCCACGAGCCTGCCATTGACCTCGATTCGTGCCCCCGAACCATCACGCGCCACCTTTAATACGCTGTTTCCCGATTTTCGCTCGATCCAATCACCTGCTGCATCGGCGTCCGCCACGAATACCGTCCGATGAAGCGGCGGCACACCGTCTGCACTCACCACGATGTCGCGCACCTCGAATGGCGCCGTCCCGCCCGCAGTAACCGAGACGACCTGCGCCGCTTTGGCTGCCAACGCAATCTGCCGCCCATCAACAGTGCAAGCAATCACCTTGTCCGTGTGGTTCGTCAGCATCCACGAAATCCGGCGACCAATGGAATGCACCGACTGGATTTCGAGCGGATGCAGGACTTCGCGAACCAGTTCGATCTTCTCAACTTCAATCAAACCTGGCGCACCGCCTGGGTCGAGGCGCAGGCGCGTGACCGTGCCGCGAGTATTCAGCCGCACCACGTAATCATGCCACTGGCCATCATGGATGAGCTTGAAGTGCTGGCTGTTATCAGGATTGAAGCCGGGCGTTTCAGTCGTCGCCCAGAAGAATTCTCCGCTGCCACCCGTGGCACACTTCACGCGCAGCTTCACCGCAAGCGGGCCTTCGACGTGAATGGGTCCGCTGGCTGCATAGGGGTCGTTGCCGCTGCTTTGGATCTTCAACGCGCCGTCGGCTGCCGCGAGCGTGCACTGGTGCAGCGCCGTCCAACCCGCCGCACCCGTTTGGAATGTCCATTGCTGCAACGGTTCCGTTCGCAACAACTGCCGCGGATACGGGTTGATGTCCTGCGCGGCCGCAAACATCACGCAGGCAGCCAACAGCATGATCGCGCACATGTTCCGACACCAATGATGTTCTGGTATTCTGCTCATGGTAAATGCTTAGCGGATATGCCCAACCGAGGCCGGCTCATCAGCGATCGAGTGATTTCAAACTCTCCAATCGCCGTGCAATGTCAGCGTTTTTTGGATCCAGCCGTGCCGCTTGCTGATAAAAATCGCGAGCAACGAAAAGCCGCCCTTCCATATCGTTCAACAATGCCAGGTTGCGCGCCGCGAGGAAGTTGTAGGGGTCCAGCGTGTAGCCATGCAAGAATGCTTCGCGCGCTTCCTTCGGACGGTTCAAATTGTAGTACACCACGCCCATGTTGACCCAGGCGAGTGCATACACAGGCTGTAAAGCCACTGCTCGCTCGAATTCCTTGATTGCCTCGTTAGGATTTCGTGCCACCAATAGTGCATTGCCCCGCCGCAGTGCGCGGTCAGCCTCATCCAGTGGAATCGCGTCCGCACCTGTCGTGCCCGACATCGGCGCAAGTTTCGCCTGCACCAGATGGATGTAATCACCCCGCTGGCCCGGCTGCCAGAGGGCCAAACCTACGACGGCGGCCGCCAACGCAGTCGCCAGCAAACCGGCCAGCGCGGAAGGCAATGCATCCGTCTGAAAACCCGTACTTGAGTTTCGCGTTTCGGACTTGGCTGTCATAGTCCTGATGCCCGTGGAATTCGACTGACTCCGCACTCGTGCCTTATTGTCGCAGCAACGTTTCCGCGACCCGATCTACTTCGTGCCTTGCTTGCCACGCCAGGCGAAAAACACCATCAACAAGCCAAACACCAACAGCACGCAGCCCCAACCGAAGTTGACGTTGATGCCAAGCGACCGTTTGTACATCTCGGCGTCCGATCCAGTGATCAACCCCTGAATCGCAAGCAACACACCCACAGCGGTGAACATGAGGCCGATTGGCCAGCGGATATCGAGTCCCATATGCCGATTCCTTTCTTACCAGAAAATGATGTTGAGGACGACACAAGCCGCCAGCAATACGACGCCCAGCACCGCCGGCCGCGCATACCACGCCTGGTTGGCATCCACGATCTTCGGCGTCAGTGAATAGACCAAGCCTTTGAGTTCGTCGTCGGTCTTTGTCCGCGTCGTTACGAGCGAGATGAACAGTGTCAGCGCGAAACACACAATGAATGCAAACGCCGCCAGCCAGAAGTTCTGTGCCATCTCACTGGGGAATGTTGAAACCACAGCAAGGTAACCGCCCTTCATGCCGTTGACCACACGGCCAGCTTCAACGTTGCTGCTGGTCGTGGTCAGCGCGTGGAACAAGGCCGAACCGCCAATCCCGCAGAACAACCCATAGAAGGCACCGGTGCCTGTCGTCCGCGCCCAGAACATGCCAAGCAAGAACGTCGCAAACAACGGGGCGTTCACAAAGCCGAACACGAGTTGGATGATATCCATCGCGTTGTTGTACATCGCCGCAAAGTAGGCTGCGCCGATGCTCAACAGGATGCCAACCACAGTGATGAACTTGCCCATCCAGAAGTAGTGGTTGTCGCTCTTGCCCGGTGCGAAATACGCCTGATACAAATCGTAAGTCCAAACAGTGT
>CAZGGF010000428.1:0-7660 GCA_964524715.1 uncultured Verrucomicrobiota bacterium | reverse complement strand
ACCTGCTGCCGGAGCAATCAATCAACACGTTCGCCGTCGGCGGTGCGTTGGTGGCCATGTTCATCCCGATGTCGCAGGTACCGATGTGGAGGTTGCGGACGTTGCCGCCGCGAGAGACGATGCCGCCGCCTGCGCAATAGCTGATGTGGCAGCCGCTGATGTTCGATTGGTGGAGGTTTACGTCGTCGTAGAACACGCCGATGCCGCGATTGTGGTAGATGTGGCAGTCGGCAATGAGCACGTTGCGGTTGCGCGTCGCGAGCCGGATGCCGTGCCGCGAGTCCCGGACCGTGGTGCGCGTGATCGTGATCTGCATCGTCCCGGTCGCCTCGATGCCATCGGCCTCCGGGTGCGCACCGACGATTTCCAATCCGTCCACCATCGGCATCCGCTGGCGTTCCCAGACGTTGGGCTTCACCTGCTCGGGATCGGCGCTGCCCGCGTGCGTGCCGACAAACCGAAACGCCGCGCCCGCGCCCGCCATGACGACGCGCGCCACGCCGTCACCAGCCAGCGACGTGAACCCGGTCTTGTCGAGTTCGATGACGATGGGTTTGGTGACGCGATAGACTCCCTTCGGAAAACTGACGCGGCCGCCGCTATCCACGGCTTTCTGAACCGCCGCCGTGTCGTCCGCCTGCCCGTCGCCTTTGGCACCGCACGAGCGCACGTCGGCCGACAATGTCGGCTGGACGTGAAGCAGGAAGAGAAGAGTTACAATGAAACCGAACGGGGAGAAGAGGCGTGAGGCGCTCATGGATACATTCAACCCAATGCCACCGCCCGCCGCAAGCGCAGATTCAGTCCAAAAACCGATGTTACTTCCGGCGCTTCGACGGCTTGCTGGCGTTGGGCGCGGTGTAAACCACTTCGCGTTTCTTCAACGACGGCGGTTCACCTTCGCCAGTGCCTTGTTTCAACTCCTTAATCTGGTCGCGCAGCAGTGCAGCGCGCTCGAACTCCAGCTTCCTTGCCGCCTCGAGCATTTCCGCCTCCAGTTCGCGCATCAACTCAACCACGTCATAGTCGGCTCCGGCCTCCTTCACGACGCTCGCCTCCACTTCATGGCCCTGTATGATGCTCTGGAGGCTCTCCTGGACGCCGCGCACCACCGACTTCGGCGTAATCTTGTGGACGCGGTTGTATTCCATCTGCCTGCCGCGGCGGTAATCGCTCACCTCGATGAGTTTCTTGATCGATTGGGTCATCACGTCGGCGTAGAGGATGACCTCGGCATTGATGTGGCGCGCGGCGCGGCCGGAAACCTGGATGAGCGCTGTGGCGCTGCGGAGGTAGCCTTCCTTGTCGGCGTCGAGGATGCAGACCAGCGACACCTCCGGCAGGTCGAGGCCCTCGCGCAGGAGGTTGATGCCGACGAGCACGTCGAACTTGCCATTGCGCAGGCCGCGCAGGATCTCGACGCGCTCAATGGTGTCAATGTCAGCGTGGAGATAGGTGACCTTGATGTTGAGGTCCTTGAGGTAATCGCTCAGGTCCTCGGCGGTGCGCTTGGTCAGCGTCGTCACCAGCACGCGCTCCTTGCGCTCAGTGCGGGCGCGGATTTGCTCGATCACGTCGTCAATCATCCCGTCCAGCGGCTTGATCGTAATCTTCGGGTCGAGCAGGCCGGTCGGGCGGATGATCTGCTCGGCAACGACGGCGCTTTTCTCCGTCTCGAACGGCGCCGGTGTGGCGCTGACGAAAATCGCCTGGCCGATCATCGTCTGGAACTCCTCGAAGTTCAGCGGCCGATTGTCGAGCGCGCTTGGCAGGCGGAAGCCGTGCTCCACCAGCGTCATCTTGCGCGAACGGTCGCCTTCATACATCGCGCCGATCTGCGGCACCGTCACGTGGCTCTCGTCAATCACCAGCAGGAAATCCTTCGGGAAGAAATCCAGCAGGCAGAACGGCCGCTGGCCCGGCGCACGTCCGCTGAGATGGCGCGAGTAGTTCTCAATGCCTGAGCAGAAACCCATCTCCCGCATCATCTCGATGTCGTAGGTGGTGCGCATCTTGATCCGTTGCGCTTCCAACAGCTTGCCGTGCTTCTCGAACCAGTCGATGCGCTCGGTCACCTCCGCCTGGATTGTCTCGATGGCCTTCTCCAGTTTGTCGGCGGACGTGACCCAGTGTTTCGACGGGAACACACTCGTGCCCGGCAGGTCTTCCAGTCGCCGGCCCGTGAGCGGGTCGAACCGCGTGATGCGCTCGATCTGGTCGCCGAAGAACTCGATCCGCAACGCGTCCTCGGCGTAGCTGGGCACAAGTTCGATCACATCGCCGCGAACGCGGAAGTTGCCGCGCTGAAGCGCGATGTCGTTGCGGTCATACTGGATGTCCACCAGCCGCCGCAGGAACGTGTCGCGCGGGAGCATGTCGCCCACCTTGACCGGCACCACCATGTTCATCCAGTCCTCCGGCGAACCGAGGCCATAGATGCACGAAACGCTGGCTACGACCACCACGTCCCGCCGCGTCAGCAACGCGCTCGTCGCCGACAGCCGCAGCCGCTCGATGGACTCATTGATGGCACTGTCCTTCTCGATGAACGTGTCCGTCTGCGGGATGTAAGCTTCCGGCTGGTAATAGTCGAAGTAGCTGACGAAATACTCCACAGCGTTACGCGGGAAGAACTGCTTGAACTCGCTGTAGAGTTGCGCCGCGAGCGTCTTGTTGTGCGAAATCACCAGCGTCGGCCGCCGCTGCGCGGCGATGACGTTGGCCACCGTGTAAGTCTTGCCGGAGCCAGTGACGCCGAGCAGCGTCTGGAAGCGGTTGCCCGCCTCCAACGACTTCTCCAACGTCTCGATGGCCCGCGGCTGATCGCCGCGCGGCTTGAACTTGCTGACTAATTCAAAATCCATGCGCTAAATCCCAAACATAGTTACCGCACTGAGGGACAGTTTGCGAGCTTTGCGAAGTTCGGAGTCTCCAGAGACGCTGATTATGGCATGTTGGAGTCTGTGCGCGTTCTCGTCCGCGTCATGTCAGTCTCTTTCCCGGCTGTATTCCAGCCACCGTGCCTTACACTTTGGATATTCCTTCTGCCAACTGGCTTTCACTTGTTCGATGGCTTTGGCGGACTCTTCCGGAGAACGGAGAACAAACTCATACGGTGCGTGTGATCCCGGTCCCAGATTGCGCAAGTCTTCCACGACGTTGAGAATGAAGCTCGTCAGATGCGGCTCCCGGGGATCAGCCCTATCAAGTATAGGTTGAATATAATCACCAAGGTTTGCTTGCATCTGGCCGATCAATCGCAAAACCCACCGGATACTCTGCCGGGCTGCCGGACTGGCCTTTGGAACAGCGGCAAGAAGATGTGACACGGCATTCGTCCCGATGTCTGTCAATTGATCATGCACTGGTTCTTTCTTCTTAAAATCAAGTTCATCCAACTTTGCGACCAAGCCTTCTATGTCCTCTTTGTGTTGTGGGTCTCTCATGTAATTGACCATCATGTTCCAACCGACTTGCGCCGCGCAGTCAATGGGTGACAGCCCTTTTTTGTTCTTGAGCGTGAGATCTGCCTTATGAGCAATGAGCAACTTCGCGCACTGATAGCGAAACTCACTGAAACATGGCGGGCCAATAAGCAGATGTAACGGTGTAGCTCCATCGTTGTCTTGCGCATTGATGTTCGCTCCGTTAACCAACAAGAGCTCCGCGATCTCTGCTCGACCATACAAAGCTTGGTGATGCAGTGGAGTGCGGCCCAGATTATCTCTAGCTTCGACATCGACCTTTCTTGCCAGCAACAACCTCGCAACGGCTCTGCTCGAAGACCAATGCAGTGGGGTGTCTCCATTGTCGGCACGAGCATTGACGTCCGCACCACATGACAAGAGCGATTCGCATGCCGTCTTGGTTTCCACCAAATGCAGAGGCGTGTATCCCCCTTTCGTCTTGGCATTGATGTTGGCTCCCTTGGCAACCAACAGCTTGATCACATCGCCATTCTTGGCTGTGTGCAGCGGTGTTGCACCCTCATTGTCCTTAACGTTCACATCGGCTCCGCGCGCCAGCAAGAATTCGACCATGTCTTTCTCGCCTCGGCATGCCGCGATATGCAGCGGCGTGGTTCCAACTGCAAGACCCTCTCCTGCCAGGCTTTTGACATTCACGAGTGCGGAGTTGTTTGCCAATAATTCCCCAACCTTCGCTCTATTTCCATCGATGAGAGCCTTATGGATTTCCCCTGCCTGTGGATTTGCAGAGAACGTCACAATTCCCGCCATCATTGCCACCAAAATGTTTCGCCGATCAATCATGTTGGCCTTTCTGCGACGTCACATTCTCTACAAGCGCACGGGGATTGGCAAGGCGGACGAACAATCTGCTTTGTACGAGTTTTCTCCACCGCTCCATCCTCATTCCCCATCCCCAAAAAAAAGTGCTCTGGCAGAACAATCCCGAAATCGGACGAAGTCGGGAAACGAATGAAAAGCTGAAGGTCGCTGACACAGATAGAGTTTTGAAGGACGAACCATACTTACCCCACCAAGCCGCCCTTTGCCAGCTTTGGAAAGCGTTTGCAGATGCCAGTGCGCGGCTGACCCTATATAGTACACGCGGTGAGCGAAAGGAGAGCCTCAACAAAACCGTGGGCACAGAACAGCATCACCCGTTCTTCAAGAAACAGTCAAAAGTGAGCGGCAAGAGTTTTTGAATGCTGATGTGAAGCCCTTTCCAAGTCAAACAGGTGAACTCAGAACGAGAATACGATGAAACCAATGTATTGTCTAATCATGTGGTGCATGAGCGTGTTCGCTTCCGTTGCGTCCGCGGCCATGGGCAGTTTTCACGGCGCTGAACCTTGGTTTTGGAAAGACCAGTGTTTGGCTTATGTTCACATCCAGTCAATTCACACTGTGAATGGGATGGAACGGCTGCGGCTGAAGCCCATAGCCAGAGTGGCTGGGACGTTGGACTTAGGCTCGGAGACAGTCATGGAGGCTGAAGCACAGATAGGGTGGGTCGGTTCAATTCCCTCAGTTCCGAAAAGTGATTCGTATGCAATGGCGGTCATAACCAAAATGCCGGATCGATATCTCGTAAGCAGTGATGTAATGGCCTTCATGCCTGAAGGGGCTGGCCTCGTTCCAGTAGTCGGCGACCCGACACCTTTAATGGAGAAGATACTGAAGGTTATGAAAGCCATTCAGGATGAGGCAGCAGTCGGTAATCCGTGGCACAAACTTAAGGTGATACACAAGATCTTCGAAGAGTCGAATAGTAAGAATCCGCAATGAGGAGTGTTATGAAAACGCTTTTGATCGGAAGTGGTTTGGCAATCGTGATGCTTGGTCTTTTCAGCGCTGCTGCTGAGGACAGTGGCCGCGCTGCATCGGGGCCGTGGAAAGACGAGAGCGTGGTCCATGCATTCATTGAGGGTATCGAAACGCTTACGGACGGCCAGACGCTTTTGAAACTGAGGACAGTTTCGGCCTTGATTGGCCCGCTCGATCCGAGGACGGAAGCCTCTATTGCCGCGAAGGTGAAGATCGGTTCGGTGGGAACCAGTATCCACAAAGCGCCGCAAGCGCGGTCGTATGCGGTCGTGGTTCTGCTCAAGAAAGGGACGGAATACGAAGTTGACAGTCGCCCGCAGCCGTTCATGCCCAACGGAACCGCCATCGAACCCTTGAAGGGCGATCCAACGCCAGTGATGCTGAAGATTCTCAATTCGATTCGAGAAATGCGAATCAAGAAGCAATAAGGGGTGCTTCACAGAGCGTTCCCAAATCCCGCAACGGAGTCGCGGGCTCCCTAGCCGTGCCGGCTACTTGGCGCCACCGAGGCGGGCGTTTAGGTCCAGGACATTGGCGTTGGGCGGAGGGGTGAAGACGAACAGGGCGTCGTCCAACTGGAGATTCAGCCGCACGGCGCTGAGGTCCATGGCCAGCGCGGGATTGCCGCGCAGGTCGATGACAACGATGCGATGAACAAAACCATCGTCGGGACTGATCCACACGCGCAACGCGCTGATCTGCACTTCGCCCGGCATCGCGGCAACCTTCGGCTTGCCAATGAGACGGCAGAACTGCCGGCCACCAAGTTCCTGCACACCTTCGGTGACGAAGCCAAGCCGGGCGCGGAATTTCTGCAGCAACGCCAGCGGGTTGACCTCGTTGATGGGGTTCATGTTGTGCGGGTCTTCCTTGGAACCGGCAATGGGGCGGTTCATGTCGAGTTTGTAGAGACCGCGCAACTTGTCCTGACTGACGATTTGCCACGCAACGCCATCCGCACCGGAAATAATGGTCTGGCTGAGGTCGCGGCCCTTGATCTGCATCATGAAGTCCGCGCGGCCCTTCTCGACAGCAGGCTGGCCGGGAGTGCCCGCCGGCTGGCGCACGAACCGCACCGTGCCGCTCTGGACGACGTTGAGTAATCCCTCGCTGATGTTCTTGATGAAGTTGGCCTGCCACGACTTCACGGCGGCCAGCCGCTCATCGTGGAATTTCAGCACTGCGTCCGCTGCTGGCAAGGCCGGTTTGGCATCCGGCGTCTGCGCGAGCAAAGGCGCAACTGCAACGATTGAGAGCAGCAAGTATCGAATCACGGCCAGTAGTCTAGCAATGCAGCGGCGTGAAACAATGCAATTTGCTCCCAAGCCGGACAGCGCTTGCAGTGGCCGCGGGGGGAAACAGGCCGTCCTCACTCTCCGCTCAGCCGCTCGATGGCTCGCGCCAGTTTCTCGCGGTGTTGCAACAACGGCGTCGGGTCAGTGCTGAAGTGCGTCATATCGGTGAAGACCGATGCGGGTGCTTTCAGCAACGCCTCGGCCGCTGCATCCGGTTTCGATTTCAGCAGTTCGCGCAGCAACGCGAAATACTCGTAGTCCTCGACGCCGTCGCGCAGGATTTCCCAGCGGAGCGAGCTGACGGGACCATCGAGGAATTTCTGTTTCCGGTCATTGTCGCGGTTGGGCGGATAGATGAAACGGCCGTCGCCGTTGCCCCACGTGCCGCTCTCGCTATAGCTCATCGGGTCTTCCCACGGGTTCTGCCGCGCAGGCGGCTTGAACCGCGTACGCTGGTTCCACCAGTTGGTCTCCCAGATGAGGATGCCCTCGACGCCGTAACCCCACGTCTGCCACAGCCACGTCCGCAGCTCGACCGCCGAGTGGTCGATGAACTCGGTGCAATATGGCGCGTGGGGCCAACAGCAGATGTACCACCAGATATGCTCACCCGCGCGCTGGCGTTCGCGGCAGATGTCCGGTCGGTGATTCGGCGTCACCGGACACCAGATATCCACCGCGCCGATCAACTCCGGTCCTGGCTCTTCCGTCAACATTCTCGCCAGTTTCGGCGCAAGGCGCTTGATCTGTTCGTTGTTGCGGCGCACGGGCGCATAGTCATCCTTCTCCGGCTCGTCATACCAATAGAGGTACGCCTTGCGCAGCCAGCCTTTCTGTTCGAGATGGTCTGCGAGTTGCCGCGCGTAATCTTCCCACAGCGCCTCGTATTCCGGCGTGCCCTGCTTGAACCCGCCAAACTCTCCATCATGCCATGGCTTGCCCTGGCCACCCCAACCCGTCCCCTGCAACGGCAGCCGGAATACGAGGCGCTGTGGGAAGATTACGCGCGGCAACTCGCAGACCATCTCGAACAGAAAGGCTGGCTGCGCAAGGCGTACCTCTATTGGTATGACG
>CAZGGF010000427.1:0-10845 GCA_964524715.1 uncultured Verrucomicrobiota bacterium | reverse complement strand
TCATGGCTTTGGTTCCTTGATTTGGCTGGGGGAGTCTTGACGATATATTGCAGATGGGAATCCGCGTTCGCGTTGGCTTCTGCGGTCCTTGGCGTCACCGGCACCGTTGGGGTTGATGTCCATGGCGACTTCAGCGGCAGTGTAGCGCCACACGACGGCAGTGCAACGGCAAAATCCAACCTCCGAGCGCGACCGACTTTGGTCCAAACCCAAACCAACCACAGTAGAGCGCGCGTGCCTCAGGCCAGCAAACCGTGGGCTTCCTTGAGTTTCGGGACGATCGCCAGTTTGTTCGGGCAGGCTTGTTGACAGAGGCCGCATTCAGTGCAGGCACTGGCCTGTTTCGACTCCGGCAGCGCCGCGTAGAGTTCCCTCGCGTCGGCGCGGTGGCCGTAGTTCTTGTAATACATCCGGAAACGAAGGATGTCGGCAATCGCGATGCCGGCCGGGCACGATGGCAGACAAGTCTCGCACATCCGGCAGTAGTCCTTGGTCGCGGCGGCCGCATAGAGATCCAGCAATCGCTCATGCACGCGCGTGAACTTGCGGCCGATGGCAGCGCAGTCTTCAACGGCTTCGTGCGGCGTTGTCATCCCGACGGCGGCGCAGCAGACGTTCGGGTTTTTCAACACCCAGAGCAGGAATGCCTGGTAGAGGTTGTGTGCCCCAAACTGCTTCAACTCGTCCATCAGTTTGGCGACCTTCGGCTCCGAAGCTTCCTTGGCCCAATTGGGGATGAAGTGGCCCGTCATTGGCTTCATGCAGATGACGCCGATGTCCTGCTTCTTGCACAGCGCGAAGAGTTCCTCGATGCCGTTGAGGTCGATCTTCTCGGTCCACTTCGCGAGCGCCATGTAGTTGTAGGGTTGGAAGATGAAATCCAGTTCCTTGGCCTCGACGTGTGGACGGTGTTTGGCAGGCACGTGGCAGCTCATGCCGCTGAAGCGAATCTTGCCTTGTTTCTTGAGCGTCTGGGCGGCCTCGTGGAACCCGTCCCGCCAATCGCCGTGCGAGAAGTAACAGTCAATGTAGTCGGTCTGGAAATGTTTCAGGCTCAGTTCGCACGCAGCGATCACGTCCTTGGGCTGCGACTTGCTGGTGGCGGTGAAGATGATCGCGTCCTTGCGACGGCCCTTGAGCGCCTTGCCGAGAATCTCTTCCGTATCGTGATAGCTCTGTGACGTGGCCACGAAGTTGCCGCCCCGCTCGAACAGCCGATCCACAATGGTGGGCAACTGTTCCCGATAGCGGTCGAACAGGAATGGACCGAGCACCTGCGACTTCAGCCCGCTCGCGCAACCCAGCCCGATCTCGGAAACCTTGAGACCCGTCGCGCCGAACCGGCGATACTTCATGTCCGAGGGTGTCTTGTCGGCCGCGTCAGCCGCGGTCGAGCCGAGCATTGCGCCCACGGCGAGGGTGGAGCTTTTTTCCAGAAACTCGCGTCGGCTTACCGGACGATCGTTGGGTGGGGGTGTCATGATTTTCTTTCTCGCTCAGGCAGCGTGTTGTCGGCATGGCTTGCTCGTACCGCGTCACCAGCGTAGCGTGCCACGGCTGCCTCTTCAACGCCATTTCCAAAGCAGGGCACCTGCATCCTTGCCCGCGCTGCCGTATCAGGGCTTCAGATGCAATGACCGGGTGAATTTGAAACAGTCAGTGCGCAAACCCAGGACGCCAGCTTGTCATCTGTCGGCGGCCATCTTCTTCAGGAATTCTGCCGCCGGTTGGTCGTTGATGGTGGTCAGCGTCTTGATGTTGCCAAGAATGGCGGCGTCGCGTTCCGGGACGATATCCGCCTTGAGCACCTGCAACGGCATGGTGCGCAGGAGCGAGAGGTCGCTTACCTTGGTGTTCTGAATCCACAACTCCGTCAGCGACATCCGGCGCAGCGGCGCGAGGTCTTTGATGCCGGTGTCGTTGACGCGCAGGCTGGTCAACGCCTTGTCGCGCAACGGAGCAAGGTCGGTGATTCGATTAGAGCCGCAGTGGAGCACCGTCAGTGCCATGTCGCTGAGCAATGTCAGGCTGGTGACCTGCGTACCCACCATGGACAAACTGGTGATGGGACATCCACGGATGGGCGTCAGGTCGCTGATGCGGGTGTTGTTGAAGTTGAGGACGGACAGCGGCATGCCCTTGAGCGGACCGAGGCTGGTGATCGCCGTCCCTCCCATCAGCAAGACCGACAGGGGCATCCCGCGCAATGGGGTGATGTCGCTGACCTTCGACCCTTCGAGAATGAGGGTTCCCAGCTTCATTCCGCGCAGCGGCGTCAGGTCGCTGACCTCGGTCAGCCCGATGTCCAGCGTCTTCAGCGGAACGCGTTTCAACGGCGCCAGGTCGCGCACCTTCGTGCCGCCCAAATGGAGTGCCGTCAGTGGCATGCCCGCCAGCAGCGAGATGTCGCTCACAGGGGTATAGGTCAGATTCAATGTGCTCAACCGCAAGCCTTCCAGCCCGCGCAAGTCGTTCACTGGATTGCTGTCGAGGGTCAATTCCGTCAGTGCGGTGGTTTGTAATGCCGTCAGGTCTTTGATGCGATTGCCGGAGGCCACCAATGTCTTCAGCGGCAGCCCGCTCAGCGGTGAGAGTTTTGCGATAAGGCCCTGCGTCGTGCCGCAGAGGCATCGAAGACTTGCCAGGCCCAGCACGTCGCGCACAGGGGAGAGGTCGGCGACCGCTTCAGTGGTGAATGTCAGCCCGGTCAGTTTTTCGCCTTCAAGAGTTGGCTCGACGCCGCCACCAAACCCCGGGTTTGCCTCTTTCATGCGCGCGATGAATTTCTGGAGCATTTGCTTTCCGGTCAGTTTGCCGGCGGCGACAGGCGCGCGGGTTTGCGAAGGTTTGGTCGTTCTCGGTGTGCCCTTGGCGGCGATCTTCGCACCGGATTCGCGCAGCCAGAACATCGCTGTCGTCTGGCCGTTGATCCGCTGCAACGTCGGGATGCTGCGCAACACGGCACCATCGCGCGCGGCCAGGAAGTCACAGCGCAGTTCGCGCAGCGGCATGTTGGCAAGCACGGTGAGATCAGTCACCTTGGTTCTCTGGCACCAGAGAGTCTGGAGCGGGGCATCGGCCACGGGTGAGAGGTCATGCACGTCGGTATGATCGCAACTGAGCACTGTCAGTGGCATTCCTCTCAGCGGCGAGAGATCGGTCACTTGCGTACTGCCGCAACCGAGCACTGTCAGCGGTTGTCCACGCAACGGGTGCAGATCGCTCACGGGGTTATTCTGGCACCAGAGCGCTGTCAGCCACATTCCGCGCAACGGCGAGAGGTCGGCAAGTTGGCCGGCAACGTTGGTGGCGCCAACAGGCACCAGCGACAGCCGTTCGAGAGTGCGCAGCGCGGCAAGCGGCGTAATATTCTGGACAGCGACGGTTGAGAATCCCATCTCGACCACTTTCCCATCCGCAATCTTGCGCGTGACGCGTCCGTCGAATTGCGGGTTCAGCTCTCGCAGCTTGGCGACGACCTGCGCGACCTGCTGGGTGGCGGGCAGCGCGGCGACCATGCTGACAAACTCATCGTGTGGCGGTCCCGTCTCATGCCAGAACTCTGCGGCAGGCTGACCGTTGATCGTTTCCAGCGCCACAAGGGCCCATAGCGCCTCGCGGTCGCGAGCCGCATCGAAGTCGCAATCGAGATGCTTCAACTGCAATTCGCTCAGAACAGTGAAATTGGTAACAGCCGAGTGCCTGCAAGCAAGGATGGCCAGCGGCATGCCGCGCAATGGCGACAGGTCGCTGACTTTCGAGAAGTTGCAATTGAGGTTTGTCAGCGACAGGCCGGTTAGCGCGGCAAGATTGACGAGCGATTGTTTTTCTGCCGTGCCGGAACAGACAAGGCTTTGCAGTCCTGGCAGCGCCTTGAGCGGGGTGAGGTCGCTCACGCTTGCGGTCGAAAACTCCAGTCCAGTGACCTTATTGCTATTTATTGTTGGCGTGGCTTGGCCGTCGAAGCCGGGATTGAGATCCTTCAGTTTGGTAATGACGGTCTGCACTTGTGTTTCCGGCGGAAGCGCGGCGACAGCAGCAATGAACACAGCGTCCACGGGAGCCGGCAACGGTGCAGTGATCGGTGCGTTCGTGGCGGGCGACGGTGGCATTGCACCTGCGGACGCGGGCGTCTTGACCGGTGGAGCCGCCGATGCGACCGCAGGAGCATTGGTTGCGGTCGCAGTCGCCACGGCCTGAGTGGCGGTGGACGGTTGCTGCGAAGCCGCCGGCATGGGCACGGCTGCTACTGCTGGCAATACGGCTTCCGGTTTGGACTGCGGAGCTGTTGCGACACCGGGAGCTTCCGGCACGACTTGCGATTCCGGGTTCGGCGCCTTGTGGCCCGATGTTCCACGCTCCTTCCACGGCGCCCAGAGCATCACCCCGGCCAACACTGCGATAGCAACGACGCCGGCGACGCCATAGATGATTGCGAACGATGCTTTTGCAGACGCAGGCTTGGGTGATTCGTTTGCAGCGACAGGCGGCGAGGCTTGGGGATTTGTGAGCTGTTGGTGGGCGTCGCGCAGATCGGTGACGAGTTCGTCGTAGTCCTGATAGCGATCGTTGGGGTTCTTCGCGAGCATCTTTGCCAACAGGAGCACCACCGGCGTCGGACAGGTTGGCAGCACCTTGAGGATGGTCGGCGGCGGCTCATTGACGTGCTTGTTCATGATCGAGAACACGTCCGCACCATCGTAAGGTGTCTGGCCGCTGATTATGCAGTAGAGCGTGCACCCGAGGCTGTAGATGTCTGAGCGCTGGTCGAGATCGCGTTCGCCACGCGCCTGCTCGGGACTCATGTAATGCGGTGTGCCCCAAGCCGTGCCATGGAGGGTCACGTGTGTGGAATCGCCACCGACACAGCGAGCCAGACCCAGGTCGCCGAGTTTCACCTCGCCGTTGGTCGATAGGAAAATGTTGTCTGGCTTGATGTCACGGTGAATGAGGCGGGCCTTATCCCACGCGTAGCGGAGCGCTTCGGCGAGATACACGCAGATGGCAATTGCCTCGGTCGCTTTCAGCCGTCCGTGACGTTCGAGGCGGCGCGCCAGCGTCTCGCCCTCGACGTACTCCATGGCAATATAATGTGCGCCGTCTTGTTCGCCGGCGGCGTAGATGGCGACAATACCCAGGTGGTTGAGCTGCGCGGCCGCAGTTGCTTCGCGCCGGAAACGGGCGACGTATTCTGCGTCGTTGGCGAGATGGGGCGCGAGCACTTTCAGCGCAACGGTGCGGTCGAGCATCGGCTGGCGTGCGCGATAGACTGTACCCACTCCGCCTTGGCCGACCTTCTCAACAATTTCGTAACCCGCGATTGTGTCGCTTTTGGGCATCGTATACTGCCAAGTCTAACCGCAACAGGAGTCGAGTCAACGACGGTTTCTGGGCCGTTTCACCGTCGGCGCGTGCCACGCGCCTTGTATCCGGCGCGGCGTCCCCCGTCGTGGTTGTAATACCGGCTGACGTGGTTACTCCACACCGTCCCAGCAATAGGTGCAGAGCTTTTCCTTTGGCAGACCGATGGACGCAACGAGGTCGTCCAGTTGCTGATACTGAAGCGTGGTCAGCGCCAATCGCTGGCGGATTCGTTCGACCATCGCGTGATACTTGTCGCTGTTGTGGTTGGCATACTCCGCCGGTGGGGGACCGTCGTGGCCTTCCATTTCCTTGGCTGCGCGCCGCCCGGCAAGGTCGAGCTCCGATTTTGACCGGGAGAAGTTCAGGAACTTGCAGCCATGGATCAACGGCGGACACGCAGGACGCATGTGGACTTCTTTCGCGCCGTAGTCGTAGAGCCGGTGGACCGTGTCCTTGAGCTGTGTGCCGCGCACGATCGAGTCCTCGCAGAAAAGCAGCCGCCGGCCTTGGATCAACTCCTTGATCGGAATGAGCTTCATGCGGGCTACCAGGTCGCGCATGGACTGGTCCTGCGGCATGAAACTGCGGGGCCAGGTGGGCGTGTATTTCACAAAAGGCCGCCGGTAAGGCACGCCTTTCTCGGTGGCGTAACCAATGGCGTGGCCCGTGCCGGAGTCTGGAATGCCGGCGACAACATCCACTTCAATCTTGTCCTTCTTGGCAATCGCTGCGCCGCTGCGATTGCGCGAGTCCTCAACGTTGATGCCCTCGTAGCAGGACGCCGGATAACCGTAATAGACCCAGAGGAACGAACACACCTGGCAACGCGGCCTCGGCAGGATCACCTGCTCGATGCCCTCCGGCGTCAACCGCACCACCTCGCCTGGACCGAGATCGCGCACAGTCTCGTAGCCGAGGTTGGGGAAAGCGCACGTCTCCATCGTCGCCGCGTAGCCGTCATCCGAGTTTTTCCCGATGATGATGGGCGTGCGGCCCAGTTTGTCGCGCGCGGCATACACGCCCTTGTCGGTCAGCAGGAGAATCGAACAGGACCCTTCGATGGCGTTTTGCGCGATCTCGATACCCTCGGCAAATGTCGCGCCTTGATTGATGTAGAGAGCGACCAATTCGGTCGGGTTGATTTCGCCGCCGCTCATTTCGGAGAAATGCGCCGATCGCAATCCAAACGCCTTCTTCACCAGGTCGGCGATGTTGGCAATGCGCCCGACCGTGACGATGGAGTAGTTGCCCAGATGCGACCCGATGATGAGTGGCTGGTCCTCCGTGTCGCTGATCACACCGATGCCCATCCGGCCGTTCAGCTTGAGCACGTCGTGCTCAAACTTCGACCGGAACTGCGCGTTGGTGATGTCGTGGATGAACCGTGTGTAGCCGTCGATGTCGCGCACGGCCATGCCGCCGCGTCGCGTGCCAAGATGAGAATGATAATCCGTGCCGTAGAACAAATCCGTCACGCAGTCGCTCTTTGAAACCACACCGAAAAAACCGCCCATGGCAATTGATCTCCTGGAATGAAATTGAATTGGCCGGCAGGCTATGCGCGAACCGCTGTCAACTCAAGACTGAATCGTTCGATGCGTGGGGCTATTTCGTCACGAAGCCGGCATCCACCCAGTCGGCGTGATCGGAGGCGATGCCGTCGCCTGCGTCGGTGACGACAAGGCGCAGTTCCTTGAACCGCGTGTTCAGTTCCACGTTGAATGTCCATGAGCGGATCGTTTTCGACGATAGCACTGGCGTTTTTGCCAGCAGTACTGGCAGCTCGCCCATCTCTTTCACGTCGCCATGAACCTCGAATGTCACGCTGGAGCGCGGGTCATTTCGCTTCTCGTCGTCGAGGCCGACCACGGCGACGAAACGCTTCGTACCGGCGGGGATTGTGTAGACAATCAAGGATTTCGCGTGCGCGCCGAGACCTCGCTGGTAACGCCGGCCTTCAATCGTCAGCGGCTTGCCTTCGATGGATCGATCGATGCCGAGCTTGCCCCAGCCGTTGTTGGCGACCAACGGTTTCAAGTCCGCGAGATGGGTGTTGGGTGCGGGCGGCGTTGGTGGCCGTTTGAGTTCCGAAGGTGTGGAGATTTCAACTGCGGACGGTTCGGAAACACTTCCGGTCCAGCCGAGGGCGCAAACGGCATAGCGGTAGGTCTTGCCGTGGGCGACGGTGGTGTCGGTGAAGCAGGGGGTGGCGAAGTCGAATGTTGCGCCATCGTTGCGGGTAATGCGGTAGCCGTCAGCGCCGTTGTCATCCCACGTCAGTGTGACGGAGTCGTAGTCGGTGCTGGCTTTGAGGCCGGCGACGGGTGATGGCGTGGGCGTTTCGACGCAACCTGGAACGAACTTCACGACCCAGCGCACCTCCCGGCTGTCCGGGCTGGTGAACGAAACGCGGACGCGCGGGCCGTCTTGTTTGAATTCGGATTTCAAACCGTCAACCTTGGATTCGAGAACCCGCCATGAGCTCACGCCGGGCGGCACAAGTATCCGCAGCTCATAAGGGTCGTTCGCAACCACGCGGCTGATGCCGCTGAGCATGCGCGTGCTGGCATTCCAGTCCTCCTCCAGGACGTCGACAATGCCTTGCGTCACATGCCGTGAGGTTCCCAACAGTTGTGGGTGGGTTGCCGCAGGCCGCACCGCCAGCACCCGGCATGACGCCGGCGGCAATGCCGCGCTGAGTTGTTTGCGAAACGGCGGTACGAACTTGTTCGCCCAGAAGTCGAACGCCACGTATTCATTCGCCGGCGGCAAGCCGATGCGGTCAGTGTCGCAGGAGATGGTTGCGGCCGTTTTCTGGTTCCAGTTGAACAGCGCAACGACGTCGCGTCGTGGCACGCGGCGCGTGTCGGTCAGGAGCCAGATGCGCGCGGGGTCGTTCTCAAATAGGTCCACCGGTCGCGGCAGCAGACCATGCGAGGGGATGGTGCGCTTGAGGATATCGAGCCGTTCGGCGGGCAGGTCGGGCATCCAATCGCTGTTGTAAAAGAGATGGCCTGCGATAGCGGTAAAGGAGGCGTTGACGCGCGCCTGGTTCAGCGGTGTTCGGGCGCGCACGGAGACGCAATCGGGGTCGTTCTGCCAGACGCGGCCGTGGAGGAAGTAATTCCGTGACGCATGCGGGGCGCCGATGTGGCCCGCGCCAGTGTCGGGGCCGACACGCATTGCGTCCAGCAGACCGAAAGCTCCACCGAACGAACGCATGTTCTGCGAGACGCAACAACCGAGCAGGAAAACACCCGGCCCGGCGGCTTCGCGAACGAGTTTCAAACCGTCCCGGAATGCCTCGATGTGCGTCTTGTCGGGATCGTGCAATGCCGACTCGCCAATCATATCGTCTTTGTAGCCATCGTTGACGTACATCAGGCGAGTGGCAGAACCGGTCCAGAGGCCATCCATCTTGAAGACTTTGTAACCCCACTCGTGAGCGATGCGCCGGACAAGCCCGCGCAGGTGCTCGCGCGCACCGGACTGGGTCATGTCGAGACACGTGCCGCCCCATCTGGTCTCGAATGGCTTGCCATCCGGGCCGGTCGCGAACCAGTCCTGATGATCGCGGAAGAACGGGTCGTAATGTGTGCCGGCGAACGGCATGAACCAGATGCCAGGAGTGAGGCCAAGCTGGCTGATACTGTCGGCTGCGGCTTTCATGCCGCCGGGATACGGACCGTCGGCGCGGTGCATGGTGAAGGCGCGCTTGGGGCCATTGGTGGAGACGCCGGCCTGCCAATTGTCGTCAATCTGCACGAAGTCGAAACCGAAAGGCTTCAACTCCTTCGCTGCAAATGCGGCAAGTTCGGCGAGGTGTTTCTCGTCGCAAGCGCCGGCGTGCTTGTCTGCATACCAGGTGCAATAACCCGCAGGCTGCGGTGGCAACTTGACGGAGTAGAACTTCGCGACGGCGCTGGCATAGGCTTCAAGGCCGAGCCGTGCGTCGTCGAAGATGCCGAGCACAAATGTCTCCGTTCGGGCGTCCGCGCCCGGTTTGATGCGCAGCCGTCCGTAATCGACCTGCGCTTCCATCCGCACCGTGCCATTTGTGACAGGCGAGAACACCACGCCGCTGCCGCGATCATGCGTGAGCCAACCGCCCACGACACCCGCGCGCGTCGCCGGGTCCACGATGGCGAGGTAGGCGTAGCTGCCGGTGTTCTTCTCCAACTCCTGCAAGCCGCCCGTGCCGAATGCTCGCAGGTTGGTGAGAGGCTTGCCGAGGTCCAGCGGGACGGAAACGAGACGGACATGGTTCGTCACGAGTGCATCCCTGCCGCTGTTATGAAGTGTGGAGCAGAACTGCACGAACGGCAGTCCTTCAGCGAGGACGATGCTGTCGCAGTTGCTGTTCGGATACTTCACAACGATGATCTGGTTGGCTCCCTCCGTTCGGGTTTCTGCCTGGCCATGGGTTCCAGAGAGTGTGCCGGCGGTGACGAACACCTTGCCACTGGTTCTTGAACGTACAGTGAAACTCGCGCCCGTCGGGTCAAAGGCAACCTCAAGATATGCGTTTTGTATGATGATCTTGTCCGCGCCTCGCACCGGCAGCGCGGCGACTGCCAGCGAAACAAGACACAACGCGACTATTGCGTGCTTCATGATGCCCACGGTGTAGCGGAAATCTCCGCCGCGTGCCAAAACAAACTCACTGCAACCCACGTGGCGATTATTGCCGCGCTGTGCGGATCTCATCCGTTTCGATAATGATGCGGAAGCTGACGTTGTAGATTTTCTGGAACGCTGGATACGGCATGCGGAAGCTCGATGTGCAGCGGAACGGACGGTCATACCACGACCCGCCGCGCGCTACGCGCTCCGTTTGAGGCGGCAGATCGGCGGCATTGCGGTCGTCGTTGCGATACGGATACGGTCGATAGGCGGAGCGAGTCCATTCCCAGGCATTGCCGTGCATGTCGTGCAGGCCCCACGGGTTCGGCTTGTAGCGGCCCACCGGTTCAGTGACGAACCCGTCGTCATTGAAACGCGCCTCCTGCGGAATCCAGTTGTCGTACTTGTTCTCTGGGTTCTTGTACCAGGCGGCGCGGTAGTCCTGGACGTAGGGATTGCCGGAGAAATACGACAGCATGAAATCGCCGAGGTTGGCGAACTTCGCGAAGTCCGTGTCGAGGCCGCCATACCAGAACGGCGTTGCGGTACCGGCGCGGCAGGCCCATTCCCACTGTGCCTCGGTTGGCAACGTCACCTTGCGGCCCATCTTCGTCGAGAGCCACGTGCAGAACTTCATCGCGTCGGTCCACGACACGCGCACGGCCGGCTGCGCGGGCTGGTCCTGGTCGTAGCAAGTGATGCCAAACTGGTAGCCGTGCCGGTCCTCCTCGCGGCTCTCGTGTGCCGGGTCGAATCGCTTGAACTGGTCGTTGGTGATTTCCAAGGCGCTCATCCAGAACCCGCGTGCGATCTTCACGCGGTTGAGGGGACGCTCGTCGCGATGGCCGTCGCGGCTGC
>CAZGGF010000426.1:0-9750 GCA_964524715.1 uncultured Verrucomicrobiota bacterium | reverse complement strand
CTGTCACGGCGGCATCGGCAACAATGCCGGCGTGGAGATTGTCAAGGTGGACGCGGAAGACATCGAGCGGGACGGCGCGGCCAAACACTTGCGCGGGATGGCGGGGATCCTGGTGCCGGGCGGTTTCGGCAACCGCGGCGTCGAGGGCAAGATCGAGGCGGTGAGGTATGCGCGCGAGAACAAGGTGCCTTACCTGGGGTTGTGCCTGGGGATGCAGATTGCCACGATTGAATTCGCGCGCAACGTGTGCGGTTTGAAGGATGCCCACTCGACGGAGTTCAACTCGAGCTCGCCGCATCCGGTGATCTGCCTGCTGGAGGAGCAGAAGCAGGTGAAGAAGATGGGCGCGACGATGCGGCTTGGCGCACAATGGTGCAGGCTGGCAGCGGGGACGATGTCCCGGAAATTGTATGGCAGCGAAATCGCCAGCGAGCGCCACCGGCATCGCTACGAGTTCAACAACGATTACCGCGAACAGTTGGCGGCAAGCGGTCTCGTGCTGGCCGGAACCACATTGGACGGTGAGTTGGTGGAGGTGATCGAGTTGAAGAAGCACCCGTTCTTCGTGGCGAGCCAGTTTCACCCGGAGTTCAAGAGCAAGCCGCACCGGCCGCATCCGTTGTTCCGCGGGTTCGTGGCGGCGGCGTTGAATCGAAAACAATCGTGACAACGGAATCCAAAACCAAAGTGAAGACGGTGGCCATTGGGGGGGTCCGCGTTGGCGGGCAGGCGCTGGCGTTGATCGCCGGGCCGTGTGTCATCGAGAACGAGGGGCTTTGCCTGCGGGTCGCGGAGACACTTCGAGACGTGACGAACCGGCTGCGGATGCCGTTCATCTTCAAGGCCAGCTACGACAAGGCGAACCGGTCTTCGGGCCGCTCGTTTCGTGGACTGGGCGTGGCAGCGGGCTTGAAGGTGCTGGCAAAGGTCAAGGCCCGTGTGGGGGTGCCCGTGTTGACCGACGTGCACTCGGTTGAGGAGGTTGCGTCGGCGGCGGAAGTCTGCGACGTGCTTCAGGTGCCGGCTTTCCTTTGCCGACAGACGGACCTGCTCGTTGCCGTGGCTGGAAGCGGCCGCGTCGTCAATGTGAAGAAGGGGCAGTTCCTCGCACCGGCGGACATGAAGAATGTCGTGGAGAAAGTCGAGAACGCCGGTTGCCAGCGGCTGCTGCTGACGGAGCGGGGCACGACGTTCGGCTATAACAATCTCGTGGCCGACATGCGATCGTTGCCGATTATGAGGTCGTTCGGATACCCCGTGATATTTGACGCCACGCACAGCGTGCAAGCGCCGGGCGGGGCAGGGGATCGTAGTGGCGGCGACTCGCGTTTTGCGCCGGTGTTGGCGCGCGCGGCGGTGGCTGCCGGCTGTGACGGTGTGTTTGTGGAAACCCATCCCGATCCGTCCGTGGCGTTGAGCGATGGACCGAACATGATTTCGTTGCGCGCGATGCGCGGCGTGTTGGAAAGCCTTTGTGCCATCCGGGAAGCCCTTGGATAAACGCCTCCAAACAAAAACTCCCCGCGCGGAAAGCCTGCGGCTCGTGGCGAGCCGGATCCGGCTGCTGCTGCTGGATGTGGATGGCGTGCTGACCGACGGCCGGCTCTACATCGGCGACGTGACGGGGGCGGATGGCGCCTCATGGCCGGTGGAACTAAAGGCTTTTCACATCCAAGACGGGCATGGTATGAAAATGGCGGCTCGCGGTGGATTGGAGGTCGGCTGGATTTCCAGCCGTTTCTCGGCCGTGACGAGCCGGCGCGCCAAAGAACTGGGCATCAGCCTGTTGTTCCAGCCTGCGCCAGGGCAGAAACCGCCGCCGGAGAAGCTGGACGTGGCGCGGCAGGTTGCTGCCAAGCTCGGCATCGGACTGGATCAGGTTTGTTTCATGGGTGACGACTTGGTGGACGTGCCGGTGATGAATGCGGTTGCACTGCCGGTGGCCGTGGCCAACGCAGTTCCGGAAGTGCGGCGGTTGGCGGCCTATGTGACACAGAAAGCCGGCGGTGAAGGCGCGGTGCGCGAGGTGGTCGAGTTAATTTTGAAAAGTCAGGGCATATGGCGCAAGTTGGTGAGTAAATACGGAATCGACGAAAAATGAAACGGCGTTTGGTGATGCTTGCAGCAATGGCGGCGCTCGTGGTCCACGCGCAGACCAACGCGCCGTTGTTGCGTCCAGCGGCCAACATGTCGCCGACGAGTGCCGGGACTTTGCAGGGATTTACGGTGCCGGAATACAATGCCGATGGCCAGTTGATCTGGCAGATGTTCGGCGAGTCGGCGCGCGTGGAATTGGTCGGTGGCAAGGTCGAGGTGCAAGGGATGAGGTTGGAGCTGTATCAGAAAGGAACATTGGACGCGACGATGCGTTCTCCGGTCTGCTTATTCGACCGCACCTCAAAGACGGCCACCTCCGACGAAGCGGTGGAAATTGTATCGACGAATATGACGGTGACTGGAAAAGGTTTTGAGTGGAATTCGAACGACAGCCGGATGCGAATCCGAAATGACGTGACCATGACAATCTTGAACAGGAAGGCAATGCCTTTTCCGAAAGTAGGCGTGAAATGAACCTGAAGACGCGGCGAATGTGTTTGATGGCAACGATGGGGAGCATGGCTTTTGCTCTCTGTGTCGAGGCACAGACCGTTCCGGGTGCATTGACGCCTCCCGCGGTTCCGATGTTGCCGAAGCCGGCGGAGGCGTTGCCTCCGGTCGGGGCCGTTCGGTTGCGGGCGCCGGACACGACGACAGCGGCGCGGCGTGCGCTGCCGCTGGCCCAGTCCACGGTGGTGACGTCTGATGATTTGGTGATGGATATGGAAAAGAAGGTGGCGACGTTCACGGGCCACGTAAAAGTAGTGGACCCGCAGGGAACGATGACGGCCGACAAAATGATCGTCTACCTGGCACAGGAAGGCACGGGCGAGAGCGGCGTTCGCCGGATTGAGGCAACCGGCGGCGTGGTGATTGCCCAGGAAGGCAGCAAGGCGATTGGTGACGAGGCGATTTACAGCGCGACGGATCGGACGGTGGTGCTGAGCGGCGCAGCTCAGGTGCAGACCGAACAAGGCATTGTGACAGGCGAAACAGTGACCTACGACATGGCCAAGGGCACTGCGCACGTCAAAGGCCGTCCCCGCTTGATCCTGCCCGGACATGGCGGGGAAAAGAAGTCGAGTTTGTTTCCAGCGGCGCCCAAACCAGAAGCCCAGCCGAAACCACAGGCCGCACCGAAACCATAATACGGTCGGATGGAACAAGTTCTGCAAACTAAAGGGCTGGTCAAGGCCTACCGCGGCAAACGCGTTGTCAATGGGATTGACATCGGAGTCAGCCGCGGCGAGGTGGTTGGCCTGCTGGGACCCAATGGCGCGGGCAAGACCACTTGCTTTTACATGATCGTGGGCTTGCTGCGTCCGACGTCGGGACATGTCTTTTTCGAGGGACGGGACATTACGCGGTTGCCGATGTACAAGCGCGCGCGGGTCGGTGTCGGCTATCTGTCGCAGGAACCCTCCATTTTCCGCAAGTTAACGGTCGAGGAAAACATCATGGCGATCCTGGAGACGCTGCCGATTTCGGGGCGGGAAAGGAAGATGCGCCTGCAGTACCTGCTGGAGGAACTCGACATTGCCGCGCTGGCCAAGCACAAGGCCTATACTTTGTCCGGCGGCGAGCGACGGCGATTGGAAATCACCCGGGCGCTGGTCACGTCACCGAAATTATTGTTGCTCGATGAACCGTTCAGCGGAGTGGACCCGATTGCTGTCTATGAAGTACAGCAGATCATCCGGCGGCTGCGAGACAAGGGCCTGGCGCTGCTGATTACCGATCACAATGTCCGTGAGACCCTGTCCATCGTGGACCGGGCGTATCTGACGTACCAAGGCAAGGTGGTGAGCGAAGGGACAAGCGAGTTTTTGATAAATGACCCGACAAGTCGTAAGCTCTATTTGGGTCCAGAGTTCAACATGTAACCAAGTTCACAGTTCGAACCAACCAACCGAAGGAGACAACATCATGTCACATACCCACAGCCATACGCATGCGGAACCTGAAATTTCGGTGACTGGCCGGCACGTGAGCGTGACCGAAGCGATCAAGGAATATGCCCGCAAGAAGATTGGTCACATCGGCATTGATTTCCCACGCATCCTGAACGCGCAGGTGATTCTGGACGTGGAGAAATACCGGCACATGGCCGAGGTGATTCTGCACTGCAACAACCACATCACGATCGAAGCGCGGGAGGTCAGCGAGGATATGTACGCGTCGATCGACCAGGTGGTTGACAAGCTGATGCGGCAGTTGCGGAAGGCGAAGACCAAGATTCAGCGCCATCAACCCCGGCGCGGCGAAGCCCGACTCGTTCCGATGCAGGTCATCGAGACGACGGGTGCCAACGACGAAACGTCTGAGATTACTCATCATGTCGTCAGGACCGAGCAGTTCACGGTGAAACCGATGTTTGTGGACGAAGCCGTGTTGCAGCTGGAGTTGTCCCCCAAGGTGTTCCTGGTGTTTCAAAATGCGGAAAACCAACGGCTGAATGTTTTGTATCGGCGCAAGAACGGCGACTTTGGGTTGATTGACCCACATGTCGCGTAAGCGGACCCAATGGGACAGAAACCGACGACCATCACAGAGATCACAGCGGAGGAATTCTATACCGCTCATGGCCGGCAACTGGGCTTGAAGCTGGAAGCCGGCCAGGAGGGGCTTGACCGGAAGATACGCGAGGCCACGGTTAACCGTCCGGGTTTGGCCTTGGCGGGTTTCTTCCGCCACTTCGCATGGGCTCGTGTGCAGGTCCTGGGAAACGCTGAGAAAGCCTACTTGCGGTCGCTGTCTTCGGCTGAACGACGCCGTCGCATCCAGGCGTTTTTGCGGCGGCGCGTGCCGTGTGTGATCTTTTCGCGGAACATCATCCCGTCCCGCGAGTTCCTGGAAGAGGCGGATAAGTTCCGCGTGCCGCTGTTTCGTTCGCCCTTGTTGACGGGCCGGCTGACCAACTCAGCGACGCTGATGCTGGACATGGACTTCGCGCCAAAGGTGACTGAACATGGCACGATGGTTGACATTCTTGGAATCGGCGTGTTAATCAAAGGCGAAAGCGGTGTGGGCAAAAGCGAGTGCGCACTGGCATTGTTGGAGCGGGGTTACAGCCTCGTGAGCGACGATGTCACGCGCATGTACGTTCTGGATGGCCGGGAGTTGATGGCCAGCAGTCCGGAAGAGACGCAGTATCTCATGGAAGTGCGCGGCTTGGGTCTGATTGATGTCAGCCGGGTGTTTGGCGTTGGCGCGATTCGGACCGAGAAGCGCGTTGATCTTGTGGTGACCTTGCAGGACGCGAGGAAGATGGAGGACGTTGAACGCGTCGGCATGGAGCAGGATTTTCTTGAGATACTGGGCATTACCGTGCCCCACGTTCGGATACCGGTCAGTCCGGGCCGGGACCTGGGGCGATTGGTGGAAGTTGCGGCCTTGCATCAGAAACTGAAGGCCATGGGCTATAACACTGCGAAAGAGTTTAACGACCGTTTGATTGCAAAGATGCGCAACCAGGCTAAAGGATGAAACCATCGCCGAGCGGCGAAGATGAACATCATCGCCCGTTGACACGAGATGTAGCGGTTACGAACAGGCAGGGCATTCACGCCCGGCCAGCGGCGTTATTTGTCAAAACGGCGTCCAAGTTTGAGTCCGAGATAGGCATCGAGAAGGAGGGCGAAGCCGTCAACGGGAAGTCGATCATCGGCTTGCTGATGTTGGCGGCGGGGCAGGGTACGAAACTCACCCTGAAGGCGCAGGGGCACGATGCCGAAAAGGCATTGGCTGAGCTGGCGAAGTTGTTTGAAGACAAGTTTAACGAAGATTAGCGTTTGGCCCGGAGCAGACCCGCACAAACGGTGCGCGGGCGCCTGCGCCGGCAAAACAGGATGAGCGAGCCCGAGTCGTCAAAGAAAGAATCTGTTTATCGCGGCATCGCCGTTTCACCCGGCGTGGTGCGAGGGCACGTCTATGTCTATCGCCCGCAGGAGGTGGCGGTCGAGAAACGGACGATCCGGGAGGAAGACCTCGCTGGCGAGTTTGCCCGCCTGGAACAGGCCGTCATCAAGACGCGCCAGCAGCTGATCGAGATTCCCCAGCATATCGGCAAGGAGATGGGCAACGACCGGCCCGGGATTTTTGACGCGCACCTGCTGGTGCTCGATGACCCGATGTTGATGGAGCAGGTGTTCAAGCGGCTGAAGGCCGAGAAGCTGAACGTCGAGTTCATCTTGCAGGAGGTCTGCGAGCAATATGTTCAGGCGCTCTCCAAAGTGGAGGACACCTTCATGCGCGAGCGGGCCGCCGACATGCGGGATGTCGGCCGCCGCATTCTCCGCAACCTCGTGGGCGCCGAGCATGACGAACTGCAGCGGTTGCCGGGGCCGCGGATTGTCCTGGCGCAGGAGTTGTCGCCGTCGGACACGGCGATGATGGATCGCACGAAGGTGCTTGGATTTGCCGCCGAGATGGGCAGCCGCACGTCGCACACGGCCATTCTCGCACGGTCGCAAGGCATTCCCGCAGTGGTGGGCCTTCACGAGTTTGGCCGGGAGATCGCCAGTGGCCAGGAGGCGTTGCTGGATGGTTACAGCGGCCTGCTCATTGTCAATCCAACCGAACAGACGCTTTTTGAATACGGGCAGATCGAAATCCGATGGCATAGCATCGAGGAGCGGTTGGGACAGCTTCGCATGGAGTCGGCCCGCACACGGGACGGCTGCGCGATCCGCCTCGGGGCCAACATCGAGCTGGAAGAGGAGGCCAAGACTGCCGTCGAGCATGGCGCGCAGGGTGTGGGACTCTATCGCACCGAGTATCTATTTCTGAACCGCCGGGGAGAACTTCCAAGCGAGGAAGAGCAGTTCACCGCGTATTCCAGCATCGCGCGCGTCATGAAGCCGCATGAGGTGATCATTCGCACGCTCGATGTGGGCGGCGACAAGGTGCTCGTTGCTGGCGAGCACACGCGCGAAGCCAATCCGTTTCTCGGGTGGCGCGGTGTGCGGTTCTGCCTCGATCAGCCCGACATGTTCAAGATGCAATTACGCGCCATTCTTCGCGCCAGCGCCGAGGGTAACGTCAAGATGATGTACCCGATGATCAGCGACCTCCAGGAGGTCAAGCGCGCGAATGAGCTGCTCAACGTTTGCCGCGAAGAGTTGCGGCGCGAAGGAAAACCCTTCAACGAACAGATGGAAGTGGGCTTGATGATCGAGGTGCCCGGCGCGGCGATGATTGCGGACGTGCTGGCCGAACACGCCGCCTTCTTCTCCATCGGCACCAACGACCTCATCCAATACAGCATCGCGGTGGACCGCGGCAACGAGCGCGTCGCGCACCTCTACGCGCCGACACACCCGGCAATCCTGCGCCTCATCAAGAACGTTGTTGTGGCGGCGCGTGCGAAGAACATCTGGGTGGGCGTGTGCGGCGAGATGGCGGGCGATCCCATGATGGTGCCGCTCGTGCTTGGCCTGGGAGTGGTTGAGTTGAGCGTGAGCTCCGTGTCGGTGCCGGCGGTGAAGTACATCATCCGCAGCATGAACATGACGGACGCGCAGGCGCTGGCGGAACGCGCGCTGCGTTGCACCACGACCGCTGACACGGCCGCCGAGCTGGAGAACTTTGCCCGGTCTGTCGTGCCCGACCTGATGGAACTGTTCAAACCGGCCAAAACGACAACATGAAACTGCTCATCCTTGCCGCTGGTTACGCCACGCGGCTCTATCCGTTGACTTTGAACAAGGCGAAGCCGCTGCTCGACGTGGCTGGCAAGCCCATGATCGAGCACCTGCTCGACAAGTTCGTCGGCAAACCGGGACTCGACCAGATTTACGTCGTCACGAACAACAAGTTCGCCGCCGACTTCGCGGCGTGGGGCCGTGACTACGCGAGCCGGCACCCGGGCGCGCGCATCACAGCCATCAACGACCACACGACCTCCGATGCCGACAAACTCGGCGCCATCGGCGACATCAACCTCGTCATCAACGAGACCCAACTGGACGATGACCTCATCGTCGTGGCTGGCGACAACCTCTTCGAGGAAGGCGCCGACGGTTTTCTGGCCGCGGCCCAACGCAACGCGGCGCAAGGCCGTCCGACGGTGGTCACGTACGACGTGGGCGACCTCGAGGAAGTGCGAAAGAAGTACTGCAACATCCAGATGGCGCCCGATGGACGGGTGGTGTTGTTCGTTGAGAAGGACCCGACAGCCAACAGCACGGTGGCCGCAATTTGTCTTTACTATTTTCCACGAAATACGATTAAACTCGTGGCTCGTTACCTGGCGGAGGGGAACAACCCTGACCAGCCGGGCCGATATATTGGCTGGCTCTACAAACAAGCGCCGGTTTATACGTACCAGATTCGCGGCCGCTGGCTCGACATTGGCTCCAAAGAGACGTTGGAGCGGGCCAACCAGGAGTTCGCGCGAAAGCAATAGCGAGAAAAGGAAAACAAAGAGATATGCACTTGAGTCGTCGTTATATTTTCAGTTCAGAGTCGGTCACCGAAGGTCACCCCGACAAGGTGTGCGATACGATCAGCGACTACGTTCTGGACGCCTGTCTGGCGCAGGACCCGAGGAGCCGCGTCGCGTGCGAGACGTTGGCGAAGTCCAACCTCGTGGTCGTTGCGGGTGAAATCACCACCAAGGCCAACCTCGACTACGTGAAGATCGTTCGCGAGGCTGTTCGTGAGATCGGCTACACCAAGGACGTCAGCACGGTTTTCAACGACGAGGATTGTTTTGTCACCTGCGCGCTCATCAGGCAAAGCCCCGACATTGCCCAGGGCGTGGATGACCGCGCCGCCGAAGGCAAAGGCACCGCCGAACAGGGCGCGGGCGACCAGGGCCTGATGTTTGGCTACGCCTGCACCGAGACGCCGGAACTGATGCCGGCGCCCATCATGTATGCCCACAACCTCGGCAAGGCATTGCGCGAAGCGCGGCGCAGTGGCGCCATCAAGTGGCTCCGGCCCGACGGCAAGACCCAGGTCAGCGTCGAATACGAAGGCCTGAAGCCTGTCCGCGTGGACACCGTCGTTATTTCCAACCAGCATGACGCGGCCGTCAAACACAGCAAGATCGAGAAAGTCATCATTGAGCAGATCATCAAGAAGACCCTCCCGGCCAATCTGCTCGACAAGAAGACCCGTTACCTGATCAACCCCACCGGCCGGTTCGTTGTGGGTGGTCCCGAAGGCGACAGTGGTCTCACCGGCCGCAAGATCATCGTGGACACCTACGGTGGCATGGGCCGTCACGGTGGCGGCGCGTTCTCCGGCAAGGACCCGAGCAAAGTGGACCGCAGCGCCGCCTACATGGGCCGCTACGTCGCCAAGAACATCGTTGCCGCGGGCCTGGCCGACCATTGCGAAATCCAGTTCGCCTACGCCATCGGCCATCCCGAGCCGGTCAGCGTCATGGTCCACACCTTCGGCACCGGCAAGGTTGCCGACGAGAAGATTGAGAAGGCGGTGCAGGAAGTGTTCAGCTTCAAGCCCGCCAACATCATCAAGCAGCTCAACCTGCTGCGGCCCATCTACCGCAAGACGACCAACTACGGTCACTTCGGCAAGGTGGACGACCTCGACGCGCTCACGTGGGAGCGCACTGACAAAGCCGAGGCGCTCAAGAAAGCCGCCAAGTAGTTTCAGGCGTCAGCCTCTGTTGAGAAACGGCCGCGT
>CAZGGF010000425.1:0-4330 GCA_964524715.1 uncultured Verrucomicrobiota bacterium | reverse complement strand
ACATCCCACGGATATTTAACATCACTGAAAGTGCTCACCGCATCCACAACCCGATCACACCCGAAAAGCTCGCCACTCTCGGCGCGGCGCTGCGTCTGAAATCGGGGGCCCGAGTACTCGACCTCGGCAGCGGTTCGGGGGCGATGCTGTGCACTTGGGCGCGCGATCACGGCGTCATCGGCGTCGGCATCGACATGAGCCAGTTGTTCACCGAGCAGGCGAAACCCCGTGCTGAAGAACTCGGCGTCGCCCATCAAGTCAAGTTCATCCATGGCGATGCTGCCGGCTATGTCTCTGACGAGAAGGTCAGTGTGGCAGCCTGCCTCGGTGCCACTTGGATCGGCGGGGGAGTCGTCGGCACTATCGAGCTTCTGGCGCGGAGCCTGCGCACCGGAGGGATCCTCCTCATCGGCGAGCCCTACTGGCGGCAGTTGCCGCCGACGGAAGATGTTGCCAAGGGGTGTCTTGCCCACTCAGTCTCCGATTTTCTCATGCTTCCAGAACTTCTCGCGTCTTTCGGCCGCCTTGGCTACGACGTCGTTGAAATGGTTCTGGCTGACCAAGACGGCTGGGACCGATACGAGGCGGCCAAATGGCTCACCATGCGCCGATGGCTTGAAGCCAATCCCGACGACGAGTTCGCGAAAGATGTTCGAGCCAAACTGACCTCGGAACCCGAGCGCCACGCCGCTTACACGCGTGAATACCTGGGCTGGGGTGTGTTCGCGCTGATGCCGCGGTGATGTGTTGGCGCATCCGGCGGATCGTCAACGGCTGTGCCGCGCAATAGCTGGTGGCTCACCGAGAGGTGAGTGGGGGTTGTCCGTTGCGCCGCTTTTGTGCATCCTTGCCCTCTTTCCCATCTGAGGTTTGCTTGAACATGGGATTGCGGTATAAGTGCCAGCCAACGACATGTCCACGTCTCAGATAAAACTCGTCCTCCTCGTCGCTTTCGCCCTTGTCTCCGCCTTGCGAGCTGCCGACCTGCCGCCGTTACTCGGCCCGCAAGAGCAACTCGGCCTCGACGTTGCGCTGCGCGCAAACATGATGGGCCGCGCCGATCTCAGCTACCGCAAGGACAATGCGGAGACGGAGTTTCGCCTGGAAAAAGTCCGCCGCTTTCTCCACGAGCCGTTGGCGCTGCCGCCCCACGCCGACGAAGTCGCGCGCGAACTGCGCGCCACGGACTCGCTGGCCGGACTGGCAAACTTCGTGGCGCGGGAACGCGAAATCGCCATCCCGAGAATCCAAAATCCGAAATCCGAAATCCAAAATGACGTTGATCCCCTCGCTCACATCCTCGCGGCTTGCGAACGCGCCAACACGCTCATCACAAAAGCCTTCGCTGCGGTACCGGTGCAGGACCGATTGCGCGCAGCGGCATTCTACGCGGTCGAGGAGCTTCATCAGTCGCCCGAATTGCTGAAGAAAGTCGGCGCTGACAAACTCGACTACGAGGGTGCGTATCTGGCGATGCTCGCGCCGCATCGGAAGATTGACTATGCCGCGCTGGCCGAGGCATTCCAGATTCTTTGCGCGGCGATTGATGATGTATTGCCGGTTCTGAAAGCGCATCCGCCCGCGCCGATGACGCGTGACACACCGCTGGGCAAGGTCATTGTCGGCACGGCCGGCAACGACGTTTATCGCGACGAGGCGCTGCTGATCATTGATCCGGGAGGCGACGATGTTTACCTCAACTCCGATGGTGGTGCCGACGGGCTTGCGGGACGGCCGATTTCCGTCGTGATTGACCTCGGCGGCAACGACCGCCATGAAGGACGGCGGGGTTTCTCACAAGGCAGCGGCTTCTGGGGCGTGGGCATTCTGGTGGACTGCGATGGCGACGACACCTACAACGCGCAGAACTGCTCGCAAGGCGCGGCGCTGTTCGGTTGCGGGTTGCTTGCCGATTTCGGCGGCCACGACCGCTACAAAGCCGACACGATGGCCCAGGGCGCGGCGACGTTTGGCTTGGCGGCGCTGTGGGACCGTGGCGGCGACGATGACTATCGCGCGTCGCAGTTCGCCCAAGCGGTTGCGGGCATCGGTGGTTGCGGCGTGTTGCTCGAAGGCGAGGGCAACGACACGTTCTACGTCGGCGGCAAATACGGCGACAACGAACGTTACAGCGCGCATTTCCTCTCGCTCGGCCAGGGCTTTGCCATCGGCGCGCGGCCGTTCGCGGCGGGTGGCGTGGCGATTCTCTGCGACCTCGCTGGCAACGACAGCTATTACGCTGACATCTATGGGCAGGGCGTCAGCTACTGGTATTCACTCGGCATGTTGCTCGATCTGGGCGGCAACGACACCTATCGCATCTACCACTACGGCCAGGGCGCGGGCATCCACCTCAGTCCCGCCATTCTTGCGGATTGGTCCGGCGACGATAACTACACGTCCCATGGCCTCTGCCAGGGCAGTGCACATGATTTCGGCGTTGGCGTTTTGGTCGACAAGGCTGGCAATGATCACTACACCGCCGACGAGATTGCGCAGGGCAGCGCGGTCTATAACGCCATCGGCATCTTCGTGGATTCTGCTGGCGACGATCTCTACGCCGGGCGCGACGCGAAACAATGCCAGGCCGCAGGCCATGACGGCGTTCGCCGCGAATACGGCGCAGTTGGATTGTTCTGTGATCTCGGCGGTCGCGACGCGTATGTCGGCGGCGGGCGCGACGATTTCATCTGGCTGAAACCTCTCTACGGCGCTGGCGTGGACACGGAGATCACAAACGCTGTGTGGGCCGTGAATCCAAAATCTAAAATCCAAAATCCAAAAGTGGAGATGCCCGAGGCGCTGGAGCCTGGCTATGGTCCGACGCCCTGGCGCGCACCGCGCGACGACGCCGAGCGCGAACTGGCCGCGCTTTACGAGAAGACGGTCAGCTACGGCGACAGCGGCGAGAAACTGGCGCAGAAACAGAAAGCTGTCCAGGAGATACGCAAACGCGGCATTGCGGCGCTGCCTTACCTGATCCGCCAGCTCGACCGGCGTGAACCGATGGCGAGACAGCGCATCGAGGACTGGATCTGCGATTGGGAGGCAGCCAGCATCCCGGCATTGCTGGATGGGTTGGCGGCGGACGATCCCGATATTCGGCGCAATTGCATCTTCTTCCTGCGTCAATGGCCTGACGAGCGTGTGGCGCCGGCGGTAATGAAATATCTCAATGTCGAGCGGCTCCAGCCCACGTGTCTGCACACGCTCGGCAAACAAAAGGCCAAAGCTGCGCTGGGTGACGCGATGCGGCTGCTTGGTTCGCCGAAGGAACTGGTGCGCATGCGCGCCGCGCAGGCATTGGGGCGCATTGGCTCGGCGGGAGCCGTGCCAAAACTCATCGGCACCCTCGACGATCCGCTTTGGGACGTGCGCCGCCAGGCGGAAGACGCGCTGGTCGCCATTGGTCAGCCGGGCGTGCAGCCGCTGCTGGAGTTCGTCTCCCTCGCAATCCAAAATCCAGAATCTAAAACCCAAAACCTCTCTCTCCTTCATGCCATCGAAACCCTCGGCAGGCTGCGCGCTCCGTTGCCAGCAGGTCTGTTAACAAGCGACGACTGGGCTGTGCGTGGCTTTGCGGCGGCAACGCTGACGGATGCCGGGAAGTTGCGGGCAATGCGAAAGACCGAGAAGAACCCGTTTGTATTGTCGCGAATTGACGAGACGTTGGAGAAACTGGACAGGGAAACCCATGAAGATCGTTTACGTCGTTGATGTTCACGAGAACTACGCCGCCGTCGCGCATGCGGTGAATGCCGCCGGCATCCCCGACCTGCTGATCATCGGCGGGGATATCACGACCGCGGGCACGGCGGACGAAGCTGCGCAGGCGGTCGAAGGATGGCGTTCTCTGGCGACGCGGCTGCTGGCGGTGGCGGGCAATATGGATTCGGAGGCGATTGATGCGAAGCTGGCGTCGCTGGGCGTTGCGCTCGATGGACGCGGCGTGGTGATGGGAGACGTTGGATTCTTTGGTGTTTCGGCGGGGCCAAAGTCGCCGTTGCACACTCCTTACGAGATCACGGAGGAACAACTCGCGGCGCGAATCGAGACCGGCTTTGCTCAAGTGAAGGAGTGCCGCGTCAAAATCTTCTGTCCGCACGCGCCACCGAAGGACACGGCCTGCGACCGTATCCACAGCGGGTTGCATGTCGGCAGCACGGCTGTGCGGGCGTTTATCGAGCGCGCACAGCCGGACCTTGTATTGTGCGGCCACATCCACGAATCACGCGGCGAGGACCTCATCGGCAAAACACGCGTGGTGAATCCCGGGCCAGTGGCTGAGGGACACTGCGCGGTCGTGGAGGTTGGCGAAACATTGACGGTG
>CAZGGF010000424.1:0-5941 GCA_964524715.1 uncultured Verrucomicrobiota bacterium | reverse complement strand
GGCCGCCCCCCCCAGCGCAAGAACTGCCGCGGGGAAATCTGCGGGGCGGGCGGCGGGGTGGCGCCGTCCGTCTGCCGGACCGCGCGCACGTTATCGGCGGGCACTTCGAGGCCGAGCTTGATGCAAGGCGGGCTGGGGTTGATCGAGACTTGCTCTCCTCGATCTTGGGAGATAATCTGACGATTGTAGGTATTCATGTTGGCTGGTGTAGCCTTTCATGGCTCGCCCGCCAATACCCATGTCATCTACATCGAAATTCGCATTTCACGACCTTTTTCAACAGCTTCTAAAGGGCGTGTTGTCCAAAACATTCAATCGTCCCTATGGGACTCTGCCATGTTTCCATCGCGTTCCCGGCGTTAAAACGCCGGGCTATTGTCGCACCGTCCCTAACGGGACGTTGCCGGGCCACACGCTTGTCCCGTAGGGACACGTGAAAATAGATCGCCAGTTCACTGGCGGGGACCGTGACGCGAGAGAGCGGTGAGTCCCGTAGGGACGATTGAATACCCAGGCCACCGGGTTGATTTGAGCAACACGCCATCGATGTTCTCCAAGAACGTCCCCTCCACAACTCTTCAGCCGTCGTTTCAAAAACGCCAGATGCGATGTTGCAGACCGAATCCCCAACCCGCCGATTTCCAAAAGCAACACCGCGCCCGCGGCGGGGAGCGCCACGAGCGCGGTGCGCAAACGATCTCTCTATCTGGAGCCGCCGGTTACTTCTTCAGCACGGCGGCGAGGTCGGCCTTGGCGTCGCCGGTCAGGCGCAGGCCGAACTTCTGTTGCAGAATCTTGAAGACGTTCGCCGTGACGAACGCGGGCGGGTTCGGCCCGATGGTGATGTTCTTCACACCGAGCGACAGAAGCGTGAGCAGGACGGCGACGGCCTTCTGCTCAAACCAACTGACCACCAGCGTCAGCGGCAGGTCGTTCACGCTGCACTTGAACGCGTTGGCCAACGCGACCGCCACGGCGATGGCGCCATAGGCGTCGTTGCACTGGCCCATATCCATGAGCCGCGGCAGGCCGAGGTGCTCGCCGTAGTTGTAGTCCCGGATGCGATACTTGCCGCAGCCGAGCGTGAGGATGAACGAATCCTTCGGCGTCGCCTGCGCGTAATCGGAGAAGTAGTTGCGTCCCGGCTCGGCGCCGTCGCAACCGCCGATGACGAAGAAGCGGCTGATCTTGCCGTCCTTGACTGCCTGCACGATGGTGGGCGCGGCGTCGAGAATGACCTGGCGGTGGAAACCAACGGTGGAGGTACGGACGGTTTTCTCCGGCAGCGGCGCGCACTTCAACGCCTTGGCGATGAGGGGACTGAAGTCATTGCCCTTGATGCGCACACCGCCCGGCACGGCCGTCACGCGCGTTGTGAAGACGCGGTCCGCATAGGTCGTCTTGGGGATCACAATGCAGTTGGTGGTCGCGACGACAGGCCCGGTGAACTTCGCAAACTCGTCCTTCTGTTCCTGCCACGCGCCGCCATAGTGACCGCCCAGGTTCGGGTGGTTGCGCAGTTTCGGATACATGTGCGCCGGCAGCATTTCGCCGTGGGTGTAAACCTTCACGTTCGTGCCTTCGCACTGTTTAAGCAGGTCGGCGAGGTCCACGAGGTCGTGGCCGGTGATGAGGATGCCGGGGCCGGCCTTGGTGCCTTCGGTGACGGTGGTGGGCGAGGGTTTGCCAAACGTCTCGACGTGGCCTGCATCGAGCATTTCCATGACGCGCAGGTTCTTTTGCCCGAGCTCCATCGCGATGTCGAAGAGGCTGCCGAGGTCGAAGTTGACGTTGGTCATGGTCGAGAAGAGCGCTTCCTCCATGAAGGCATTGACCGACTCGTCGGTCTTGCCGAGCCGGCGCGCGTGGTGCGCGTAGGCTGCCATGCCTTTCAGTCCATACAGGATGATCTCCTGCAACGACTGCACGTCTTCATCCTTGCCACACACGCCAGGACTGCTGCTGCAGCCCACGCATCGGAACGATTGCTCGCATTGGTTACAAAACATGATTCGCCATTCCTTTCACTCGATTGACCCAGTTAACGTTCGCCGGCCGCAGTCATACGGCTCCGCGAATGGCAGCACTATGAACCGTTACGCCCGGAAACGAGTTGACGCAAATCAACAACCAGGAAAAACCGCGCAACTTCTTTTTCTACCCCCGCCAGGGTCGCGTGCGTTGCTTCGGCAGGCCGGCCAGCACTTCGCTGGCAATCTTCACGTCATCAGCAATCTCGAAGTCGAACATGCCGGCGAGCGAGAAATCCGCGCCGTTCTCGAAGACGTAACGGAACGCGCTGCGCGGAGGAATCGCGCCGGCAGCCATGACCTTGAAAGCGATCCACGGCTTCTCCACCGTCTTCATAACCTCGATGGTTTCGGCCGGGTCTTTGCACCAGTATCCTGGGATCTCGGCGTTCGGCCCTTTCAACTGCTCGGGCTTCGGGCCGGTGGGATAGTTGTGATGGTGAAAGGTCTTGATGTAGAAATCGTTTGGAATTTTGTTCTTCTCGCAATACTTGACGACCTCCAGGTCGTGCGCGCCAATGCCGCAGGGCACGCCATGCGCTTTAATCACCTCCACCGCCTTGCCAATGAGTTCCCCCTGGCCCTTTCGCATCAACGCGTCGGTCTGCACGCCCCACACATACACCGCCTCGCAACCATCCCCCACCAGTTCCCCGACCATCTTCTTGTATTTCTCCATGTCCGGCTCGATGGGCGCGGTGGGGCAAATGATCCACTGGATTTTTCCGCCACGTTCCTTGCGGTAACGCTGGAGAACCGACATCGGATGCGGCGGGTTATGCATGGAGAGGGTGTTGATGCCGTTCTGCTCGGCCAGGGCGAGCGTCTCCATGATTTTCTCATCGGTGTTGTAGTGCTCCGTCAGCTTGTAAACGTATTTCAGGTCGCGGCTGTGCGTGAAGTGCGTGAGCAGATTTCCGCCAAGGAGGATCCGGCTGACCTCGAGGTTGCCGATCTTCCCCTTTGGCAGCGCGCTCGCGCTTTTGGCCGATGCTCCGGCTCCCGCCGCGACGGCGTTTGCTCCCGCCGCCAGCACCGCGCTGCCGGCTGCCAGCACCGATCCCTTTACGAAATGACGTCTGCTCATATCCTGGTTCATGGCTGTCCTTTGTTTCTGGATTCTGCGACGGATCCAACACCGTCTTCGTTACATAATTTCCGAAATATCCACCGCTGAAGGCAACCGGCCACTCTTGGCGGCAATGGCGGCGGTCTTGCCGGCAGCCTCGCCCATCGGGACGGAGTCGCCCGTCACGCGATAGCTGGAATGCGCAATGAAATCGCCGCTGATGCAGCGGCCTGCCATCATCAGTCCCTTCACGTCCTTCGCGATCAGCGAACGCAGCGGGATGTCGTAAGGCTTCGCGCGGAAACCGGTCTTCTCGATCCCCTTCTCCTTCTTCGGGTCGGTCGAGTGGACATCGATCCCGAACGTCGTTTTGCAGACCGCATCTTTCTGCGAACGCCCTTCGCGCAGGTCGTCGGTCGAAACCGTATAGAGGCCGTGGATGCGCCGCCCCTCGCGCACACCGATCTGAGCGCCGGTGGCGACGATGTGAACGTCCTTCCACGCACCGCCCAATGAACGCAAACCATCCACAAGCGCATGCACTTCCTTGCGCCCACGGAGCGTCGCGGCCGTCAAGTCGCGGGCATCTATGCCCTTTGCGCCGTATTCGTGATTGGCCATCATGGCAAACAAGTCGTTGCGCAGCCGGAAGATGGTCGGCTTCGCATAGGACGGCGAGTGGCCGCCCTTCTCCATCTCGGCCTTGAGTTTGTCCTTTGGATTCGCCCAATCCTTCGAATCATCATCGTGGAAGAAACCCGCAATCCCTTCCGGCGTGACGCCGGCGATGATCGCCATCAATGAGAACGGCTGCGTGTTGCCCGTCTCGGGATGCCCCCAATCGAACCCGCAACCCGCCTGCGCCGCCAGATCGCCGTCGCCGGTGCAATCCACGAAGACCTTCCCCGCGTACGCCTCGCGTCCCGACTTCGACTCGGTCACAATGTGCGTCAACCGCTTCTCGGCGTTGCTGACGGCGGCGCAAACGCGCGTGAGCAAATGGATTTCCACCTTCGCCTCGGCGCACATTTCCTCCAGCACAAGTTTCATCACCTCCGGGTCGTAGGCGTTGGTGGCTTTGCCGCCCTTGCTGAAGGCGCGGCCATTGCGTTTCACGAGCCGATCCCAAATCTCCGTCATCAGGCCGCTCTTGTTCTTGTAGTCGAGAATCCAGCTCAACAACCCCGCCGTCCAGATGCCACCCAGACAACCGTGCAGTTCGATCAGCCGCGTCTTCGCGCCCTTGCGCGCCGCGGCAACCGCCGCTGCCACGCCCGCCGGCCCGGCGCCGCAGACAACCACATCTGCATCGCCGGCGATCGGCACATCGTGCGCCGGTTCTTGCACAACACCGCTCTTGGTTGCCGCAGGAAGTTCACGCGTGCCGAGCGACAACGCCGCACTCAGTCCGCCCAGTTTCAAAAAGTCTCTTCTCTTCATGGTTGGCTCACAGCTTCATCCCGTCCAGGCTCACTTTCAACTCCTTGTTTTCCTTGACCAACTCTTCCATCGTCAGGTCACGCCGCCGCGCGCCGGCTTCGCGGCCGAGGATCGCCGTCAATGTGCCGTCCACGGCGCGCTGCACCGTCGGGTTTTCGAAGCGGCTTTCGGTGATGTTGCTGTAAAAATTGGCGATGTTGCGCTGAACGCCCTCGGTGAAAACGCTGCCGATTTGCCCCACGTAATGTTTGTCGCCGCCGCGGATAAAGACCTTGCCGCCATACTGGATGCGCGCAGTCGCCTTCATGCCGAAGATGCTTGCCGACAGCGTGGTGACATCGAAGTTGTTGTCCAGCGCCTGCGTCACGTGCGTCCAGAGCACACCATCGTCCTGCTCATAAACCACCCCGAGGGCGTCCGTGCGGTCGCCGTGCGGGTTTGGCCGGCAAGTCCGCGCACGGCCGCTTGCCGCAACAGGGCGCTTGTCCGTCACTGCGATGACGCCGTCAATGATGTGGATATCATAGGAGACAATCGTGTCGCCGCTAAGCGCGGTGTCCGAAAGCCATATCTGGCCGCGCAACCGGCTCTCGATGGTCTTCTCCAGCGGCGGGTCGGGCCACGCGTGCCAGCCAAAACCAAACGACGCGATGTGCGCAATCGGCCCCAACGCGCCCTCGCGAACACGCCTGGCAATCTCCACCATCGCCGGGTCGCTCGGCAGTTGGTAATCCACGAGGAAACAGAGCTTCTTCTGCGTCGCGCGTTTGCCGCTCTCGCCAACGAGCAATGTGCCCGGCACATCCACCGCGACCGGCTTCGCCATGTAAACATGCAGGCCCGCATCCACCGCGGTCTTTGCCTGCTCCGGGTAGAAATACGGCACGTCCTCGATGGCGACCGCCTCAACGCCGCTCTCCAGCAGTTTTTTGTAACCCGACAATCCGCAGAAACGCCGCGCCTTGTCCACGCCGAGCAGTTCACCGGTCTTCTCCGCGACACTCTCGAAGTAATCGGCCAGCGCATGGATCGTATAGCCGCCGTGCTTCTGGAAAAGCTTGGCGATCCACGTGCCACGCCCGCCGCCACCGATGAGACCGAGCTTGATCTTGCGATCGTATTGCTTTGGCGGCTCTGTCTGTTTTTCAGCGGCGTCGGCCGCCAAGGCCACAGAAGCGCCGGCTGCCAGCGCGCCACCAAGGAATTTGCGACGGGAAACAGAGGGTTCGTTGTTCATGATGTCATCTCCTACGTGGCCGCGTCACTCCGAGGCTGTGAGTATTTTTGTTTGATTGAGTAATCGCGTCTGTTGGCAGTCGCCGTCGAGGCGTTTTCGAGTTGGTCGACTGTCGTTAGCTCATCGGTTCGTTGGCTTTCTTCGTCGGCCCCGTCGTTAACTCAC
>CAZGGF010000423.1:0-3813 GCA_964524715.1 uncultured Verrucomicrobiota bacterium | reverse complement strand
GAAAATCCCTTCCGACGGCCAGATGCCGGCGGCCCAATACACCACGCCGTCCGCGGTCACCGGCCCGCCCCGCGCGGGCCAGCGAGAGATCAGCCGCCCGTTGCCCAGCACCAAGCTGTCACCCGGCCCGCCGCGAAGCTTCCACAACAACCGCCCATCCTGCGTGTCCAAGCAGTAGAGCCAGCCATCGTCGCTGGCGACAAATGCCCGGTCGCGCCAGACCGCAGGCGCGAAACGGACCGGACCTCCCGTCAGGAACGTCCATCGTTCCTCACCCGTTGCAGCATCGAGGGCGTGCACCTTGCCGTCGGCGGAACTGCCGAACAACAACGTGTTGCCGGCGATGACCGTGTGAAACGCCCGGTCAAATGGCATCCGCGTGTCGCTGCCCGGCCAGGCCGGCATGGGCGCATGACGCGGCTTGTAGCTCCAACATGGCGCGAGGTTGCCGGGCAGATCCTCCGTCGTGTATCCGCTGCGCATGCTGTCGCCGCGAAAGGCCGGCCAATCGGACGCAAGGCCGACGCCTGCAGCTATTGTGAGGAGAGTGATCGCAACCGCCCTGCCGGGATTCCGCTGAGTTGAGGTTCTCATACGTCACCGCAGAGAGTGTTTGCGCCAACGGCGGAGAGCAATCAGAAAAACGGACGCCGCAGCACGTCGTCAGTCGAGGAGCTTCACGTGGCTGACCAGATACCGGCCCTCCTTTTCCGGCGCGTCCATCGCGAGACGGAACGGGCGTCGCTGGCCGCTGGCATCCGCCAGTTGGACGGCCAGGGTGTAATCACCGGGTTTCAACGTTGCGGGAAGTTGGATCGATTCCGTCAGATTGCGTTCGCCGGGGAGCCAGTCGCGCGGATCAGCCTTCGCGTTGGCGCTGAAGACGGGCTGGCCTGCGGCATCGAGCAGGGAGAATTGGACGACGTAGCGATGGTGGAGCTTGCCCACGCCGACGTTGGCCCATTTCATCTGGAGCGGCAACGATGCGCCAGGCTTCACACTCTTCGGGTGAGCCAACTCACGCAAAACGAACCGGGCGCCGGCGAGGCGGGCGAGTTTCTCGAGTTGGGGCATCGCTTCGGGCGGCACGCGGCCGACGTTGTCATTGATGAGGGTGACGTGGTTGCTGAGCATGAAGTTCACCGCTGCGTCGAAGGACCACTTGCGGGATTGGAGATAGTCGTAGCTGCCGAACCACTCGAAAACGACGGGCGCGCGCTTCCAAGTGTCGGCCATGCCTTCGACCGCCGCGTATTTCTTCGAGCCGATCCAGGTTTTTTCGTGCCAGGTCGAGCCGACGCCGTCGCGCCGGAAACCGGTGCCGTGGGCCAGCGCGTAGGCGAGCACCTCGGCGTCGTCCGACATGAACACCAGCGGGGTCTTGCGGAAGGCGCGCAGGTAGAGATCCACGATTTGTTTGCGGACGGCGACGGGCGCGGGATGCGGTGTGTGCCATTCACCCCAAATGCCGTAGGAGCCGATGTCGAGGAACTCGATGGCCGGGTGGCCGTCATAGCGTTCGCCCAGTGCTTTTAGAAACGCGCCATGCTTTTCGAGGTAGAGCGGGTCGGCGTAGTCGGGTTCGATGCGGGGGATGCGTTTGCCGCCGCTGGTGGGATCATCGCCGCCGCGCAGGTATTCGTGGCCCTTGCAGCCGGCGTCGAAGAGCCACTTCGGAGAGGTGTAGTAGCCGGCGCTGTGGGCGCTGCACGTCATGACGCGGAAAGCGATGGCAGCACCGCGCGATTTCCATGCAGCGATGGCGTCGTCCAGCAGCTTCCAGTTGTATTGACCCTCCGCAGGTTCTGCCTCGGCCCAGCCGAATCGGACATAGACGACCGAGCATGGGAAGCGCGGCTCGTGTTTTGGGCTGCGCTGTTGATTCATCCAACCCTGGCCCGGATTGGCGAAGAGCGTGTCCACTTCGCGGAACTGAGTGCGGAGCAAATCTGCGTCAGCGGCGGCGAGGACTTGCCCCGCGACCATCGCGACGAAGGTAATGCCCATCGCCATCCGCGCGGCTTTCCGCCAGCCGTTCAATCGTGGTGGGGTGGGCGTCCAACTGGCCGGTTCCTTTTCAGTCATCATGGTTTCATCGCATTACAGCCCGCCTACAAATGCTTTGTCGAGCATGGAGCGGGCTTGTCGAACCGCCGCTCCATGGGCTACTCTTGGCCCCGTCAGAGAAACGATGACTTAACAGCAACACAACCAAATTCAACCAAAGCGATTTCGCGTCGCTTCGGCTGCTGATCCACACCGAAACCGCCAGTTTCAATAGGAAGGCAGCGCTTGAAGCACGCCCCGAATGGGGCGTGTCGAAAGCGTTCTTCCTAAGGCGCCTGGCGGTGCCTGGTGTGGGACGTGTGTAGGCACGTCCCACTTTTTTGTCGGGCACCGCGTTCGCCTTGGGGGACAGCCGCAGCAGGCTGAGGCACGCGCAACCCAAGCGCTCAGCCTGTGCCCACTCTTAACTGGATTGGTAAAGAAGCGGTGGTCAACCACCACTTGCAGGTGCCTTTTTACCTGCTCAAGGACGTGCCTGATCTCGCCTGCGGCGATCTAGGCAACGGCAACCTCATTGTCGAAGGCGACAACCTTGTCGCGCTCAAGGCGCTGCTGCCCTACTACGCCGGTCAAGTGAAGTGCATCTACATTGATCCGCCTTACAACACTGGCAACGAAGGTTGGGCCTACAACGACAACGTCAACAGCCCGATCATCCGCGACTGGCTGGGCAAAACCGTTGGCAAAGAAGCCGAAGACCTCTCTCGTCACGACAAGTGGTTGTGCATGATGTATCCACGACTGGCGCTGCTCAGAAAACTCTTATGCGAGGAAGGCGTGATCTTGATCAGTATTGGCCGTGAGGAAGTCGGGAACCTCAAATCAATTTGCGACGAGGTGTTTGGCCTTCAGAACCTGATCGAAATTCTCGTCTGGAACACGCACGGTCATACTGAGAACCAAGAGGAAATAACAGGCGTGCATGAATACGTCTTGCTCTACGCAAAGAACAAGGCGAGGACGAAGATTCGCACTGTCATTGACCCCACCGTTCCAGCGCATTCGAAGATACGCCGGGACTTCGCGGAGAACTCGATTACCAAGAACGGGCCGAAGAATCCGCCGTGCGTCGTAGAATTGCCTGTGGGATTTCCTTGCGAGCAAGAGTTGCTCGACCTCGCGCCAATGCCGCTTTTTGAAGAGTTCTTCCAAGCGGTAACAAGCTTGGGTTACATCTCACGGGAGCTAACGAAGAAGTTCCAAGCTGTCTATCCAGTCCGTGCCAACCAAATGTGCGTCGCCAAGGGGAAACTCACTCAACCATGTCGAGTCTACACAGGTTGGATGGCGGCCGACAAGTTGCGTGCATTTATCGACAATGATTGCCAACCGCTTGATGATGATGGCACCCAACTCAGATTCTATCTCAGCAAGAACGGCGTTATCTATTACCGGCGTGAAGGCCGCGTGGGCCACTACGTCCAAAGCGTCTTGACCGATCTCGGAACGACAGAAACGAACAGATACATGCTGGAGGCCATGGGCCTCGAATTCACCTATCCGAAGCCCGTTGAGTTGATCAGTTACTTGGTTTCGTTGTATGCGGGCGAGGAAGATATTGTGCTCGATTCCTTCGCCGGCAGCGGCACGACGGGGCATGCGGTGCTTCAACAGAACAAGCAGGACGGCGGGAACCGACGGTTTATCATTGTTCAACTGCCGTTTGAAAATGAGGAGCAGAAAAGGAAAAGTTTTAACATCTGTGCTCAACTTACAGCCGAGCGCGTCAAACATGTGTCGCAAGGC
>CAZGGF010000422.1:0-1775 GCA_964524715.1 uncultured Verrucomicrobiota bacterium | reverse complement strand
AACATGTGTCGCAAGGCTACACCAACGCGAAGGGCGAAAAGGTGGAAGGACTCGGCGGCGGGTTCCGTTACTGCGAATTGGGCGAATCGCTTTTTGATTCGGGCGGCAAGATTCGCGAGACCGTGCGGTTCGCGGAACTGGCGCGGCATGTGTATTTCAGCGAGACGGGCGAGCCGTTGCCGCGCGAACGGGTGTCGGCGCGCTCGCCACTCCTCGGCACGTGTCGGGGTGTGGGCGTCTATCTGCTCTACAACGGAATTCTGGGCGACAAAAGCGCCAACGGTGGCAACGTGCTGACGCGGGCGGTGCTGGCGCAGCTTCCGCCGTTTGACGGCGTGCGTGTTATCTACTGCGCGGGCTGCCTTTTGGGCCGCGAGCGGTTGCAGGCCGAACGGATCGTGGTACGGCAGACACCCTACGAAATAAAAGTGTCATGATCACACCGAAAGAATACCAAACGCGGGTGCTGAAATCGCTGGAGGATTTCTTCCGGCTCTGTTCGCGGACGGGCGATCCGGCGGCGGCGTTTCAGGAGGTGCAGAGCCGCAACAATCATCCGCTCGCGCCTTACATTCCGGTGACGGCAGTCGGTCTGACACCGGGAATGCCGTATGTCTGTCTGCGGGTGCCGACCGGCGGTGGCAAGACGCTGCTGGCCTGTTACACGGCGGGGCTGGCGAAAACCGAATTATTGCGCGCCGAGCGCGCGGTCGTGCTGTGGCTGGTGCCGAGCAACACGATTCTCGACCAGACCGCCGACGCATTGCGCGACCCGCGGCATCCTTACCGGCGCGCGCTGGAACTGGCCTGCGGCAACGTGGAAGTGCTGACCATCGAGGAGGCGTTGAACCTGTCGCGGGCGACGGTGGACGGCCAGACGGTGGTGATTGTTGCGACGATCCAATCGTTCCGCGTGGAGGACACGACGGGGCGGAAGGTGTATGACCAGAACGGCGCGTTTAGCGAGCATCTGCTGAACGTGCCGGCAGACCGGCTGGCGGAACTGCGGCCGGGGCCGGACGGCAAGCCGCGCCCGTCGCTGGAGAACATGTTGCGGTTGCGCCGGCCGATAGTAATCGTGGACGAAGCGCACAACGCGCGAACGGAGCTTTCATTTGCCACGTTGGGCAACCTGCTGCCGTCGTGCATCGTGGAGTTTACGGCGACGCCGGACCGCTCGAAGAATCCGTCAAACGTGCTGCACCATGTCTCGGCGGCGGAGTTGAAGGCGGCGGACATGGTGAAGCTGCCGCTGCGCGTCATCACGCGCCATCCAAGCCAACGCGACCCGTTGCTGACGGAGGCGATCACGCTGCGCAGCGACCTCGAAAAGCTCGCCGCAGCGGAAGGCCAGAAGACGGGCGAATACCTGCGGCCGATTCTGCTCATCCAAGCAGAGCGCGTGGCGGACTGCGAACCGCTGCGCGAACGGCTGGTGAAGGACTTCGGTCTGACGAAAGAGCAGATCAAGATTTCCGTCGGTGCGCTGGACGAACTTCCCGGTGTAGAAGAGATCAAGTCGCCGAAAGAACCGGCGGTGCGGTTCGTCATCACCGTGCAAAAGCTTCGGGAAGGCTGGGATTGCCCGTTTGCTTACGTCTTGTGCAGCCTCAAGGAAACGCGCTCCGCCACGGCGATTGAGCAGATTGTCGGGCGCATTCTGCGGCTGCCGCAGGCGAGGGCTAAGCAGCATCCGGACTTGAATTGCGCGTATGCCCTATCTGTGTCGGACTCAATCCACGAGGTGCTGGCGGAGTTGAAGGAGGCGTTGGAGA
>CAZGGF010000421.1:0-4515 GCA_964524715.1 uncultured Verrucomicrobiota bacterium | reverse complement strand
AATAATCCTGCGACTTCACTGCGATAGCGCGTCGGGGCGAGCCAACACCGGGGTCCACGACGGTAATATGGACGGTGTCACGGGGAAAATTGCGGAAGCACTGTGCAAGCACGAACGCGCCGGCGAGGATGTCCTGCCCGGTGATCTCGTGCGTGACGTCCACGACTCGCGCCTCTGGAGCGATGCTGGCGATGACACCTTTCATGGCGGCGGTGAACCAGCCGCCTGTGCCAAAATCCGTGGTTAATGTAATGACAGCCATGTGTGTTTCTGCTTTTTGCTCGACGGCAACGCTGGTATCTTGTTCCGACTAACGCTTCTCGTCAAGGAGCGGCCTGCTGTTGCATGCGGGCACACAAACCTAGGCTTGCAAGCGGGACGGCGATGTCGCAAGTTTTGCGTCAGCCGGTTGGCAGTTTTTGAACAGCATTCGATGAACAAAGCGCCAAAGAGCATGGAAAAAGCCACACGACGCCAGTTTTTGCGGCAGGGCGTGGGCGGTGCATCGTTGTTCGGATTGGGGAGTGCGAGTGGCTTGCTGTCGTTTCCGGCGCATGCGCAGAAGCCGGTTGTCGGCGGGGGAGGCAGTGGACGCAGCCTTGGCAAGGAATTCACCTACGATTTGTCGAAGTTCTACAAGACCGACCCAGCACTCATCCAGTACGACGAGTCAGCGAAGATTGCCACGGGCTTCAAGGAGTTGCGCGCTGTCGCGACGGGGCCGGAGGATCGTATTTACGTGGCGGGCGACCGGGCGGTTCGCGTTTTCAGCAAGACCGGCGAGCGTACCGGCGAGTTTGAGTTGGGCGAACAGCCGCGTTGTCTGGCAGTGGCGCCGACGGGGAACATCTTCGTCGGGATGAAGAATCACGTGGAGGTGTTCAGCCATTCTGGTGCGCGGCAGTCGCAATGGGAGAGCGCAGGGGGCGACGCATTGCTGACAGCAGTGGCAGTGTGGGAGAAGGACGTATTTGTCGCCGATGCCGGAAACCGCGTGGTGTTTCATTACGATCTTGCGGGTAAATTGCTCGGCCGCATTGGCAAGAGAGACCCGGATAAACAAATCCTCGGCTTCATCGTGCCGAGTCCGTATCTCGACCTCGGAATCGGTGCGGACGGGCTGCTCTGGGTTGTAAACCCGGGCCGGCACCGGCTCGAAGCCTACACGTTCAACGGTGAGATTCAAAATTACTGGGGCGAGGAGAGCCTTGGTGTGAAAGGTTTTTGTGGTTGTTGCAACCCGATCCACTTTGCACGGTTGCCGGATGGGCGGTTCGTGACGAGCGAGAAAGGACTGCCGCGCGTGAAGGTCTACAGTGCCAAGGGCGACTTCGAAGGCGTTGTCGCTGGGCCGGAACTTTTCCCGAAACAGATGGAGAACCCTCATGCGGCCGGCACGAGCAGTGTATGCATGGATCTGGCGGTAGATTCGGCGGGCCGTGTTTTGTTGGCGGATGCGTTCTCCCGGGAGATTCGCGTTTTCACTCGAAAGAAATGAACCCTATTCTCCAGCAAATCCAGCACCGGCGCGAGTTTCTGCGCAGTGGTTTGCGTTACGCGATCCTGACAGCGCTGGCGGCAGTGGCTAGTGTGCTGGTGGCGCGGCGAACGCCGCCGCCGGAGCAGGCCGGGTGTCCGAAGATCAGGCTTTGCCGCGGTTGCGTGTCATTGCCGACATGCGTCTTGCCGCAAGCGGCCGAGGTGAGAGCGATGACGAAGCAGTCATGAGTGCCCCGATTTCCAAACCGGAACCGTCGCGACGCCAGTTCTTCAACGGCACTGTGCGTGGCGCGTTTCTGTTCCTATTGGGCGCGGCGACGACCTTGCTGTTCCGCCGCAGCCAGCCGAAGCGGATGGTGTGGCAGATTGATCCCTACAAGTGCGTTTGCTGCACGCGCTGTGCGACGGAGTGCGTGATGCATCCGTCGGCGGTGAAATGCGTGCAGGTCTATCCGATGTGCGGCTATTGCAAACTCTGCACCGGCTATTTCGAGCCGGAGCCGATCAGCCTCGACACCGGCGCGGAGAACCAACTTTGTCCAACTGGCGCGATCAAGCGGCGCGCATTGGAGGATCCCTATTACGAATACAACATTGACGAGGAATTGTGCATTGGCTGCGCGAAATGTGTGAAGGGTTGTGTCCTGTTCGGCAACGGTTCGTTCTTCCTGCAGGTGCGCCATGACCGTTGCGTGAACTGTGACGAATGCGCCATCGCCATCGCATGCCCCGGGCAGGCATTCCGGCGTGTGCCAGCCGACAAGCCGTACCTGTTCAAGAACCGGGAGCATCAGGCATGAGGCAAATGGCGCGTGTTTGTCTCCATCTCGTGTTGTTGATCTTGCCGCTTGTTTCAGCCTTTGGCGTCGAGCGTTTCCCGCCACCGGAGTTTGATGCGGGCTACAAGATGCCGGTGACGACCATGCCGGCGGCGCGGGCGTTGTGGCAAAGCTACCTCGACGTGGCGGTATTGGTGGTGGCGTTGTCGCTGGCGTCCTATCTGGTTCTGAAGAAACGCTCGCGTGACGGCGTGTTGGCGTTGTCGGTGTTCTCGCTGCTTTACTTCGGTTTCTATCAACAGGGATGCGTTTGTTCGATAGGCTCGGTGCAGGATGTGGCGCTGGCGATGTTCAACAGCAGTTACGTTGTGCCGCTGACGACCTTGGCGTTCTTCCTGCTGCCGCTGATATTCACGCTGTTCTTTGGACGGACATTCTGTTCCTCGGTCTGCCCCATGGGCGCGATGCAGGATCTGGTGCTGCTGAAACCGGTGAAAGTACAACCGTGGCTTGAGCATGCGCTGGGGGTGCTGCCATTCGTCTATCTCGGTGCGGGAATCCTCTTCGCGGCAACGGGCAGCGCGTTCATTATTTGCGAATATGACCCGTTTGTGGCGCTTTACCGGCGCACCGGAAGCTTCGGGATGCTCGGACTCGGTGCCGCATTTCTGATCGTTGGAATCTTTATCGGCCGGCCATATTGCCGCTTCCTCTGCCCGTATGGAGCTTTGCTGAGTCTCGTGTCGCGGTACGCAAAGTGGAACGTGACGCTTTCTCCAACGGATTGCATCCACTGCCAGATATGCGACACCGCATGCCCATATGGCGCCATCGCTGACCCCGTGTTGAAGGATGCCCATCCCAATCCGCAGCAGGTTGCCCTCAGGCGAATCGTGCTGCTGGCCCTCCTGCCATTGCTTATTGTGCTGGGTGGCTGGCTTGGGGAACGACTCAGCGTGCCGTTCTCGCGCATGCACCCCACGGTTGGCCTCGCCGAACAGGTTGCTGCCGAGGACGCCGGCAAGGTGAAGGAGCCGACGGACGCGAGCAAGGCGTTCCGCCAGACCGGCCAGCCGGTGGAGGAGCTTTACGCCGAGGCATTGCGGGTGCGCGGCCGATTTGCCGTCGGCAGTGTGCTGTTCGGCGCGTTTGTCGGACTCGTATTCGGTTTGACGTTGATTTCAGTTTCCGAGCCGCACGACAGGAATGTGTATGATCCGGATCCAGCGGATTGTGTGTCGTGCGGCCGATGCTACGTTTATTGTCCGAAGGAAATTGTCCGGGTGAAGCGGATACAAAGCAAGGACGTCATTCCGCTGAAGCCGGTTCGAACTGATTCAAAGAGTTGAATACCATGCAGCCAGCCACCAAGAACTCCACTCCGTCCGCTGACAGCCCCTGGCCACTCGCGCAGGTTCGCGTCGCCACTGTCGCGGGTATCTTCTGCGTCATCATCGCGGTGCTGATGCTCATCAACCATCTTCAAAGCCGCTCTGTCGATCCGCTGGCCGCGCCTGAGTTGATACGGATGAAGGCCGCTTTGGTCCAGAATCCCGACGACGAAGCGCTGAAGAAGCAGGTTCGCATGGTGGACTACAATCTGCGCCGGCATCATTCGCGCCACCTTGTGCTCGCCGAACGTGCCGGGTTGTTGTTGATTGTGGGCGCGTCGGTTTTCCTCTTCGCCGTCCAGTCCGCGATCTACCGCCGGAAACTGCCGAAGACACAGAAGGCCGAACGCACTCATGGGACCGAAGACCATGCTGCCGCAACAGCACGATGGGGCGTGGCGACGGTTGGTGTGATGCTCAGTGCTGCGGCGTGGGCGCTGGCAGCGGAAACGACAACGTCCATCCCGTCACAGACCGCGAAAGCTGCGGCGACCACACAGACAGCCAAAGCCGACGTTCCAGCCGCGACAACGCCGTTCCCAACGCCTGAAGAACTCAAGAAGAACTGGCCACGCTTCCGCGGACCCAGCGGCTCCGGCGTCTCCGCCTACGCAAATGTCCCGACAGTTTGGAATGCGAAGACCGGTGAGAACATTTTGTGGAAATGACCAGTGCCAGTCACCGGTCCGCACTCGCCGGTGATCTGGGGCGACCGCGTGTTCCTCGCCGGGGCAACGGAGAAGAAGCGCGAGGGTTATTGCTACGATTCCACCAGCGGGGAGTGGCTTTGGCAGTCAGCGGTTTGCAACTTGCCCGGTACTGTGCTTGCACCCCCGCAGGTCTGG
>CAZGGF010000420.1:0-11710 GCA_964524715.1 uncultured Verrucomicrobiota bacterium | reverse complement strand
GAATGCAGGTTCCCGACCACGATCACTGCCAGCGCCATCGCCGTCACCAGCATCAGCGCCCAGCCGCGCAACGTCGGAACCAGACACTCCCGCCGCTGGAGCAATCCCCAAAATGGTTGACCCTCCAGCGAACCTCGCGCTTGCGCCTTGACTATCGGCGAGACATGCTTACAGACGCGAGAAGATTGCAGGCCTCTTAAAGAGGAAGAACATGAAACCGCATAAACCATTTTGGGGATTGCTCCAGCGGCGGGAGTGTCTGGTTCCGACGTTGCGCGGCTGGGCGCTGATGCTGGTGACGGCGATGGCGCTGGCAGTGATCGTGGTCGGGAACCTGCATTCTTTCCTGACGGTCACGGCCCCGGTGCCTGGCGAAGTGCTTGTCGTCGAAGGATGGGCGCCAGATTATCTCTTTGAGGAAACTGTCGTTGAATTCAAACGACACCCCTATAAAAAGGTGTATGTCACAGGAGGACCTCTGGAGCAAGGCTCACACCTCTCCGAATACAAGACCTACGCGGAACTCGGCGCGGCCATACTGCTTCGCATGGGCTTGAACCGCGAGGCCATCCAAGCCGTGCCATCGTCACCGGTGCGGCAGGATCGCACCCATGCCGCAGCAGTGGCTCTAAACAACTGGCTGCGGCAACACAACGCGATGCCAGCGAACCTCAATGTCGTATCGCTCGGTGCTCACTCACGGCGGAGCTGGCTGCTTTTTCAGAAAGTATTTGGCGGAAACACGCGCGTAGGAATCATTGCCATCGAGGACCGCGACTACGACCCGAAGCATTGGTATAAGACCAGCCTGGGCGTGCGGTTGGTGACCGACGAGGCGATTGCCTACCTCTACGCCCGGTTTGTGTTCTCGTCTCCCAAGGAACCGCGAATTGCACCCACAGGCGCCCGATGATTGAGACAATTATTTTCGATGCGGAAGGCGTTGTCATTGACACCGAACCGATGTGGGACAAGGCACAGGAGGAGTTCCTGCATCGGCGTGGTGTCGCCTACGACCGCGCCAAACTCAAACACCTGCTCAGCGGGTGCGACGCGCTGAAGGCGATCGAGATCACGAAGGCTGAGTGCGGCATTTCGGGCGACACCCGATTGCTCGCCGAAGAACGCATGGAACTGGTTCGGCGTCAGCTTGAGGAACAGGTGGAATTCATCGCCGGTTTCATGGAATTCTTCCAACGCGTTCGGCCGGCCTTCAAGACCGGCGTTGCCACGGCGATGGCGGCAGAGTTGCTGGAGATTGCCGACCGGCGGCTGCGCTTGTCGGAACTGTTTGGCGGAAGAATTTTTGCGCTGGCCGCGCTCGGCCTTCGTTCGAAGCCCCACCCGGACATCTTTCTTCACGCGGCGAGCCAGTTGGATTCAAAACCTGAGAACTGTCTCGTGATTGAGGATGCGCCGCACGGCGTGGAGGCGGCGCGGCGGGCGGGCATGAGGTGCATTGCCATCACCACAACCTACGACCGCGAGAAACTCCGTGGAGCGGAGCGCGTGGTGGATTCGTTCGCCGAAATCGGCACGCTCTGACCGCGTCGCGCTTCCGGCGCAGTGTCACATGTTCTTGGCCTTCTCCAGCAGCATCGGGCGCGCTTCATCCATCATGTCTTTCACGTCGTCATAACGCATGGTGCGCTGCTCGAACGTGCGTTTCTGGAGTGCGCCGAGGAAGCGGCCCTCGAACTCACGGAAATAGGAGCCGTAGATGTGATAGCTGTCGGCCATGTGGCAGTAGCGTCCCACCGCCACCTCACGTCCTATCAACTCCGAGACGCGCGCGGCGATCTTCTTTTGCAACTGCACCAGCGCGAACATGTTCATGAACGCGGCTTTGTAGGCGTCGTTGGAACGGAAGCGGACATTCATGCTCAGCACCGGCTGGTCGGCCTCCTCCTCCAAAATGCGGCACCAAATGCTCTGGAGACATGCCGGATCGTAACAGTCATTGTCCTCCCAGACCTTCCACGTCACCGCTTGTGCGCGGCGCGTGTGCGGCGTCTTGGCCAGCTTGCGGCAGACCGTCTCGATCTGATCCACCGGTTTCATTCCCGGCACGGTGTAGCCAAACAGCCGCTGGTGGTAGGTGTACTCCCAGCGCGTGTCCTTCGGGTCGTTCGGATCGCGCACAAGGTGATCCTTGATGCCTTCGAGCACTTCCATGACGTATTCCTGGAGTTCCACCGGCCCACCGGGAAAATCCATGTGGATCATCGGCTCCGAGAGCGGCTCGGTGATCGTGATGAACATGGTGGCGTCCTTGCTGGGCGGATCGCTCGGCTTGTCGTATTCGGTTTTGACGTTGCATCCATTCTTGTGCAACTCGATAAGCGAGAGTTCCCAGGCGCGGGCGATGCAGTTGGCCTCGACGTGGAGGATCGGTATACCTTTCATAGAGTGTTTGGTGACTGTTTTGCCGCAAACAATTGGACGCGTCTTTACCACGCCCCATCATCACGTTCAATCTTCATCTCTGTCACTGTGCGATAAAAGAGATCCAGGAAGAATGCGTTGAGTCACTCCGACGGGGAATGTTCCCAGCGCGAAAGGATTCTGCTTTGAACCACCCGGGCCGCAGCGTAATCTGAGCCGGATTCAACGTCCTGCGGTCCTGATTGCGCAAATGAACTGCGACAACCAACCCCGCAAAAGCGAAAGCTGAGGTTATGGCCTCCCAGGAAAAGACACAGAACGCGGCAACCACAGTCGCGCCAAACTCAAGGCTCGCGTCACTCGACGTATTGCGCGGACTGGACATGTTCTGGATCGTCGGTGGAGGCACGGTCGCGAAATCAGCGGCGGAGGCCAGCGGCTGTTCGTGGTTGCAGTGGGTTCCTGTGCAAATGAGCCATGTGCCTTGGGACGGGTTTCACTTCTACGACCTTATTTTTCCGTTGTTCCTGTTCATGATCGGCGTCGCCATTCCTTACGCCTTGGGCAAGCGTCTCAGCCGTGGGGAAAACCTGGCAGGGATCTATAAACACCTCATCATCCGCGTGGTCATCATGATCGTACTGGGGATGATGGTGAACGGAAGCTTGCTGACTTTCAATCCCGCCAAGTTCGAACTGACCTACAGTGTGCTCCAGATGCTCGCGTTGGGTTATTTCGTGGCCGCGGTCCTGTTCCTGAATCTCAACCTGCGCAACCAGATCATCGCCACGGTTGTCATGCTGGTGGGCTTCTGGGCGTTGCTGGCGTTCGTCCCCGGTCCCGGCCACGAGATCGGGAAATTCCGCGAAGGCTGCAACGTGGGCGATTGGGTAACGGAATGGTTGTTTGGCAAATGGCGGGGCCATCAGATCGGCTGGGTAATCGGCATCCTCGGCCATGCCTCGACGGCCATGCTCGGCGTGTTCGCCGGCCACCTGCTCCGGTCCGGGCTGGGCGCGCAACAAAAGCTTGCCCGCCTCGCATGGCTGGGCGCCGGCTGTCTCGCGGCAGGATTCCTCTGGAGCGGTTGGATCACCGAATGGTTCCCGAACGTGCGGCTGTTCGGCTGCGACTGGAGCCAATGGCCCATCTGGTTTCCCATCATCAAGGTCCGTTGGACGAGTTCCTACGCGTTGTATGCCGGCGGCATCAGTTATCTGCTGCTGGCGGCGTGCTACCTGATTGTTGACGTTTGGGGCTTCCGGCGTTGGACAATGCCATTCATATTCATCGGCGCCAACTCGATCTTCGCCTACATGGCATGGATGCTGTGCAGCTCGGCTTTTCGGCGCGTCTCGGAAGTGTTCCTCGGCGGGTTGAAACCTTATGTCGGCCCGTGGCACGACACGATTCTCGCCGCCGGCGCGCTGGCAGTGTTATGGACGCTGCTCGGCTACATGTATCGCAAAGGAACCCTCGTCCGCATCTGATCTACCGCACAACCCACCAAGGAAACTGCTGTGAAGAACCCCACTCATCTGTCACGCCGGAGTTTTCTCCGGCGCAGCAGCGCCGCCGCCGTGGTCGCTGCGATTCCGCCCGGTCGACTCATGGCCCAGGAACGCGCACCGGTGAAAAAAGCGAAGTCCCACAAATACGAGGACCTGCTGCCGGAAGAATTCTTCGCGGAACTTGAGCGTGCGCCCATCGTTTACTGGGGCTGCGGCAGCATGGAGGAGCACGGGTTGCAGAACGCGCTGGGCACAGACTTGTACGCGGCCTATGAGATTTGTCTTCGGGCCGTGAAGATCTCCGGCGGCATCGTCTTTCCGCCGGTGCCATTTGCCATCGCCTACCCGCCGCCGGGCCTGTCGCGGCGGGAACTGCGCGAGAAAACCAAGGAGACTTTTCCGCCGAGCCTTTGGGTCAGCGGCGAGCTTTGCCGACAGCTCTACACCGAGCTGATGGAATCGCTCGCCGACCTCGGGTTCAAAGCCTGCATCGCCTTCGGCGGACACGCCCCCGCAGATAGTTTGCTTCAGCAGATTGAAAAGGAACTCGGTGGCCATATCGGGGCCATGAGGTTCTGGGGTGGTGGAACAGTGAGGATTCTGCAGGATCACTTGAAAGAGCAGGCGAAGGAAGACCCGCTGGGCGCAGGCCACGGCATGAAATGGGAAACCTCGATCGTGATGGCTCTGCATCCCGAATGGGTGGACTTGCCGCGCGCGAAACGGATCAAGGACTTCGCCCTGCCCTCGCAACTCAAGAAACAATCGCAGGAACGAATTGACCACATCGCCACCGCCAACGCCGAACTCGGCAACCGCATCCTCAATCTGGCGGCCGAGCGCGCCGCCAAACTGGCGCTGGAAATGCTGAAACCGGAACCAGCAAAGTAAGAAACACCGCATCATCCACCACGACTGCCCCAGAAAACCTTTCTCGTCAAAAAACCCTTCACCGTTGGAATCAAACCATGAACACACCACACCCGGACATTCTGCCGCCACCACAGAAAGCCCTGTGCCAGTCACGCCGCGGATTTCTCAGAACGATCAGCACCCTGCCCATTGCCGTGAGCGCCGCGCGACTTGCCAGCCATGCCACGGCCGCAACCGCGGCGACAGACGCGCTGCCGCAAATCCGTTTCGGTCCCTACTCCATGTCGCGACTGGTGTGCGGTGCCAACCCGTTCAACGGCGGTTCGCATCTCTCCGTGTTTGTGAACAAGGAGATGAAGGAATACTACACGCCAGCGCAGGTATTGAAGACCTTACGGCACTGCCAGGAGGTCGGCATCAACTTCTGGCAATCCGCCAACAAGAACTTCGAGTTGTACCAGCAGTTCGTCGCCGAGGGTGGCCGGATGCGATACATCTCGCTGGGCACCGATCCAAAGGAAATCAGCCCGCTTCTGAAGGCCGGCTGCGTTGCCATCGCCCACCACGGTGAAGTCACGGACCGGCTCTTCAAGCGCGGCCAACTCGATGAGATTCACGATTTCCTCAAGCGCGTGCGCGACGCCGGGGTCATGGTGGGAGTTTCAACCCATATGCCCGCCGTGGTGGACGCCATCGAATCGAAGGGTTGGGACGTGGACTTCTACATGTGCTGCGTCTATGAACGCCATCGTAGTGCCGAGGAATTACAGAAGCTGCTGGGTGCGGTGCCGATTCCCGTCGGTGAAGTCTATCTGCAAAGCGACCCACCCCGCATGTTCAAGGCCATGCGGCAAACCAAACGCCCGTGCCTCGCTTTCAAGATTCTTGCCGCTGGCCGGCTCTCCGAGCGTCGCGAATGGGTCGAGAATGCCTTCAAGCAGACTTTCGCGGGCATCAAACCGACCGACGGCGTTATCGTGGGCATCTACGACAAGTTCGCCGACCAACCTGCCGAGGATGCGAGTTTCACCAGGCGGTTTGGGGTGTCTGCCGCATAACCGTCAGTATCCCTGCCCCGGACCGTCAGGATATCAGGGGGTCCGTCCCCAAACCGCCCAGCAGTTGGAGTCCTCAAAACAGGCCAAACTCCCCCATGACAAGGCGCTCCCCGCCACTCCACCCAAAGTATCACTCCCACGCGAAATACCAGCCTTGATTTGCCGACGGATGTGTTCTATGAGGGGACCCTGATTTTGGAATAAACCAGTATATGCCGACAGCCATTTCATCCAATGTCGCGGTGATGTTGGAACCTCTCCCTGAAAGGAATACACCTCAATGACCCTTCCCATGACCCGACGTAGTTTTCTGAAGACCGCTGCCCTCGGCGCTGGCGCGGCCACCGGTTCGAGCCTCTTCTGTGCGCCGAGTATTTTTGCGGCTGGCAAGCCCAGTTCGAAGCTGGCCACGGTGGTCATCGGCTGCGGCGGACGCGGCGCGACTTTTCACATCCCGGCTGCGGCGGGCGAGCGGTTGGTCGCCCTCGTGGACGTGGACGACAAACGCCTTGAGATCGCGGCGCGGCCTCCGAAGGCGAAGCATCCGGCCGGCGACGAAAAGAAGGTGGCCGGCGTTGATTTCTCCCGCGTGAAGAGGTTCACCGATTACCGGAAGATGTTCGACAAGATGGGCAAGGAGATTGACGCGGTGTTCATCGCCACACCGAACCATCACCATGCACCGGTAGCGTTGATGGCGATGCAGCTCGGCAAGCATGTCTATTGCGAGAAGCCACTCTGCCACGACATCTCCGAGGCGCGCCGCATGGCGGAATTCGCGGCGAAATACAAGGTTGCCACGCAGATGGGCAACCAAGGCCACTCCTGCGAGGGCATGCGCCGTCTTTGCGAGTACATCTGGGCTGGCGCGATCGGCAAGGTCACAACGGTATATACATGGAGCAACCGCGCCAACGGCGGTGTCGGTCCGCGCCCGGCTCCGACGCCGGTGCCAGAGGGACTCCATTGGGACGAATGGATCGGGCCGGCGCCGTATCGGGAACACCACCCGGACACGCTTGTCAAAACCAAGGATGGAATCAAGATCGTCGAACTCCACCCGCACGAGTGGCACAACTGGCACGATTTCGGCAACGGCTCGCTTGGCAACATGGGCTGCCATGTGATCGACGGCGCGTACTGGGCGCTCAAGCTCGGTTGCGCGACATCTGTCGAGGCCGAAGAGGTGGTCGGCGGCAGCGACGAACGTTACCCGGTCGGCACGCGTATCCGCTGGGAATTCCCCGCCCGCGACGACATGCCGCCAGTGAAACTCTATTGGTTTGATGGCAAGAAGAAGGGCGCCAAGCTGGAACTGGATGCCAACGACGTGCCCGGCAGCGTTGCAGCCGGCTCGCAGAATCTCCCGCCGCTGGTTGAGGAACTGGAAAAGAAATACAAGATCAAGCTTGGCGGCAACGGCGCGCTCTACGTCGGCGACAAGGGCGTCATCTGGAGCGACACTTACTGCAACAGCATGCGCATCATCCCCGAGTCGCAGCACAAGGCCACGCCCGTACCAACCAAGGTGCTCCCGCGCATCAAAGGCAGCCACACGGACGATTTCCTTCGCGCCTGCCGCGGCGGCACTCCGGCCTGCTCGAACTTCGACTACGCAGCACGGCTGACCGAGGTGGTCCTGTTGGGCTCGATGGCTTACATCGCCGGCCCCCGCCGAAAGATCGAGTGGGACGGCCCCGGCATGAAGTGCACCAACATGCCGGAGATGGATCGTTGGGTGAAGTGCCCCGTCCGCAAAGGCTGGGAAGTCTAGGCGCAACCAAATTTACGTTTGACCGGCAAGAGAGCCGGAATTGTGCTTGCGTTGATGCCTTGGTTGTTCTAATAGAGGAATAGAGTCTCTCTATTGGAACAGTCACATGCCTACCAAGGCTACAGAAAAACATCGGAACCCCTCCGGAGTCCCCATCCTCGACCGGGCGCTGCATGTGCTCGATCATCTCCGCCAGTCCCCGCAAGGCCGGTCATTATCAGAAATCGCCCGCGCGCTGGGATTCCCCAAAAACACGGTCCATCGGATTCTGAACACGCTCGCGGGACATGACTACATCCGGCGAGATCCCTCAACGCTGCTCTACACGCTCAGCCGAAAGATGGCCACCCTCGCCTACGACAGCGCGCAGGACCGTGGCCTGCTCGAGAACTCACTGGACGTGATGCGCCGGTTGCGCGACGCGACGCACGAAACGGTGGTCATCAGCATTCTCGACCGCGACGAGGGCCTGGTGCTGGAGCAGGTCCAGAGTTCTCATCCCTTCCGGTTTGTCTGCGATCCCGGCACACGCCAGATCATTCACGCATCGGCTTCCACGAAGGTCATCCTGGCGTTTTTGCCGGAAGCGGAGCGCGAAGCGGCCTTGAAAGGCGTTTCGTTCAAGCGACTGACGGCAAACACGATCACGAGCCGCGCCCAGTTCGACGAGGCGCTATCCAAAGTGCGCCAAAAGGGCTACGGCACTGACCACGGCGAGGCGCTCGATGGCGTTCATTGCGTAGCCGCGCCCATTCTCAATCATCAGGGTTTCCCTGTGGCGGCGCTGACAGTCACAGGTCCGACAGAACGAATTCCTGCCTCACAGTTCCCAGCGATGGGCGTGCTGGTTGTCGAACACGCAGCGGAAATCTCGAAGCGGCTTGGCTATGGCTTGAACGGCAAACGCAAGAGCAACAACCCTGCAGGATGAAGGAGGAAGACATGATCGCGCACCTCAAATCTCAAACCTTTGGCATGGTTCTGTGGCTTGCACTGCCGCTGGCAAGTCTCGCCGCTGACCCGGCCTGGTATCAGAAACAAGCGACGTGGGAGGAAACCATCCGTATCTCACGCGAGGCGCTGGCGGCGAAGGAAGCCAACAATGAGAAGCCGGCGAACAAAAACAAGAAAGTCGACGCACGCCAGAAGGCAGCCGCACGCCAGCAGATATGGCAACTGGTGCTTCGCGATTTCCCCGGCGCCGAAGACCGCGACGCCATCTGGTCGGGCGATTGGAAGGCCGGTGATTTCAAGGGACTCGCAAACCGCTACGTGAGCGCGATGTTAGGGCCTCTGCAGCGGGAAGCGCGGAAGCTCGCGACGGCGGCGGCCTCGCCTGCGGATCTGGAGAACATCCGCAAGCTCTATCGCCAATCATGTATTTTCAGCGACGCCATCCAACAACTTGAAGGCGTGGACCCGAAGACCATCGCGCTCGCACTCAATGACATGGCCCAAACCTGGCCGGATCGCTGCGATACAACGAAGCATCGGAAGTTGATCGACGCACTGAAGGAGCGCGACGGACTCCTGACAGCGTTGCGCGAGTGCAAGGACGATGCGGTGAGTCGCGCCAGCACGCTGGTGTCCGATGTGCGCGCGGCATTGCTCGCGAATCCGCTGCTGGACTTCAACAAGTTGCTCGTGCTCAAGCGCGGCGTTTCCGTGCCGGCCACCCGTGCCATCAGCTATGACATCGGCCAGCCGAACAACTGGCGCACCGACGACGTGGTCGTCCGCAAAGGCTTGTTCCGCGACGAGATCGCCGTGCTCTCCGACCTGCGCGGCGCGGGACGGTTCGAGACGATCTACGCAGCCCCAGACATGGAAACCCTCTTCGCACCCGACCTGAACTTCGACGCTGACCGGATTCTGTTCTCAAAGAAGAGCGCGAAGGAGAATGGCCTGCGGCTTTGGGAGATTGCCGTGGACGGCAAAGGGCTGCGGCAGGTTACGCCCGACGATGGCGACGACGTTTCGCACATGGAGCCGTGTTATCTGCCCAACGGTGACATCGTGTTCACCTCAAGCGCGATCTACAAGGGCATCCCGTGCGTATTCGGCAGCGATGCAACAGCCTCGATCTACAGGCTCGACGTAAAGGACGGCCAGATTCGGCAGCTCACGTTCGAGCAGGACAGCGACTGGTGCCCAACCATGATGGAGAGCGGACGCGTGATGTACCTGCGTTGGGAATACACCGACCAAAGCCACTCCAACTCACGGATACTCTTCCACATGAATCCCGACGGCACCGACCAGCGCGAGTTGCGCGGTCGAGGCTCGTGGTTCCCCGGTTCATTCTTCCATGCGCGACCCGTGCCCGGCACGGCGGGTAAAATCATTGGCATCGCCGGCGGCCATCACGATGTGGGGCGGTCGGGCCGATTGCTGATTTTTGATACCGAGGCTGGCCGACACGACGGCGAGGGTGTGAAAGAGATCCCCGGTTATGACAAACCGGTGGAGCCGATCGTGCGCGACGGCCTGACGCACGGCGCCTGCCCGCAGTTTCTGACGCCCTATCCGCTGAGCGAGAAGTATCACATCGTCTCCTGCAAGCGGCATCCAAACTCGCTGTGGGGCATCTATCTCGTGGACGTGTTCGACAACTTCACGCTCATCAAGGAACTGCCCGGCGCGGCGTTGCTGGAGCCGATTCCGTTGCGCAAAACGGCGCGGCCCACGGCCATTCCCGACCGTGTGGATCTCGCGACGAACGAAGCGACGGTCCATATCCAGGACATCTACGACGGTCCCGGCCGCGCGGGAGTCCCACGCGGAACCGTCAAGAGACTGCGGCTCATCGAATACTACTTCAGCCGGCGCGGCATGGGCGGTCTCTATGGCACGCTCGGCATGGACGGCCCGTGGGACGTCAAGCGCATCATCGGCACGGTGCCGGTGGAGCCGGACGGCTCGGCCCATTTCAAGATGCCCGCCAACACGCCGATATCGCTCCAGCCGCTGGACGAAAAAGGCGAGGCGCTGCAACTCATGCGAAGCTGGCTCGTGGGCCAGCCCGGCGAGCGCGTGTCGTGCGTCGGCTGTCACGAGAGCCAGAACGCGGCGTCGCTGCGTCGCGAGGCCGTTGCCACCAAACGCAAGCCGTCCGTCGTCACGCCGTGGCATGGGCCAACGCGCGGGTTCAGCTACGTTCGCGAAGTGCAGCCAGTGCTCGACAAATATTGTGTGAGCTGCCACGACGGCACGAAGGCGCAACCGCGGCTGGTAGGCGGCGAGATGATTACCGACTGGGGCACCAAACACGCCGGCCATTGGGGCGGCGGCGGCAAGTTCACCAAGTCTTACGCCGAACTCCACCGATTCATGCGCCGCGCTGGCATCGAGGGCGATCGGCGCATGCTGTCGCCGCTGGACTTCTGTTTCAACACGACCGAATTGGGCCAGATGCTGCGCAAAGGCCATCACGGCGTGCAACTCGCCGCCGAGGCGTGGGAGCGATTCGCGGCATGGCAGGACCTCAACGCGCCATTCTACGGAACGTGGGGCGAGATCCCGCAGTTCACGCAAGGCTACGGCCAGCATCTTTGCGAGAAACTGGCGACGGTGAATGCTCGCGCGATGGAACTGCGCAGGAAATACGTGCCGACAGGGCCGATCCCGAACTACGAGGAAATTCCAGCGACGCCGAAGTATGACACGACGCCGGTAAAGCCCGCAGTGGAATCGGAAATCTCGGACTCGACACTCGAAACACCCACAGGCTGGCCGTTCAGCGCGGAGGAGGCGGTCGCGAGGCAGAAACAAACCGCGCCCGCCGGCACCAGCGGCACGCTCGCGTTTCCATTCGAGCGGGCAAAAACACAATCGCCAGTCGTGACAGCGCGTTACCTGCGCGTCAACGCCGGCCCGGCGCGATGGCTCTCGATTGCCGAGGCGGAGGTTTTCTCCGATGGCCAGAACGTGGCGTTGAAGAAGAAGGCGTCGCAGTCGAGCACCTACGGCGGCGCGGGCGCCGGGCGCGGCGTGGATGGCAGCACCGATGGCAACTATGGCCACGGTTCCATCACGCACACCATGAACGGCGACAAGGAATGGTGGGAGGTGGATCTTGGCGCAATGTATCCGGTGCAGAAACTTGTGCT
>CAZGGF010000419.1:0-4717 GCA_964524715.1 uncultured Verrucomicrobiota bacterium | reverse complement strand
TGAATCGGTAGCCGTGCTTGCGGCCAAGGTTGGCGCAGATTTCGCCGGCTTCCTTGATGATGTCCCAACTCAACGCCGGATGATCGAGCCAGTTGACGAATGTTGCTGGATGAAGGGCGCGTGGCCGGTGAAAGCCCACGGCTTGGGCGGTCGGTGCTATCGCGGCGATGCCATTGACCAGAACTTCGACAACTACTCCGTCGAATACACCTTCGCGGACGGCACGAAGCTCTATCTCAATTCTCGCTACGCGGCCCGCTGCCACAACGAGTTTGCCAGCTTTGCCCACGGCACGAAAGGCGCGGCCGTCATCTCCACCTACATGCACACGCCGGCCAAGTGCCGCATCTACAAGAGCCAGACGATGGCCGATGGCGACCTCGTGTGGGCGTTCCCGCAACCGGAGCCGAGCCCATACCAGCTGGAGTGGGATCACCTTGTCGAGGCCATCCGCCAGAACAAACCCTACAACGAGGTCAAACGCGGCGCCGAAGCGAGCCTGGTGGTCCTCATGGGCCGCATGGCTGTTCACACCGGCCAGATTGTCACCTTCGACCAGATGCTCAACCACGAGCACGAGTTCGCGCCGCAGGTGGCGCAGCTCACAATGGATTCCGCTGCTCCGCTGCAGGCCGAGGCTGGTGGCGGCTATCCCATGCCCAGTCCGGGATTGAAGAAGCTGGAGTTCTGACAAATTCGGCATGGCGAATCGTAACAAGGCAGCAGTTGCGGTGTTTTGAAGAAGGCTGCCCCATGGCGGCCGAAGTAGTTGCGAGGAGCCAACGAATGAAAACGAAGATCCTGCTTTGCGCGCTGGCCATTTCAGCGGCGACAAGTTCTGGTGTGGCAGCCGATGCGCCGGCTTCCAAGCGGTTGAACATCCTCTTCTGTTTCGCCGACGACTGGGGACGCTACGCGAACTGTTACGCGGCGACTGAGGACCGGCCGTCCATCAATCAGGTTCTCAAGACGCCGGTCATTGATCGCATGGCGCGTGAGGGCGCGCTGTTCAAGAACGCGTTCGTCACCGCGCCAAGCTGCACCCCGTGCCGCAGTTCGCTGCTGTCGGGACAGTATTTCTTCCGCACGCAGCGCGGCGCGATCCTGCAAGGCGCCCAGTGGGACGCGAGCATTCCGAGCTATCCGCTGCTGCTGCGCGACGCGGGCTATCACATCGGCAAGAGCCACAAGGTCTGGAGTCCTGGCACACCTGCCGACGCGCCTTACGGCGGCCAGCAATACGCTTACGAAAAGGCCGGCCGCGACTTCTGCAACTTCTCCGAGAACGCAACGCAGATGGTACGCGGGGGCATGACGTTCGAGGCGGCAAAGGAGAAGATCTTGTCACAAGTGCGCGGCAACTTTGAGGCGTTCCTTGCCGACCGCAAGCCCGGCCAGCCGTTCTGCTACTGGTTCGGCCCGACACTCACACACCGCGCTTACGAGAAGGATTCCGGCAAGGCGCTCTGGGGCATTGAGCCGGACTCCGTCAAAGGCAAGCTGCCGAAATTCATGCCGGACGTGCCGGAGGTGCGTGCGGACTACACCGACTACATGGGCGAGATCCAGGCGTGGGACGCCGGCGTCGGCGTGCTGATCAAGAAACTGGAGGAGATCGGTGAACTCGACAATACGCTCGTCGTCATCAGCGGCGACCACGGCATGCCCGGCGTGCCCGGCGGCAAATGCAACCTCTTCGACTTCGGTGTCGGCGTGGCGCTCATCGCGCGCGTGCCTGGCGTGCCCGGCGGCCGCGTGCTGGACGACTTCGTGAACCTGATGGATCTCGCGCCGACGTTCCTCGAAGCCGGTGGCGTGACGCCGCCCGCAGTGATGACCGGCCGCAGTCTGATGAACGTCCTGCTTTCGAAGAAATCCGGCCTTGTGGACCCGTCGCGCACGTGGGTTGTTACGGGCCGTGAGCGCCACGTGGCCGCGGCGCGCGAGGGCAACCTGCCGTATCCGCACCGCGCGCTGCGCACGGCGGACTTCCTCTACGTCCGCAACTTCGCGCCTGACCGCTGGCCGATGGGCAGCCCGAAGTTCACCAGCCGGGCGGATTTGCCGTCCGCTGACGAACTGGAGCACAACACCTTCGTCGCCTTCGCCGACATGGACGCCAGCCCGACGAAAGCGTGGCTGGTCGGACAATACGCGTTGCCGCAGTGGCAATGGCACTACGACTACGCCTTCGCCAAGCGGCCCGCCGAGCAACTCTTCGACCTTCGCAAAGACCCCGACCAAACCGTCAACGTTGCCGACGATCCCGCCTATGCCAGCGCGAAGCGCGATATGTCCGCGCGCCTGATGAAGATTCTCACCGAAGCCAATGACCCGCGCGTCACCGGTGACGGCCAGACCTTCGAGCGTTCGCCTTACACCGACCCGGAGCCCGTCCGTCCCGGCAAAAAGGGCGGCAAGAAGAGAACGAAGTAATTGTCCCCGGCCTCAGTCACGGTTGCCGCTTCCGTCGCGCTTCGAACCTCGCGCGTTCGTGTGAATCAGCTCTTGGTTGGAAGGGCGTGTTCGCTTACTCTTGCGGCCCTTGCGAAGAGGAAGCTACGAAATGAAATCCACCTTTCTGAACCGGCGGGAGTTCCTAAGATCGTCCGCGGCGGCCATGGCGGCGGCTACAGCGCGCAATACGCTCGCGGCTGAGACGCCCGTGGATTTGCCCGCCAGCCACCGCGAGGCCGTGCGGCAACGGAAGCGGCGCATCGTGATCCAGCACGATGTCCACTGGGTGATGCTCAACTACGGGAAAATGCACCCGGACGGTGGAGCCGCCTTCCCACCCTTCCGCGACGCGGTGTTCTCGTATGTGGATGAGCCGGGCAGCCAGATTGATGCGATCTGGTGGGACATTGGGGGCCGCGCAACGGGCGCTGCCTACCCGAGCAAAGTGGCGCCTGCCGAGGCCGCTCCGTTGGTGCAACAATGGCTTCGTGGAGGTTTGGACTGGGTCGCGGAACTGGTGAACGAAACGCGCCGGCGCAAGCTGGAGGTTTTCTGGAACCACCGCATCAGCGAAGTGGACATTCTGCCCGGAGGCGGCCACTCGAAACAACCTGATCCGCTCAAGGTGGAACACCCCGACTGGGTCCTGCCGGTCTCGTGGTGGCCGCATGGCATGTGGAACCTTGCGTCGGAGGGCCTGCGCGAACACAAGGTGGCCCTGCTGCGCGAGCTGGCGACGCGCTACAATCTGGACGGGATTCAAATTGATTTCGCCCGTCACATCCCCTGCCTGCCTGTCGGCCGGCAGTGGGAACTCCGTGGCCACGTCACGCAGTTCATGCGCCAGGTGCGCCGGATGTTGCTGGAGGTCGCGCAACAGCGGGGGCGTCCGTTCCTGCTGGCGGCGAGAGTGCCGCAGACACCCGACGGCTGTCGCGCGGACGGGTTCGACGTGAAGGCATGGGCGGAGCAACATCTCGTGGACGTGCTGACGCTCGGATCGCGCTCGATGGACGTGGATGTCGAGGGCTTGCGCGCCGCGGTCGGCAGCGCGGTCCAGCTTCAACCGTGTTTCGACGATCATCACGCCACCGATGGGTATCGTTATGCCTCGAGTGAGTTTTTGCGCGGCGTGTTTGCCAACCACTTTCAGCGCGGCGCGGACAGCGTGGTGGCTTTCAACTGGGCCATCGGCACGCCGGAAGTGGCCCGAACCGTCGGCGGCGAAATCGCGCCGCTCACGCATCAGATCGCGTTCAAGGAAATCGGCGATCCGCGCACGATGGCGGGCAAGGACAAGATGTTCGCCGTCGAGCGCCGCGGCGGTTATCCGTGGGCCGATGGCTTTTTCAACCGCAATGACACCGCGCCGCTGCCCGCGTTGCTGGCCAACGACGGCCAGCCCGGCGAATTCGTGATTCACATCAGCGACGCGCCTGATGTCGCGAACGCAAACGTCACACTGCGCTGCGTCTTGTTCCGGGCGACGGAAAAGGACGACCTGGCCATCCGTATGAACGGTGCGCCATTATCCATCAACCTGCGCGATGCCGAATGGAAGGATGCGCAGATTTTCTCACCCGGGCGGCAGCCCACGTCGGGCGGAAAGGGCCAATACCGGGTCAACCCGAAGCAGCGATTGTTCCGGCTAGAGTGTCCCGTTCCACGCGAAGTTTGGAAGCGCGGATGCAATCGCGTCGAAATCCGCGTCGCAACGCGCGGGCCTTCCCCGGCCGGCGAACTCATCCAAATCGAGAAACTCGAAGCGCACCTGCGGTATCATTGAGAAACCGGTCGCGGCCTCTGTGCTGGCAATCTCTGCGAGCTCTTGCGGAAGTGGGCAGGCGTCGTGCCTGTCAACCGATGGAAGACAAGCCGGAAGCGGCGCAGTTCACTGAAGCCGCACGCCGTCGCGATCTCGCTCAACGTCCGCTTCTTCGGCGCGGCCAGCAGTTGTTTGGCCCGCTCGACTCGCAATTGCGAGATGAGCGCATACGGTGTGCAGCCCAGGCTGCGGCGAAAACGATGTTCCAAACGCCGGCGGGATACCGCGGACAAACCGAGGATGCGCTCGACACCGAATCGTTCGTGCAAGTGACCGCGGATGTATCGCACCGCCGCGGCCCCGTGCGGATCTTCTCTCGCCCGCGTTTCCGTCGACCGCCGCCCCCCCCCGCCATCCGGCGCGACCAGACTCGGCCGCCGCGTCCGCGGCCCACCGCGCACAAGCCGGCCTAGCCACGCCACGGCCACCCGGCCC
>CAZGGF010000418.1:0-10870 GCA_964524715.1 uncultured Verrucomicrobiota bacterium | reverse complement strand
GTGCCTGCGGTGGCTGTTGTGGACATCGACGGAACCGTCTCCGAGTTTGGCAACCTTGAAGCGGATCTCTTCGATATTCTCGCTATTGTCGAGGATGCCGCGGCCGAGAATCCGAACGCGATGAACACGATCTCCATGGATGCTGCCGTAAACGACGGCTCCTTCATCGATGTAGACCGTCTCAGCGTCCTTCAGCTCCAGAACGCCTACGTGATGGACGCCCGCACCAAAATAGCGGACCCCTTTTGCATCGGGTGAAACGCTGTAGTCCATGGGTGGGTCGATGAAGAGATGCAACGCATTGTGACGCCCGTCCAACTCGACCGAGTAACCGCCCGCATGAGGAAGGGTGAAAGTGATCGCGCCGTCCTTCACCGTCGGAGTGACCTTTGCCGAGAGAGGACGGACGACGCAGGCCGAAAAGGCACGCCCGGGGGTATACCGAAAGGTGATCGGTCCAACCCCTGCCAGACGCGCAAAATAGGCAACCTCGCGCTGGTCGGTCGTGCGCTGATGCCCGGGCCAGCGCCTGTTGAAAGGATAGGCGGAGACATGGCACAGCGAGACAGGCAGCGGCTGCCCGTTCGCGGTGACGGAAATGGGGGCGGCTGCCTCGCCCTGAGGAAGCGGATAAATCTTCACGGCCATGGCCTTGCGACCCGCAGTCGGCTGGGCTGACTCCGGGGCAGGCTGGGTGCCGAAGGCACAACAGGCAACGAACAGACACAACGCAGGAATCCTTTTCACCATCAACCGCCAGTTGGCATGCGTATTTCTTCTCATTCGATACCTCCATTTACTCGTCACAACATCTTCCACATCAGAATGTTGTGCGCACAACGTTTGCAGACTGCATTCACCGGCACAGTCTATGCCGCGATCCGTCGGGATCCACGGACGAAAGCGTATGGCTCTCGCGACACGCCAGGGGTCATTTCGCCCTGGACTTGCCATAACTGTCGGCCATGAGCATGGCAGAGAGGACCTTCTCCGGCGTGATGACACCGGCTTCGTGATGAATGCCCTCAGTCGGCGCGCAGGCTTTCTCAGCCACTTTTTTCATCCGATTCCGGTCCGGGTTCTTGATGCCAATATCGGCCAACGTGGTGGGCAAGCCGACCTTCTCGCAGAACCCATATACCTCGTCGATTTCCTTCGGTGAAGCATCGGTTAGGAACAGTCCGGACAGCGTGCCAAAGGCCACCTTCTCGCCATGGTAGAAAGCATGTGTTTCGTCCAGCGCTGTCAGTCCGTTGTGAATGGAATGAGCCGACGCCAATCCTGAACTTTCAAACCCGATCCCGCTCAGGAGGATGTTGGCTTCGATGATATGGTCCAGCGCCGGCGTCACCAGTTGTTTCTCACAGGCAATCTTGGCGGCGGCGCCATGGGCCAGCAACGTGTCATAGCAAAGCCTGGCGATATGGACCGCAGTCAAGGTGCCGAGCCCGCCGCATTCATTGCGGGACTGGGTGGTCTTGCAGGATCTCCCTTCGAACCAAGTGGACAAGGCATCACCCATTCCCGCCACAAGAAAACGGCAGGGTGCGTGGGCAATGATGTCCGTATCCACCAGCACAACCTGCGGATTCAGTTTTTGGTAGGCGACGGACTCGAACACTCCGCCATCGGAGTAAATCACGGCGCACCCGCTGCATGGGGCGTCGGTGGAAGCGATGGTCGGGACAACAATCACCGGAATCCCGGTCCGATCTGCGGTGATCTTGGCCGTATCGATCGTTTTTCCACCGCCCATGCCGATGATGACGTCCACCTTCTCGCGGCCAACGAGTTTCGTAAGACGGCCCAGTTCCTTCTCGCAACATTCTCCATTGAAACGGTCGGTCAGGATCGGCCGCCCTTTCCATGCTTTCGCGTATTGGGGGAGAATCTTCTCCATTCCCGAGGGAGAAGCCAGGATCAGTCCTTTCCGTCCCAACAGACTGACCAGCTGCGGCAGTTCATTCAAAGCACCTTCGCCCTGTATGTATTTTCCTGGGAAAACGGCTTTTAGAAACATTTTAAATTCCTCTGTTCTATTGTTTGTCAGTTGTCTTGGTGACAGCCTGCTCACAGCGTGGCACCCATGGCTGCTTGATATTGTAATCGCCTGAGGACGTCAAGGGCAAGGCTCAGCAGGAAGTGACCTTCAGAGGTGAAGCGTAGCTCTGATAGCGTGCGCCTATTTGAGCCTCCTTCGCGTTTCCATCGTGAATGCACACCCGGAATTTCAGATGAAACCGATCCTGGGGAAGCTTGTCAGGGTAATGATGCACCACGGTCATCTGGGGAGCCACAGCGACTTCCCCCCACAGGCCGGGGTATTCCGGATTCTGCGGGTGATCGAACAGACAGATTCCATTGAAGCCTTTGCCGACCTTCCCGGCGCAGTCCACCCACTTGGCACGCTTGCGTTGGACCTCCTGCCGCCCGATCAATCCCTCGGAATTCTCAACATGGCCTTCCTTGGGGATGTTCATGGATGGCGCGAGCCGGGCCACCAGCATGAACGGCTTCTTCCCGATATCCATGGGTTTCGTGGTCTCAAATGACAGGTCCAAAAACCGCGCGCCATTGTCAGCGAACCAGATTCGGGACACTCTCTTCTCATCGAGTATTTTGTCCCCGTTGCCTTTCACGTAGATGAGTTCCTCCGCAAACTCCGCGTAAACAGGACCTTCCGTCAGACGGACAAATCGCTGGTGCAGCATCTTGCCGCAGGGCCCATAGGGTGGCTCGTCCCAGTCCGACCAAATGTTGGAGGAACCACCTTCTCCATGGCCCCCGTAGGCCAAATACAAGCCCGTGTGATGCGGGTGGTCTCCTCCCCCTGCTCCACGGACAACGGACCCAGCAGACCCGTTTACGGGCCAGAAATAGGGTTTCCAGACGCCCAAGAAGTTGTACCGGGCAAACAGTGCGTCATCCACGTTGATCATCAGATGCGCCGGTTTCTGTTCGATGCGGTAGCGTTTGGATTGCGTGGGTGCCTCACCGCTGCAGCGGATTCCGTATTGCACGGACTCGCCTTTCTGCAGATGTCCCGTCAACCACGATAGTTGGCAGGTTTCCGGCTCAAACTGGCATGGGACATCCGCCATGGCTTCGCCGCGCTCATTCAACCGCGAGAGCACCAACCTGGATGTGCCTTCCTTCCAGTTGCTGAACCGCGCTTTTGGATCCATGGCACAGGAAACAAGTTCGTTCAGCCGCTCAACCGGACCTGCGTCAACACGGACAACAACACTGTTCTTAACCTTCGATCCTTCAGAGGATTGCGCCTGTGTGATCGTGAGCATGGAGGCGCCTGCCGCGACGATAAAACCGCGGCGGGAAAGTTGGTGGGAATGCTGGGTTGTTTTGTTGGTAGCCATGGTCGTTCTCCTGTTGATGTCCGTGCAGGGCGTCACTGCGCCCGATAGCGAGAATGCGTACTCACTGGATTCTGATTGTGCGGCGTCATTTCGCCGAAGAGGCTGCTGTTGCCTGCGCACTGGCAGACGGGGCCATGGCAGGCATGCAGTCTGGCGCCGCCTGAAACTCAGGTGCGCCGGATATCGCCTCTGGCTGAACCGCATATTTGCCGCCGGGTACCACGAAGAATGCGGTGTGTTTGCCGGCTTCAACCCGGGCATTGAACCGCACCTTGCCATCCTGACTGCGGATGCTCCAGTTGCCCGCTGCCAGACCGGAAAGCAACAGTTGGCGATTCCGGCCCGATGGGACGTTCACTTGAAAGGACTGCTCGAGGAATTTGCCGGTCTTGCTCAAGACGACCACCCGGTCGGCAAGCGTTATCGCGAACGACACCGGAGTCTCGGCCAGTTTCACGGGCAGTTCCGGCGTGGAATCATCGGCCATCTGCATGACGGTCAGGAAGACATCGTTAGCCTGCCCCTTGCTGGGTGAGAACATGACCCGGTGACCATTGCTTTCCGGCCTCGCGGCATCGGGTGGCTTGAACATGTGTCCGAAGACGTTGTGGGCGTCCTTGCCGCTCAGTATTTCCAACTGCCGTTCGTCTGGTTTTGGACGCAGCATTCGAACGCAGACTTTGCCGCTCAATCCAAGATCGTGATTTCTCAGGATCACTCCATCCGCGGTTTTCTCCGGCATGTTCAAGGTATTGATCTGCCAGTATTTCTTAAACTCAGGTTTGGCGGTGGTCATGTTATCCAGCACGATGAGCGCCGCGGGGGTCCGTTCGTTGTTGAGATTGAGGAAACAGAAGGTCCTCACATAGTCCTGAATCTTGCTGCTGTAGGCCGACTTCAAATCCACTGAGAAGTAGCTGAAGAACGGCCGCTGTTTCGAAGGTCCGAAGCTGGCCGATATCACCTTGCCGTTGGCGAACATCGGGTCCTTGAGCACTTGCTCGGGGGTTGTGGGGCAGGACCGGACGTTACGAGTGCCGCCGTCATTGGAGGGAATCTTGAATTTCTCACCCGGATCAACCGCCAGCATCATACTGTGCGAGATCGAGCGTTTGTTGAAGTTGGCATCGTATGGCGTGCCATAGAAATGATACTGACCCAGGTCTCCAGCCTGCAACCCGCGGTAATAAATCTGGAAGCTGCCAGCATCGGAATGCTGATGATTGCCGAAATGATAGCCACCGCCTTTCATCTCGACCACCACGTCAGCGATATTCGTGCCGAGGTTCCAGCCAGTCCGGGCGATCATGCCACCCAGAACCGGGCCGAAATCAATCGTCAGCGGCAGCGAAGCAAGACTCTTCTCGGCCTTCAGATCAGGATCGTTCAGGAGCAAAAGCAGGATCGAATCGCCGGACAGCCCCCCCTGACGTTCGAAGTCGCCCTTGATCATCGGATCGTTGTTGTGGGCGTAGATGAACAACGGTGTGAGGCCGAGATTCGCATACCTGCCGTCGGAAAACCCGTCCCCATCGCGGAGCATTTGTCCGTTGGGAAGACGCATATACAGCCAGAACTTGTAAACGCCCGCGATGTTCTCATCAAAAACCGGTTTCCCCGTCATGCGGCGAAAGAGCCAGGCGGCGTGCAAGTCCCAAGAGAAACGATGAGGACCGTAGCTGATCCCTTGATTGTGGCGGGGCGACTGATACTCAAACCTGCGCATGGGAACCAGTTCTTCCAGTATCCGATACGCGCAGTAGCGGTAGGGCACCGGGTCCTCGTCATAGAGCGCGATGGCCATGCAGAACAGATCCCGGTTGATTTGAGCTTCATTGCCATGGCCATTGACGATGGTTTGGCGGAAAGGCGGCCAACCAGTCTCCATGTCATCGGCAAGCCGCATCAGGTTCTTGCGGATATCGTCCCGATCCTCGGGCGTCATGATGTCGTAGCACCAGTCGTAGACCAGCGCGCCCGTGTAGATTGCCCGGCCGATCTCACGCGTGATGTCGAGGAGGTTGTCGAACGTGACCGCCGAAAGATATTTGCGAACCAACCCCACCGCTTCAGCACCGCGCGTCTTGTCCCCGTTCATGAGGCAAACGAAAGCCTTGGCTACGGCAGCCTGTTCCAACGCGGAGTTGTAACCGATCTCCGTGTCCGGCTTGACCGTGAACGGGAAAGGCTTCGCGGCGTGTTTCCGGACTCGCGCCCAGACCGGGGCATTCTCGCCCTTATCGAGATTGGCACGGACTTTCGGCAATGATTCTGCATTGACCCAGATGCGCGGCCGGGTTTTTGGCGGCACGACCGTTGGCCGATAATCAGCGACGGCAGCCGGAACCTTCGGCGGAGAATACGGGGCAATCTGCACATAATCGAGGCGCACTCCCTCCGGAAGCCATATCCGCACGTCCTGTTCCTGGCCGCTGAAATCGAATTTGCCAAGAGCCTGAGCGCAGCTTCCGGGCTGACTCCATGGAACGAAAACCACGCGCTGTGTTGGACGGCTGCCATCGACAGAAACCATCAGGCGCAACGAAGCCTTCTTGCTCGCCGCTTTCTGCATATTCTCAGCCCCTTGGGCGTCGACGGCGGCATGTGTTTGTATCCAATACCGCCCGGCTTGCGGTGTTTTTGCCTTGAGAACCAGATCGGGTTTGCTGGCCGGGGAACCCACGTTGGTGGTCAGGTTGTTCTTGAGAGCAACACCCCGTTTGCTGGGAAACGTATCCTGCTCAACAATCTCCACCCTGTCGGGATTCAGTTGCGCCGCTTCGGCTTCCAGCGTGATTGACTTGCCGGACGCAGAAAGTGCTTTTGTCTTTGAAGCCGCGGCCGCCTCCAAACTCCAGCCCCATGTGAATGCCAGGACCACCGCACTGGTCGCAACTTCGCGTATTCTTATTCTCATGATGATTGAAAGGTATTGTACCGCTGTCCTTGGTGGAAAGAAGGTGCACACAGCCGGCAGACATTGTGGCGTTGTCCGCCAGCGCATCTGTTTCCTGTTTTCTGCAAACACGCAGAGACTACGCCCGCGCATCAACCGGTCAATGCTAAACGCCGTCGCTCACGGACTCACGTTTCTGCCGGGCCGCTTTATTCGACAACGACTTCCGAGACAAAGGCCCAACCCGCGGGTGTCAGGTCAAACTCGACGAAACGTGCCGTCGCGCCATGACAGTCTGCCGTGACTGGCAGGCAGACGTTGTGGTCCCTCTTCTGCGGCGCGGGAAGCTGGATGGGAATCGGTTCACTCCAGTTCTTGTTGTCGGCGGACAACCGAACCGTTGCAGCCTTTGGCATCACAATGCCCCCGTTGCCGCCATCGACAACGTAGCAAGTTGCCCGGCGAACCTGGGTCGGTTCACTCAAATCAACGACGATTCGGAACTTCTGCCCGCCCCCTGTCATCCCCACGTTGCCATGGTGATCGACACCGGCAAAGCCGTCAGTCAGCTTGGCCCCATCATCGCCGTACCGCTGTGTTTCCGGTCCGTTGCCGGGATCCATTTGCGGAGAAAGCGAGTACGTGAACTTCGCGTTGGGCAGAACCTGGCCGTTGCGCAGAAGCTGGATCTCTGAAAGGAACATCCAGGAGGAGTGCTCGAACATCAAGGTCATGCTGCGCGCATGCCCCGGTTGGTCAAGACGCAGCGTCGTGGTTTTAGCATCGGGATTGTACCGAAAATCACCGCGTGCCTCGTATCCTTCCGGGGGCGCGCCAAACCCTGAAACACGCATCTCGCCCTGCCCCTTGGAGTAAATCGCCGAAACCGCGTTTGGCGGATAAATAGCCGCGCCCGGCTGGTCCAGCAAATGAACGCGAACCTCGTCAAACTCGACGACTTCGCCGAAATCCAGCGCCACACTTGTGCGCGCGGTGTGCCAGAACCCGACATATTTGCCCCAGCCGCCGGACGTTGTCCCGTCCACCAGCTTTCGCCCGGTCTCATCCGGATACTTCGGCCCGCTGGAGCGTTTCGACGTGGTGTAGGATTTCCGATAGCTCTTGGACAGGATTTTCGCCGGCGCAAACAGGTCCGGCTCGATATCTGTGATCTTCCCGACGTGTCGACCGGAGGTGGAGTTCATCTTGATCCGCAGTTCCCGAACGGTCCCGCCCGGCATATCCACGGTGATGTTCTGGTTCCCGCGTTTGCTGGAATCAAACGCGCTTCGCATCACCCATGCCTCCGGCTTCCACACATCGTTCTTGTTCAGGCGGGATTCGACCGCAACCAGTCCGGCGAAGAAATTGTCCGCGGATTCTTTGAGGAAAATATCGACCAATTGAACCGGCGCAGGATCGTTCAACGTGTATGTGATTTCCGCCGACCCGTCGCGGGAATTCTTTCTCGTCCATTTTCCCAACGCGGGCAATTGGATTGGTTTCCCGGCAAGGTAGTCCATCCAAAGAGCGTAGAGTGCCTGCTCTGCCGGGTCCTTGCTTCGCGCCCAGTAGAAGTCCGTGCCGAAATACGTTGCGCTGGGCGCCTTTTGGAATCCCGTTTGAGTGCCCGTCTCCAGGGTTTGCTCGAAAATCCTCCGCCAGTTTGCTCCCGGCGGTGGATTGATCTCCAATTCAATCCCCATCCGGTTGTTTCGCGCGTACTCCGCTGCGTTGACCAACCGGTTCCGCCGCGCGCCGGCTCCATTCGGATGCGTACTAAATGTCCAATTGCTTTGCATGATAACCACGTCGAACCCCAATTCGTCGTAACAATGCTCACAACCGGAAGCCATATAGTACGGAATCCAAAACGCCTTGACCCCGTGCCGATGGATCGCCTGACAATACTGTTTGGCAATTCCCGTATCCTTTGCGCCCAGTCCTTCGCGCATCATGTAAAAGCCCCAAAGCTCCAGCTCAGGGTATTTCTTCATCTGTTCGATGACGGAGCTCATGTACCAGCCGAGGACCTTTTCACGCCCTTCGACGGTCGAGAGGTCTTCCGTCTTGCCGTCGCCATCCACATCTCCAAAATCGCGCAGGCCGGGATTCAGCCAGGGAATCGCGAACATGAGTTTCGTCTTCCCCTTCGGCAGGAATCCGTCCTTGCGCAGTTGCCCTGCCGCCGTGTTCAACGCCGGCACGTTGATATCCCGCCCAAAATACGCGTCGAGAATGAACGTCCAGTCCTTCTTATCCGTTGGATCCCCTTCCGTTCGGCGCCCGTTGTTCGGCATCGCATATACGAGAAACAGGAACGAATCGTATCCGCGTTGCGTGGTGGGTTTGTCGTTTTGATACTTGACCAGGATCGGCTTGAAGTAATCAACGTCGGCTCGCCTGTTATAATAAATAAGCGCGCAGTTGCGAAAGCCGGCCTCTTTGACGGACAGGTATTCCCCCTGCGCAATGGTTGTCACGAGGGAAAACGCCAGTAAACAGGAACCAAGGTTCAATTTCATTTGATTGGGTGAGCTAAAAGGGAAACTCGCGCTACGAAGCCGAACTCTCCGTGGCAACCGCCTGAATCAGGGCCTTGATGTAGCCATAGCCAAACGCAAAGGCCTGCAACCCGCGGGGATCATCGGGGTGACTGGGCATGTGGTCGGGCATGATCATGCCGTCATAGCCGACGTCCCGATAAACCCGCATGGCTTGGACCATATCCACGTCACCTTCATCGGGGTAGACTTCCTGGAACTTGTCGCGCTTGCCCCGAATGTTGCGGAAGTGAACGTTGAAAATCTTTCCACGGCTCCCGAAGTAACGAATGACGTCGAATATCTCCCGGCCCGGATCGGCCAGCAATTCGGCAACGGTTCCCTGGCAGAAGTTCAGGCCATGGCAGGGGCTTTCCTTGATGGAGATGAAATGTTTCAGCCCTTCCACCGTGCCCAGCACGCGCACATCTCCGCGAAAACCCTCCGGAGGCACGCCGGGATCGTGAGGATGACAAGCCAGCCGGACCTTGTACTCTTCGGCCACGGGAACCACGCGCTTCAGGAAATAGGTGATCCGTTCCCACATCTCGTCCTTGCCCACCACCCCGGCGATCGTCAAAGGCGGTTCCTGCTTCGCATCGGCCAGCACCCAGGTCGAATAGCGCGAACCACCACGCCCCGGTGTCGGAGTCGTCCGAAGCACGTCGAGGAGCGTCAGGTTGTATTTCAACGCGCCAATACCAGCACGCGACGCCAGCCGGATCATTTCGCAAATACGGTCAATCTCCTGGTCACGATCGGGGCTCTTGCCCAGCATGATGTTGGGATTCTCAGCGCGCGAAACGTCAACGCTGCCCATCGGCAAAGCCAGCATCGGCAACTGCAAGCCATGCGACTCGACGGACTCGCGCAACCGCACCAGTGCATCGAGCTGCCAGCCGTCCTTGCTGCGTGGCACCGAAGCGCAGACATGGCTGACACCGTGCCGCTTGAGATACTGGAGCATCACATCCGTAACCGGCCCTTGCTGGGTGCCAACCTTCATAAGCGCCGGCTTGGTGCGGACAGGATTCCGGGCGGCTTGCGCAACAGAGCCCACGCCGCCCACTCCTGCCGTAATGGCGCCGACTCCTGCTGCTCCTGCGAGGGAAAAAAAGTCTCTTCGTTTCATAGGGTGACAATGGTTCCATGGTTGCGGCACTGCTGACGCAGGCGCCAGATCGACCTGGAGAATGAACACGCAATGTTCATGCGGCGCAGTCTCTCACAAGCTGCCTGCCGTTGCGACTCGCAAAACCCTTCGAAGAAGAGAGCTTTGTTTTCGGTTCTTCCGGGAATTCAATGGGCTGTTGCCACGAACCCGCCACCCCCTTGTCTCTAACCTCGGCGGAGAAAGGGTGAGCGGGTGACACCGAAAACTCTGGAGTGCCATAGGGACCACCGCTTTTGCCTCTGACGGACCGGCGGCGAGAGCGGCGATGCTCGCAGCGGTTGCCTCTTGCGGACCCGGATCGAAGGAAGTGTGCGCGATGCGTTGAAGCTCTGGGAGCGCGGGCATCCTGCCCGCCTTGCCGTTCGCGCTACCGATGAAGCGCCGGACACGCTGTAGGGGCAGAGCGGGCAGGATGCCCGCGCTCCCAGCTCGTCCTGTCCAGGAGACACCGACGAGTTGTAGAAGGTGATCGAAAGGACATCGCGCCCGGAGGGCGTCCACCTTGGAAGCTGCGGACACGCTGAAGCGGGTCATCCCCGGCCACCGTCGCCGCCGGAAATCCTGAAAGGATTCCATCACTCAGCCCAGGGTTGCGCGGAACGCGCTACCCTGGGTCATGCGTCCAACAAAGATTCTACCCCGAAGGGGTTGAATCATCTGCGCGTGTTGCCTGAATCATTCAATCGTCCTACGAGACGTTGCCGGGCCAGACGCATGTCCCGGCTGGGGAAAACTGCCGTGGGCAGGGCGAGGCGTCCCGCCGAGCCGCAGGCGTCTCTCGCGAGAAACGCCCCGGCTCACCGGGACGGTTCGCCCCACCTCAGGGACCCTAGCCCCTCTTCATAATTCACTTGCGCCACGTGCGCGTCTGGGGACGGAGTAG
>CAZGGF010000417.1:0-2591 GCA_964524715.1 uncultured Verrucomicrobiota bacterium | reverse complement strand
TGGCAGAGGTGGCCGCAGCGTCCAAGGAACAAGCCCAAGGCATCACGCAGGTGAACACGGCCGTGACGCAGATGGACAAGGTCACGCAAAACAGCGCAGCCAGCGCCGAGGAAAGCGCCAGCGCGGCCGAGGAACTCAACGCGCAAGCCGGATCGTTGCAGGAAGCGGTGTCCCAACTGATGCAGTTGGTGGAAGGCAACGCGGCATCCGCACACGGTGCCATGGGCGGCGTCCCCAAGGTTTCATCAGGCGCAAAGGGTAAGAATGTAACAGCCAAACCGAGCAGGAACGGCGGCCACGGCAACGGAAAGACCCCCGCTCACCGAAAACCAGAACCAGCGGCAACAGGCGCCAGCCATGGCAGCGAGATCCCCATGGAAGTCGATTTCAAGCGGTTCTAGCAGCAGTTTTCATTCTCCTCGCATCCGCTGCCCGCGCGAGCCTATGCAGTGCCCGCGCGGGCAGTCGGCCATGGAAAAGGCGTCCCACATCCGCGACCGCCTCGTTCATTCCCCCTATTCCAGCGGTCGCTGTTTCCACCTCAAAACCGTAATCGAGCCATGGCACGGTCATATACGTGAGGTTTTTCCTCAAGTATTGCCGTCTCAAACCGATAGTTCCATGGATAGAAAGCTATTGGAGACCGAGAGGAGACCGAGCAAAGAACTCGTAATCTATATAAAAGAACCAACCGAGAAGTATTGCCATGCCTGTCGTCACCCCCAACGCCCCTGCCGCAACACAGCGAACAGTCGCAGGCAAATACCTCACGTTCTTGCTCGGTAACGAGTCCTACGGCATTCAAGTACTCAAGATTCGCGAGATCATCCGACACACCGACGTTACCGCCGTGGCACAGATGCCCGCGTACATCAAGGGCGTCATCAACCTGCGCGGCAAGATCATCCCGGTGGTGGATCTGCGCATCAAGTTCGGTCTGGCCGTCTCCGAAACCACCAAGCGCAGTTGTATTGTGGTCGTGCAGGTCACCTCCAACTCGGGGGCCACCCTATCGACAGGTATCCTGGTAGACGACGTGGAAGAAGTTGCCAACATTGGCATCGACGACATCAATCCTCCGCCCGACTTCGGCGCGAAACTGGATACCCGGTTCATCCTGGGCATGGCCAAGATCAAGGGCAAGGTCAAGACCCTGCTCGACATTGATCACGTCATCACCAGCGATGTCATCGAACAAGCCGCCGCCGCACAGAACGCAGCCTGATCCCCCAAACCCGTTTTTCACCCGACCCCCCCATCGCCCGCAAACCACCCAAGGAACCCACCCCATGAAGAACCTCAAACTGAGCCTCAAGATCGGATTCGGATTCGCCTCTCTTATCATCATCGCACTCTGCCTGGGCAGCGTTGCGGTCTGGAAGATGACCGGCGTCAAAGCCGACACCACCACGCTGGCAGTCGATTTCATGCCCGCCGTCGTCGCGGCCAACAACGTCGAGCGCGAAGCATTGATCACGATGTATCAGATGCGCGGCTATGCCTTCACGGAAGACGAGAAGTTCCTGAAGGCAGGGCGACAGAATCTGGCGGAGGTCAAGAAGCACTTGCGCGCCGCCAAGGAATTGGCAGGCAAGTCCAACAACAACAGCTTGGAATTCCTCAAGCAGGCTGCTGAAAAGGCGGAGGGTAAGACGCTGGAATACGAGCAACTGGCCGACCAGACCGTGGCCGTCACAGAGGCACTTCACAAGGACCGCGCAGCCATGGACGAAGCCGCACAACAATACATGAATGTGTGTGCTACCTATCTGGGCTATCAGGAGAAGTTGCTCAGAGAGCACCTGGGGATTGAGAACAGCGCCGACGCAGCTTCCACCAACAAAACCGCCAGTCCGAACGTGGCCAGCATACTGGATCGCACGAGAAAAATATCCATCGCCAACGAAATCGTAAACCTGGGCAACGCCATCCGGATCGGCAATTTCAAGTCACAGGCCCTGCGCGATCCGAAGTTTTTTCAGGAAACGCAGAATAAATTCGAGGATGTGAACAAGAAGCTCGACGAACTGAAAGCCATCACCAAGCAGGATGTAAACCTCCGTCAAATCGAAGCGTGCCGCGTCGCCGGCAATGCTTACAACGCCGCCATGACCAGTTTCCTGAAGAACTGGCAGGCGAGGGAAGCCCTGGGGGTGAAACGCGGCGCTGTCGTGGACGCCGTGCTGGCTGAGGCAAAGAATACCGCCATCAGCAGCACGGATACATCCGGCAAGATGACCAACACTGCTGCAGGCGCAATCGGTGCAGCCTCGACAACCATGGTTGTCGGACTGACCATCGCCGTGATCGTGGGCGTCCTGATGGCCGTATTCATCACCCGTTCAATCACCAGGCCGATCAAGGCAGTGGCAACCACCCTCTCCGCTGGCGCAGATCAGACGGCATCCGCCGCCGGCCAGGTATCCTCCGCCAGCCAATCACTGGCTGAAGGCGCCAGCGAGCAAGCCGCATCACTGGAGGAAACCAGTTCTTCCCTGGAAGAGATGTCCAGCATGATCAAGAAGAACTCCGAGAACGCCCAGAAGGCCCAAACCTTCGCCAATCAGGCTCGCGTAGCCGGCGATGCCGGT
>CAZGGF010000416.1:0-3032 GCA_964524715.1 uncultured Verrucomicrobiota bacterium | reverse complement strand
GCGATGGATTCTGAACCAACCGATAATGGACAGTCTGGCGGGAAAAAAGCGGTTTTTGTTTTTGGCCCTTATTTGGGGCGTTGGCATGAATCGCGCACGCTTGATCAGAATATTGAAGATACAGGCTGTTTCCTAGAATTCGCCACGACACAAGAAGGTCCTCGTTTGGCGATCTTTCGTTGCACAGAGTTCAAGGACCTTGGCCCTCGATTTGCTGACTACGTTATTCGGGAAGAGGATCTGCCTTTTGATATTATGGTTCATGGCATTCATGTGAAACATCTTGCGGGCGGTCCCTACATACGCCTGAGCGCTTTTCTAGCTGGGATGAGCAGACATTTCGATAGACTACGACCGATAGAAGATTTTCTTGGGGATTTTTGCGAAATGCTGCCGGTGGAGACTCTCAGTAAACCCAATCCACCGGAGTACCCGCTTAAATCATTCGCCGCCTCCGCTGGCTATCGGGTGCTATCAGTTTTTCCTTATGGTCGACGCGTGTGCGTGGCCATCGCATGGCTCGCTCCACACACAACAGGCTTGGAGCGTGGTTCCTTCCCCACTTTAGGAGGTATTGATTTTCGACCTCGGCCAGATCGGACGTTAGGGTCGGGCAAGTGGCAAGTGAGATGGGAACATGTAATTGAGTATCTGCTATTTGACAAGTTACGACGTTTGGTGGGTAATGATTTGTCGCTCTTGTTTGAGGATACTGCCAAGTCCAAAATGCTGGAGCTGTTTCAATGGACGCCATTGGCACTCATGACAAGCCAAGAAGCCCGACAGGCTCGCATCGAATTCGTGAAGAGCCACCCTGATTTGGTGAACGACTCGAAGACGCTGGCACAGGCGATGATAGATGCCGGACTTTCCAGTTCGGAGACAAGCACCTGCCAAATCTGCAAGTTCCTCCCCAGCCTTGTTTCGGCTGCTTGCGGTGACAACAAAATGATCCACGTCTCGCCAAGAAGGAAGTTCACGGAAATATATCAGCTCAAAGTCGAGTTGGGGGTTAGGCCGCGTGTGTGGAGGCGCATTCATATCCCAGCTAGTTTTACGTTCTGGGAACTCCATTCCGCCATACAGGATGCAATGGGATGGGAAGACATTCACCTTCACGAGTTCACGTGCGATTTTGACCCAGCGACGAATAAAGAAGCGCGAATTGCGATCCCTGATGAAGCCTTTGGCACCGATAAGGTGCTAGATGAGTTTACATCCAAATTCGGGAACGAATTTGAGGAACAAATTGCTCGTTGGTTTACAGCAGAGCGCAAAATCATCTACTATCGCTATGATTTTGGCGACAATTGGACGCACCGAATCACAGTGGAGAAGGTGATGCCCGCCGCCGATGGCGTTGATTATCCAAGATGTGTTGAAGGTGCGCGTGCTTGTCCCCCAGAAAACTGTGGAGGCGAATCTGGTTACGAATGTGTGTGCCGTTCCAGGAAGAACCCTTCCACTGGCACAAGGTTTGTCCCCAACAGTTTTGATCCTGCCGCCATTGTTTTTGAAGACCCACGCAAAAGAAAGCGGCGAGTTCTTTCGTAATCAGGAACTTCTCGGATGGCGAAACGACTTGATGGTTGCACGCGAAACACACGCCGTTTACTGACACTGCGCGGGATGCACTGAAGTGGCAGCAGGAAAAGAACCCGGCGACGGGGGACGTTTCAGATGGTCATACCGAAAATCCTGCAATTCTCTCCGTGCCTGAATCAGCCAATCCAGCCACTGGATGAGCCATGTTTGCCTTGCCATCGGGCCAACTGTGTCAGCCAAGCTGTGGCCATGTGTGTCAGTTTGGGCTGGTGCCAGTGTCTGCTTGCGTGGTGGACTTGGGGATGACCCTGATCGGAGAAGATGGGGTGGGCGACGGGATTTGAACCCGCGACAGCCAGATCCACAATCTGGAGCTCTGCCAGGCTGAGCTACGCCCACCATCCGCGACGCCCTTGCCGGGTCGCCGCTGAGGGTCGGAAATTATCATTGGGCATCGGACCCGGTCAAGTTATCTTACCGGGGCATGAATCGTATCCACCTGCTGTCAGAGCAGGTCGTCAACCAGATTGCCGCCGGTGAGGTCATCGAGCGGCCGGCGTCGGTCGTCAAGGAGTTGCTGGAAAACTCCCTCGACGCCGGCGCAAAACAGATTCGCGTCGGCTTCCGGGCCGGCGGCCGCAGTGCAATTACTGTGGCCGACGACGGCTGGGGCATGAGCCGCGACGACGCGTTGCTGTGTCTGGAACGCCACGGCACCAGCAAGATATCGGCCGCTGAAGACCTCGATGGCGTTCGCACACTCGGGTTCCGAGGTGAGGCGATCCCTTCCATCGCCGCCGTGTCGCGTTTCACGCTCACGACTCGCGAACACGATGCGTCGAGCGGCACTCGCGTGGAGATGGCCGGCGGGAAGATCCTGAATGTCCAGGAAGTCGGCGCGGCGCCGGGCACAACGATGGAGGCGAGGTCGTTGTTTTTCAATCTGCCGGCGCGCCGGAAGTTCCTGCGTACGCCGCAGACCGAGAGCGCGCATATTCACCACATCGTGACGCTCCATGCGTTGGCGCATCCGGCGGTCGCGTGGCGGTTGCAGGATGAGGAACGCGTGGTCCTCGATCTCGCTCCGGCTCGGACACTGGCCGAACGCATACGTGAGGTTTACGGCGGGGAGTTCTTCCAGGATCTCGTGCCGCTGCCGGAGTCGGAGACTGCCGCCGCGCGTGTCAGCGGTTTCGTTGGCCGACCGGGCGTGAGCCGCGCCACACGCGACCAGCAGCATGTGTTCGTCAACGGCCGGCCTGTCGAGAGCCGCGGCGTCAATTTCGCCCTGCTGGAGGCGTACCACACGGCGCTGATGCGCGGCCGCTTCCCCATTGCGTTTCTGTTTATTGAAGTGCCGTCCGGGGCGGTGGACGTGAACGTTCATCCGACCAAGCGGGAGGTCCGCTTCCGCGACGAATACGCGGTGCGCGCGGCTGTGACGCTGACGGTGCGACGCGCGCTGGAGCCGCAAGCCGCGGCCGTTC
>CAZGGF010000415.1:0-1629 GCA_964524715.1 uncultured Verrucomicrobiota bacterium | reverse complement strand
ACAACCGTCCTTGGAATAAGTGCATCATGAATACCAGTCGACGCGAGTTTCTCAAAGTCGCCGCGGGGTTGACCGCAACCGTTTGTTGCGCGGAAACGGCCGTGCCCCGGCCGGCGAAGATCATTGATACGCATGCGCACTTCTACGACCCGACGCGGCCGCAAGGCGTGCCGTGGCCGGCGAAGAACGACCCGGTGCTCTATCACACCCGCCTGCCAAAAACCTATCGCGCCCTGCCGGTGCCGCAGCGCGTGGACGGCATCGTCGTCGTTGAGGCGAGCACGTGGGTAGAGGACAACCAGTGGATTCTCGACATCGCCGCGCAGGACCCGCTCATCGTCGGTCTGGTTGGCAACCTGCCGCTCGGCACGCCGGAGTTTGCGGGCCACCTGAAGCGGTTCGCGGCGAATCCGATCTTCCGGGGCGTGCGCACCCGCGAGAAAACGTTCGAGAAATCGCTCGATGACCGCGCGTTCATCAAGGACCTGAGCGATGTGGCCGAGCGTGGACTGAGCTTTGATGTGCACTTCCCGCCGGCTTGGGTGGCGCCGTCCATCCGGCTCACGAAACTTGTGCCGAACCTGAAGCTCATCGTCAATCACGTTGCGGGAGCCGACGTGACAGGCAAAGCGCCGCAGGCGGAGTGGCAGCAATTGATGGAGAAACTGGCGGCTCATCCACAGATGTTCATGAAGGTGTCCGGCCTTGTGGAGGGCACCAAGCGCCGCAAAGGCGACGCGCCAGCCGAGGTGGACTTTTACCGGCCCGTCCTCGACATCCTGTGGAAGCTGTTCGGCGCGGACAGGCTCATTTACGCCAGCAACTGGCCTGTCAGTGAGTATAACGCGCCGCTCGGTCGCGTGCAGCAGATCGCGATGAGTTACTTTGCCGAAAAAGGCCAGACTGCGCTCGACAAGGTGTTCTGGAAGAACGCACAGGTGGCCTATGGCCTGAAGGAGCGCGCGGCGTGAACAATTACCCCAAGAACGCATGGGCGTTGTGCTGGCTGATGTTTTTCGCCACGGCGCTGAGTTTTCTCGATCGCCAGGTCCTCTCGGTCCTCGCTCCGAGTCTGATGAAGGAACTCGGGATGGACAACACGGATTACTCGCGCGTGGTGTCAGCGTTTACGTTCAGCTACATGATCATGTTCACGGCTGGTGGGTGGCTGGTGGACAAGCTCGGCACGCGGTGGGGATTGGCGCTATGCATAGCCGTCTGGTCGGCGGCAAGCGGTGCGCACGGTTTTGCCATGAGCGCGCTGGGCTTGGGCGTGGCACGATTATTTCTCGGCTTCGGCGAAGGCGGCTGTTTTCCCGCGTCCACCAAGGGTGCGTGCGAATGGTTTCCGGAGGCCAAACGCGCGCTGGCCATCGGTATCGCGAACGGCGGTTCGGCCTTTGGCGCAGTGCTTGCGCCACCGTTGACCGCGTGGATGGCGCTGCGGTTTGGTTGGCGCGGGGCGTTTTTTGCGACGGGCCTGCTGGGTTTCACGTGGGTGCTGGCGTGGTGGGTCACGACCTCCGGGCGTGATTCCGCCTCGTTGCAGAAGACACCGAGTCCGAAGGCCGCGAGCCATCATGTGCCGTGGCGCCAACTGTTGAGCGACGCTCGCGTCTGGCGAATTCT
>CAZGGF010000414.1:0-3772 GCA_964524715.1 uncultured Verrucomicrobiota bacterium | reverse complement strand
TCTCCGTGTTGTAACCTGAACGAAAAATCCGTCTCGCTTATTGGAGTGATTAGACGGGCGAGCCCGCCGAACATTCATTGCCGTCGATTTTTTGCAGGAACTGGCGTTGAAGCAGCGGTTTAGCTTAACGAACGCGCCGGTTTGCCGTATTCTCCCGCCTTCGGAAGAAATGTTTATGGATTCAATGACAAATGGAATTTACCGGCACGAGTTCACGGTGCTGCCGGCCTCGGTGGACGAAAACGGGCACGTGAACAACGTGGAATACGTGAAGTGGATGCAGGACGTGGCTGTGATGCACTCGGACAGCGTCGGCTGCACCGCTGCGACCAAGGAAGCCGGCGCAACCTGGGTGGCCCGGGCTCACCGCATCGAATATCTGCGTCCCGCGTTTGCCGGCGACAAGGTCCTGGCTTTGACGTGGGTGTGTAATTTCAGGAAAGTCCGCTCGTCGAGACGATACAAATTCCTCAGATCAACCGACGACACCGTGTTGGCGGAAGGCGAAACTGACTGGGTTTTCGTGGACACCAAAACGGGCCGGCCACGTTCCGTTCCCGAGAGTGTATCGTCCTTGTTCGAGCTGGTATCCGAGGACCGGGAACCGTAGGAGCTTCCCGGTCAGGATTCCGCCACCGCTTGGTCGAGTTCTGCAGTCGGTTTCCCCTGACGTTTGCCGCCGCCCTTGCCTTTGCGCGGCGGCGGGGCCTTGTCTTTTTCGGCGTCGGCATTCGGATTGACCGTCGGCAACTGTGCGCCAACCGACTCGCGCCACGCATTGAGTTTCTTGCGAAGCTCGGCAGCCTTCTCCGTCATCTTCGAGGCGAGATCGTGCTGCTCGCCAATGTCGTCCTTGAGATTGTAAAGCTCCACGTGGTTGTCCTCGAAGAAATCGATCAACCGCCAGTCACCTGCGCGCACGGCGCTGTAAGGAGTGGCGCTGCCGGGATGATAGTGCGGATAGTGCCAGTAGATCGCGTCACGTTTCAGCGGCCCGGCACCCCTGAGCAACGGCGCCAGGCTCTTGCCGTCCACGGCAGACGACGCATCTGCGCCAGCCATGGCGGCCATCGTCGGGAAGTGGTCCACGCTGATGACAGGCGTGGCGCACACGCTGCCGGCCCGGGTCACGCCGGGCCATTTCACGATGAGCGGCACGCGCACGCCGCCCTCGTAAGCGGAGCCTTTGCCCCAACGCAGGGGCGAGTTGTCGGTCGGGCCCTTGTTCCAGACGCCGTTGCGCACAGTGCCATAGAGGCCGCCATTGTCGCTGGTGAAGAAGATGACGGTGTTCTGGTCGAGTTTCAGTTCGGCGAGTTTGGCCATCACACGGCCGATGCTGTCGTCCACACTCTCGACCAGCGCGGCATAGACGGGGTTGTTCTGCTTGAGACCGGCCGCGTCTTTCTTTTTGTATTTCTCGATGACCTCCGGCTTGCCGCCGATGGGCGTGTGAACAGCGTAGTGCGCCAGATAGATGAAAAACGGACGATCCTTGTTCGACTCGATGAATTTCAACGTCTCCTCGGTCAACCGGTCGGAGAGCATCTGGCCGGGATGCTCGTCCTTGATGGCCGGCACGCCGTAGGGCGGGAAATAGCTGCGCGGCGCGCCGATGGCGCAACCACCGAAGTTGAAATCGAAGCCCTGTTTTTCCGGGAAGAACTCCTCTTCGCCGAGGTGCCATTTGCCGATGCATGCGGTGGTGTAACCCCGGGCCTTGAGCTGCTCGGCGATGGTCTTCTCCTCCAGCGGCAGGCGCTTCTGCCAGTCGGGAATACGCAACTTCGCAAACGGCCGCTCGTGGCCGGCGATCCAATCGGTGATGTGGAGCCGCGCAGGATACTTGCCGGTCATGACCGCCGCGCGCGTCGGTGAACAGACAGTGCAGGCCGCGTAGGCGTCGGTGAACTTCATGCCCTGCGCGCAAAGCCGGTCGATGTTCGGCGTCTCGTAGTACTTGCTGCCGAAGCAACCAACATCGGTCCAGCCCATGTCATCGATCAGGACGAAGATGATGTTGGGCGCGGCGTTACAAGCCATCGCCACCCACCACACACACACGGCGAGCAACAGTTTCTTCATGGCATCTCCAAGTGAAACGTGGCCGGACAGCCCGGTTGTTCCAATCCGCCACGTTTCACACCTCACGTCCGGTACTATTCCACCTTTTCGCCCGCTTTCAATTCACGGATGCGAACATTTCTCCAGCGCACTTCAAACGGGCCGGTGCCCTTCTTGATGCCGTGGACCTGCAGGCCGATGAAGCCGCTCGCGTCGGTCTTGTCGCAGAAATCAGCCGCCACGACGCCGTTGACCCACGAACGAATGCGGTCGCCCTGCGCGACGATGCGGTAGTGGTTCCACTCGTTGTCCTTGAACGCCTTCTGTGCCTCGGGCTTCTTGCTGAAGTCATCCCACCACTTCGCCCCGCGCGCCTCGTCCCAGAAATTGCCGGCATTGGCACCGGTGTGCATGATCTCGCACTGGTAACCATACACCGTGCCGGCCTTGCGGATGCGCTTCGGGTTCGCCGGATCGGTCCAGTCCTTCTCGTAAACGTGGCTGCGAATCTGGCAGCCGGAGTTCAACTCGACGGCGCACTTCACCTCGAACTCCAGCACAAAGTCCGCGTAATCGCGCGTGGTGCAGAGGAACGTGTTCGGGCTGCCTTCGACGGTCTTGCCGACGATGCAACCGTCCTCAGCACGGTATTCCGCCGTGCCGCCCTTGGTGGCCCAACCGTCGAGCGTCTTGCCGTCGAAGATCGGTTTCAAGGCTGCGCCGCCTTCTTTGGCATTTTGCGTTGCGCAGCCAATCGGCAGCAGTGCAAGAACGGCGATGAGGGGTATGAGTCGTGTTTTCATGTTGGTTTGTCTGTTGGTTTTGAATTGTGACTTGGGAATCTATTTGCGTTCCGGCTGCGCTGGCTGTTCCTCCACGGGCCAGTGGTCGGTGCGGAACGGCGACGCGGGCAGGCCGGCGCCGTTGAAAAGATTGCAGTCGGGGTTGTCCAGCCACGCGTAACGCGCCGCGACCGGCTTGGGCACGTCGGCGCTTGAGACGATGACCTTGTTGCCTTCGATACGCGCGGTGGCGGGTTTCCACTGCTTGTCTTCGCCGGCAACGACGAAGCCTTTCAGTGCGCCGCCCTTGGCCACGAGGCCGCCGTTGGTGTGGGTGAACGACAGCACGATCTCGCTGCCGTGGATCTTGTGCCCGGCCGGGAGCGGGCCGGAAACGGCGGGAACCTTCTCGCCATAAACCGTGCCGAGCGCCCAGAGGGCGAGCCGCTTGCCGACATCCTGCTTGTTCTTCGGGTGGATGTCCTGCGGGTCGCCGATGTCGATGGCGATGGCCATGCCGGTCTTCGGCACCGAGAGCGATTTGAGCATGGACTCGCGCACGAGCATCCAGCCGTCGCCGGGCCGGTTGAAGTTCGGCAACTGCACCCACGCGAACGGGAACTCACAACCCCAGCGAGTGCGCCAATCCTTGATGAGCAGCGGGAGCTGTTTCGCATACAACACGCCGCCGACGGGGTTGGCGTTGTGCTCGCCCTGATACCAGATCGCCCCGCGAATGCCGTAGGGCAGGATGGGCGCAATCATGCCGTTGTAAAGGTTGGCGGGATGGTTCTGGCTGAGGCGCGGCTGGACCGGCGGACGCGGCGCGCGCGGAGCCTGCTTGCCGTTGGCGCGGGCTTTCTTGGCAGCTTCCTTCCAGGCAGCCATCTGTTTCTCGAAGTTGGCCTTGGCCTTCTCCGGCACAT